>JAAYEH010000024.1 GCA_012728855.1 Rhodopirellula sp. | reverse complement strand
CCATCGGCTTTGCCTCCTGAACGGTTGTTCATTCTACTGGCAACTATACGCATGTCAACTACAGTGGGATCGATTTTTTCGTGCGGGTTTTTCCGAACCCGCCTGGCCCAGCCCCCCCCGCTTGACAATTTGCGCCGCCATCATCCTGGGTGGCTTGGTTTGGTTGCTTGTGCGGTCGCTTGGCGCTGGAGCCCCCCCTGTGAGAGAATGGATCGAAGCGGCGGAGCCCCAGTCGGCAATCGCCGCCGCACTGGCAATCCCTACGCGCGGCCGAACTGCTCGGTTTCCCCTGCGAGCCCCGACATGCTTACGGTTTTCATCGTTTCCGACGGCACCGGCGCAACCGCCGACCAGATGCTCCGTGCGGCACTCGTGCAATTCCCCGAAGCCAAGGTGACACTCGTCCGGCGAGGGCGGATCCGCACCGTGGAACAGGTCTGCCAGGTCGTTGGCGAGGCTACCGCCGCGGAGGCTCTCCTCGTCCACACCCTGGTCTCCCACGATCTGCGGCGGCTGATCCTCGAAGAGTCGCGACGGCAGGGGGTGGACTCGATGGATATGATCGGGCCGGTCCTCGAGAGGCTTGCGCTGCAATTGCAGATCCAGCCGGAGCAAAAACCAGGGCTCTTCCAGCAGATCGCCGAGCAGAAAACACGCGAGATCGAGGCCGTCGACTTTGCCTTCCACCACGATGACGGACAAAACGCCGACGATCTGAGCCGTGCCGAGGTGGTGCTGGTGGGTGTTTCCCGTTCGATGAAGACCCCCACCATGCTCTATCTCGCCTACCGCGGCTGGTTCGCGGCCAATGTGCCGTTGGTGCCGGAGCTTCCTCCTCCCGAATCGCTGTTGGGCTTGCCTTCCGAGCGGGTCTTCTGCCTCTGGATGTCCCCTTCCCGCTTGCTGGAGTTGCGCCGCACGCGGGCCGAGCAAACCGGCATTCCGATCGACTCGTACGCATCGCCCGACCGGATTAGCCGCGAGCTGTTTTTTACGGAGGAACTTTGCCACCGGCATCGCTGGCGCAAGCTGGACGTCACCGGCAAGTCGGTCGAAGAGGTCAGCCGGGAAATCACCCTCCTACTCCCCGAACGCCGGCCGAGTGGGGTGGAGTCGGCGTAGTGGAGAGTTGAGAGCCAATCCGCGAGTCCATCGGATCGTTTGGCTTTTCACTCTCAACTTTTCCCAATGGTATCCGGGCCCTCGCCGAAGGTCTTTTCATAGCGGCCGTCACCGGCCCGTTTGAACTGCGTGAAACCGAGTCGTTCCAGATTCCTGGGGCTGAGTGTTCCTCGCCCGCCGCTGATCGTGGCAAACGATGATATCACGCGATGGCAAGGGAGGCCGCATTGCGGGCAGCACTGCAACGGTGAATCGCCCATGCTTTGCAGCAGTTCGAACCGCTGCGGACAATTGTCGCCGCGGCCGGCATCGTGTTCGTATTCGTAGATAGGCATGGGACGCCTCGCATCGACTCCTTGTCTAACTCTTCAGTCCGTTGAAACTCGACCGAACTCACGACGGGGCAGGGGGAGCCATGGGATGGGAATCTGCGCCGGGCACGGCCCTCGTCTCCTCATCCTGAAACCGCAGTCTCAGGCAGCTTAGCATGAGCCATGGCACCGGACAAGACTGCGGGGAGGAATGGGAGCGATCATCCGCGCGGCGGGGGTGTGGGAATCATCTCCTGCCCGGATTTCGCCGAAGGGGCGACGGGGCTGTCCAATTCAAATGTGGTCTCGGCCGGCTGCTCGCCGCCCGGATAGCGACCCACGTTCGCGCCCGGCCGCATGGCGTGGGGGTAGCAGCGGGGTGAGGTCGCCGGCCCCAGCGGCCCGATCGCCGCGAAGCGTTCCTCGATGAAGCGCACGCCGTGCGCCTCCAGAATGATCCCGGTCTGTTGTTCCAGGTTGGCCAGTTCGACGTTGTACTCGATCAGCGATCGGGCTTCCGCGGAGACGGCGTTGCCCCAATCAGTAATCGCCTGGAGCACATTGAGGTAGATGGTGCGGCCGACCTCGTAAGCCTTCAGTTGCACGTCGAGGTTCGCGTGAGCGGCCTCGCGGGCCTCGCGAAAGGCTCGATACTGTTCATAGAACTCGGCGAGGTTGCGGTAGCTGGTGGCCAGAGTGTGGGTGGTGTTGTGCAAGGCCTGTTCGAGATTCGCCCGGTCGCGCTGGATCAGCAGTTGCCACTGCCGCACGGCGGCACGGCCTTGACGAAGTCCCAGCGGCACGGAGAAGGTCACCCCCAGTTCCCAACCGGTGAACTGGCCCGGCTCCGAAACGATGTAGCGGCGGTCGGGAGTCTTGCCGGAAAGCCCGTCCCACTGGTAGAGGCCGGTGGCGTCGAGCCGCGGCAAGGCGGTGTTTCTAGCGACGAGCAACTGCTGCCGGTCGGCTTCGAGAATGAGTTTCAGTTCGATCAAATCCGGCCGGAACTGCTCGGCGGTCTGGAGCATCGACTCCCATTGAACGTCGAGCCAATCGCCGGTCGGCGCGGTGGACGGGACGAGGTGCGTCGAGTCGGAAGGAGGCAACCCCAGAATGTTCCGCAGCGCCGCCTCGCGGTCGAACAGTGCCGCCTCGGCCGAAATCACATTGGCCCGGAAATTGGCGTAAGCGGTGCGGGCCTGGGCCACCTCGGCCGCGCCGGCGAATCCGAATCGCTGCCGCGCTTCGGCCAAATCCAGCGATTCTTTTCCCTGCTCGGCCTGCTTTTTTCTCGTCCAGAGATCCACCCGCGCGAAGACCACGGCCCAGTAGCCCTCGATCACGCCCCGCACCGACTGCTGCACGGCGTCCTTGGTTTGAAAGAACGACCGCTCCGTGTCGATGCGGGCGATCTCGATGGGGGCGAGATTCGCGGCAAAACCCCCGCCTTGCAGTAGCGGTTGGACAAGGCTCAGATCGACGGTCGAGCGGGCTTGCGGGTTCAACACCGCGTCGTCCGGCGTGGTCCGCAAGGTGTTGGCGTTGACTCCCAAGCCGAGCGACCCGCCGCTGGCCATCGTCTTCGACAGGCCGAAATCCATGTCGTACGTCTCGGCCTGCCCGCCCCCGATTCCAATGCGAAGCGGGTCGGCATCAATGATCTCCGCCTGTGGTATTTCCGTCTGACGAAAGCGGTTCTGGATCTGAAGCTGGGGATCGAAGTTCGCCCGCGCCTGATCGATCTGGGTGTTGTTGATCGCCGGGTCGTAAATCGTGCTTCCACTTGAGGCCGCGCCGGCGCCGGCCAGCACTCGGATGACTTCGGCGTTGGCCAGGGCAATGCCGATCGCTTCATCGAGCGACAGCAGTCGTTCGGTTCGGTCGGCGCGCGGCACGGCGACCGTGGGCGGAATGGGCACTCGCGGCAAGGGAACTCGCGGCAGCCGAGACGGATCGCGGATCTCGATTCGCCGCTGTTCCGGGAAAATGAAGTGCCACGGTTCCGCGATGCCCCCGCGCGGCACGGCGGCGACCACGATCAGAACGAGTGTGACGGTTCGAAGGCAAAGCGTCATACCTCGTACATCGGACCACCCCCACCGCTACCGCGAGTGCAATCGACAGGACGGGAAATGCCGACGAAAACGGCGTGATCGACGCCGATACCCAAAACTGCCTATTCTTCGCCGTCGCGAGAGTGGAGTGACTCTAGCGCCGCGTCGAAGTCGGTCGTGTCGGTCACGATCAGTCCGTCTCGCAACACGAGATACCTGCCGGCATGGCGAGCCACGTCTTGATCGTGGGTGACGAGAATGACGGTGATTCCCTCGTCCTCGTTCAGTTCGCGGAAGATTTGCATCAACTCGCGGCTGGTCCGCGAATCGAGATTTCCCGTCGGTTCGTCTGCCATGAGGATCGACGGCCGATTGACCAGGGCGCGGGCGACTGCGACACGCTGCTGCTGCCCCCCCGAAAGCTGGCCAGGGTGATGGTCCATGCGGTCGCCCAAACCGACTTTTCCAAGAACTTCTACGGCCCGGCGGTTCCGTTCCCGTCCGCTGGTGCCATGGGAATAGAGCAGCGGCAGTTCGACGTTTTCCACCGCACTGGTGCGGGCCAAGAGGTTGAAGTTCTGAAAAACAAAACCGATCCGCTGGTTCCGCAGTCGGGCGCGGGCGTCGCGAGACATTTTGGCAACTTCTTCTCCTGCCAACAGATAGCTGCCCTCGCTGGGACGATCGAGGCAACCCAGCAGGTTCATCAGCGTCGACTTGCCCGACCCGGAGGGGCCCATCAGAGCAACGTACTCACCCTGATCGATGGAGAGAGAGACTCCGCGCAGTGCTTCGACCTTGACCTCTTCGAGGTGGTAAACCTTACGAATGTCTCGGAGTTGGATTAAGTGCATGGAGAGATCCGCGAGGGGCCGAACGGCGTTGGCGAAAGTCACCAGGAAAGTGCCGGAGGTTCTGCCAGTATAATGACCGGCGAGTGCAGCGCCGACCAAAGACAGGTTGACACTCGATACTACAGGGTATCTGCAATGAGACCCGCTACGTGCCGGAGAGGGAAAACCACCAGTTCACGATCGAGTGGAATGCGAAGCCTCACGAATAATGCGTTCTAGCGAGGTACGTGGCCCCGCCTTGTTGGGCCCGCGTATACTTGGCCTTCGAGATGTTGTTGTTGATATCGCTGCCGGGCTCTATAATGCCCCGAGCAATACGGCCGCTTCTCTCACGAAAAGGATGGATCCTCGTGAACAAACCCCTTTGGTTCGTCGCGGTTGCGCCGCTTGCCGTTCTGGCGCTTGGCGATATTTCGCTCGCCCAAGTCTCGCGTGAAGCCGCTACTGTGGATACCGCAACGCGGGTGCTGCGAGAAAACGTCGCCGTTCCCATGTCAGGGATTCCGCAAGCGCTGTTGAACAACGCCCAGGCCATCGCCATCGTGCCCGATGTGGTTAAAGTCGGCTTTGTGCTCGCCGGCCGGCGCGGCCACGGGGTGATTGTTGTCCGCAATCCGGACGGTTCCTGGAGCAATCCGGTATTCATAACCCTGACGGGCGGGAGCGTCGGATGGCAAGTGGGGGTGCAGTCGACCGACGTGATTCTCGTCTTCAAGAGCCAGAAGAGTGCCCGCCACGTCCTCGACGGCCAGTTCACATTGGGTGCCGATGCGGCGGTGGCCGCCGGGCCTCTGGGCAGACAGGCCGCCGCCGCCACCGACGTCGAGCTTCGCGCCGAAATCTACTCCTATTCCCGCAGTCGCGGCTTGTTCGCGGGCGTGTCGCTCGATGGTTCCGTGATGGAAGTCGATTCCAACGCCAACGCCGCTTTTTATGGGGCGATGGGGATCGGGCCGTACGATATACTCGGCGGCAAGACCGTGCAGACGCCGGCCGATGTCGTCGCTCTCCGAGAGCTTCTTATGCGACACGCACCGCCGCCGCAGTCGCTCGTGCAGGCTTTGGGCGGCCAGTCGCCCTATGCCGGACCTCCGGCGGCGTCCGCCGTGGAAACGACCCGCCAACAACTCGCCGCGGCCTGGCAGCAACTCGGCGGTCAACTCGACGCGCAGTGGCGGGATTATCTGGCTCTGCCGCCCGCGGTTTTCGCCGCCGAGGCGACGCCGCGCGAGGCCGACGTTCGCGAGGCGCTCCAACGATTCGACACCGCCGCCAAGGATCCGCGGTACGTCACGCTGGCGCAAATGCCTCAGTTCCAAGCGGCGCATGCCGCTCTGCGCAACTACCTCGGAGCGTTGGCCGCATCGGTGACGCAGACCTCCCGTCGCTCAACGCTACCGCCGCCGCCGACTGCGGGCGCGCCGCGGAATTACTGAGGCAACTCCCTCGGCCTGCCGAATGGTTTGGCTCTTGACTCTTGTCACTCGACTCTCGACTCCTCAGTATCCGTCGAGCCGGAATTGCAGTTCGCCCCCCGGTTCGGCGGTGTAGACCTTGCCGCGGAAACCGATCTTCGCCGGCCGGGGCCAGCTTCTGCCGAAGGTGACGGTAAGCCTGTCCTGGTCCACCGCCAGCCCCAGCCAGTGCGAACGATAACGGACGCGCAGGCGGAGTTGCGGAAGTTCGTCGGGCAGGCAGGGATTGATCCACAACACGTCGTCGCGCATCTCGATGCCCGTGTGCCCACGTTGGATGAGATCCACCGTGCCAGCCATCGCGCCGAGGTGAATGCCCTCCGACGTGGTCCCGCCTTGGATGTCGGCAATGTCGCTTTCGAGAGCTTGTTTGAACAGTCCCCAGGCCCGTTCGCGATGCGAGCGGGCGAGCACCCAGGAATGGACGATGCGGCTGAGCGTCGAGCCGTGCGAGGTGCGTTGGAGATAGTACTGGACGTTTCTGGGGATGAAGTCCGGATCGAATTCGTAGCCCATGTGCTCGAACACCTGCTGCAACTCATCGGCGGAGAAGAGATAAAAGAGCATCAGCACATCGGCCTGCTTGCCGGCCTTGTAGCGGTTGACGTCGTCTCCCTCGGCCTCCAGGATACGGTCGAGCCGCTGGATGTCGCCGTACTTCTGGCGATACCCCTCCCAGTCGAACTCCTCCAGTTCGCCATAGCCTTCAAATTGGCTGATGATGCCGTTATCGTGGAAGGGGATAAACATCTTGCGGCTGACTTCGTCCCACCACTGGATCTCTTCCTCGTCGATGTGGAGTTCCTCCAACAGCTCTTTCCGCCGGTCGTCGGCCAGCCGGTCGAGAGCCAGCGACGCGCATTGGATCACCCACACGGCGAGCACGTTGGTGTAGGCATTGTTCTTCAGGCCGAGGTCGTCGCGACCGGGGTACTTGGTGTGGAACTCGTCGGGCCCCACGACGTCGTGTAATTCGTAGCGGTCGCGGTCGGGATTGTAGACGGCGAAACTGGCCCAGAACCTGGCGATCTCGACGATCATCTCCGCGCCGAAGAAGGAGAGAAACTCCATGTCGCCGGTGGCTTGGTAATACTGCCAGACATTGCGGGCGATGGCGGCGTTGACGTGTCGCTGCCGGTAGGTGTTGTCGGGAACCCAGCGGCCCGACTTGGGGTTCAAATGGAGCACCTGGCTCTCTTCCCGTCCATTGCTGCCGCTCTGCCAGGGGAACATCGCGCCGCGGTAGCCGACCTCCGCCGCCGCGTGCCGCGCTTCGGGCAGGCGCCGGTAGCGATACATCAACAGCGATCGCGTCAGTTCCGGGATCCGCAGATTGAGGAAAGGAAAGATGAACAGTTCGTCCCAGAAGATGTGTCCGCGATAGGCCTCTCCGTGCCAGCCGCGAGCCGGCACCCCCACGTCGAGATCGATCGTGTTCATCGAGGTCGTTTGCAGGAGGTGGAAGATGTGCAAACGCAAGATGAACTGGGCGCGATGGTCGGCGCCGAGATCGATATCGCAGCGTTCCCACAACTGAGACCATTGGCGGACATGTTCGATTAGCAGGTCGCGAAAACAGGGAGAACGCTCGACCGTCTTCTTCGCATCCAAGAGCGGCTCACTCATCGCCCGATCGCCCGACACATAGAGCCCGACAACCTTTTCCACCCGCAACGACTCGCCTTGCCGAATATCGCACTCGATCTCGTGAGCGACATAGCCGGCCCGCTTGACGAGTCGCCGCCGCTGCCGGGCAGGCGCTTCTCCTAAGAACACCTGAGTGCGAGCGGCCTGGGCCATGCGGATCCGCGATTGTGTCGTCTCCACGACCAGGTAGATCCCTTCCTCGTCGAATTCACCGGCATCCTCGGGGCGGAGGTGCTGACTGGCAAGTTGCCGGTAGCGCGCCACTCCGCCGTTGGTCACCGTGCCGTCCAAGGCGGAGTGAACCGCGACGGAGCCGGACCAGTTCTCCGCAGTCAGCGTCCAGTGGATGGCAGCCCGATGCGGATAGGCCATATCGACGATGCGCCGGCTCCGGAGAACGGAGACTTTTTGCTCCTCGTCGCGAAAGCGGACGGTCCGCTCCAGCAGCCCGCGCCGGACGTCCAACTCCTGGTGGAAATCGATCACTTCGACCCGATCGATGTCGAACCACTCGCCGCCGTCGATGCGGAACTTGAGCACGAGCCAGTTGGGCCAGTTGACAAGATCTTCGTTTTCGATGGTCCGCCCGGCGACCTCGGACTCCAACCGATTGTACCCTCCGGCGAGATAACAGCCCGGATAGTGCGGACCGCCCGCATGAGCTTCTTCGGCCGCGCCTCGCGCGGCGAAGTTGCCGTTGCCCAGCGTACACAACGCTTCGCGCAGCGGCTGATGGTCCGGATCCCACTCGCCGTAGATCAGCGTCCAGTCGGTTGTCTCTCTGGTGCTCATGGCGCGTTCTTGCTCAACAGGTCGATCATGCCTTCGAGAAACGGCTTGACGTCGGCCGTATCGCTGAGCCAATAGGAGGCCGCGGTCGGCACGGTCGGCTTTCCGACCAGGATGCCGATGCCACGATCGGCCAGCGCCCGGAAGGCGTCTTCATCGGTCACGTCGTCGCCGAGGTAGAACGGCAATACGTCGGGCTTGTCCAGGCCGAGGGCATCGAGCAACCAGAGCACTGCCTTGCCCTTGTGCCACTCGATGTTGGGCTGAAGTTCGAAGATCTTCTTGCCGCCGCGTTTGCGCAGCGATGGATGGCGGCCATGGACTTCATCGACCGCCCTTTCCACTTCCGCGACGCGAGCCTCGTCGACGTTGCGATAGTGGATCGCCACGGCGAATCGCTTCCGCTCCACCGCCGATCGCGGCACCGCGGCAAGCCGCTGCCGCAACTCTTTTTCGGCCGTATCGAGGCCGGGCAGACGCCGCCTGCCTTCTTCGTGCTCCATGTGGAGCCCTCCGGGCCCGACGATCTCAAAGCCGTGGCTTCCGGCGTAGACCAGATCGTCCAATCCGACCAGCCGTTTGACGTCCTGCAAGTCGCGACCGCTGACAATCGCCAAGCGGCAGAGCTTGGAAAGGGCGTCGATCAACTGGCGAACTTCGGGGGCGAGTGTGGCGGCGGCCGGGTCGGGCACAATCGGCGTCAGCGTGCCGTCGTAGTCGAGAAAGATGGCCGGGCGGCGGTCCGCCAGTCGGCCGGCGATTTCGTCGCGATATTCCACCGCCGAAGGCGGCGGCACGAGGCCGACAGTTCCTTCCGTGGTAAGTTCGCCCAGATTGCGGACGACGACGTCGGCGCCGTTTTCGGCGAGGGCGTCGGTCGGACCTCGGCGGGCGACGCCGACCACCAGCCCAAAACTTCCCGCCCTGCCCGCCTGAACGCCGGCGACGGCATCCTCGATCACCACGGCGCGCCGCGCCTCGACGTTGAGTCGCTCGGCGGCCTTCAGGAACGTATCGGGGGCCGGCTTGCCCGGCAGCTTCGTCCGGGCCGCTTCCACGCCGTCGACTTGCGTGTCGAACAGGTGCGCGAGGCCGGCGATGCGGAGGATTTGCTCGCAGTTCTTGCTCGACGAGACTACCGCGGTAGCCAATCCTCGCCGCCGCCAATCCTCGATTCTCTCGACCGCGTCTTCGTAGACCTCTACGCCCACCTCCTCGATCAACTCATGAAAGAGGACATTCTTGCGATTGCCCAGTCCGCAGACGGTCTCCGCGTCCGGCAGATCGCCGGGAGAGCCCCAGGGCAACTCGATTCCTCGCGAAGCAAGAAAGGTGCGAACGCCATCGTAGCGAGGCATCCCGTCGACATACGTCGTGTAGTCCACGGCGATATCAAACGGTTGAAACTCCTCGCCCGCCGCTGCGGCGCGCTTGCGAAGAAACTCGTCGAACATCTGCTTCCAGGCGGCGGAGTGGACTCGAGCGGTCCGTGTGATCACGCCGTCCAGATCAAGAATCACCGCATCGACAGCGACTCCGTTGATATTCACGCTCGGAGTTTCATCCATTGCGTATTCTCCCTCCTGCGGACTTCTCGATTGCGAGAGCCTCCCTGGAATTCTACGCATCCCAGGCTGAGAACTCGCAGCATTGCCGTGAAAAGCGTCAAAAACCCGTGAAATCGCGGATTCTGGAATAGCAAAAGGATAAGCATTAGGAGCTAGGACAATTCCGCCACACGAAAGATACCACACTTCGCTGTTGACGAAAACCCTCGCCTCCATCATTCTGCCCCCATGATTCTGCCAAGGCCGATCCCATGTCCATCCACGTCGACTCCAACATCCGTGTCTTCTCGCAAGACGAATTCCACCCCCTGGCACATCGCGTGATGGGAATCATCTTCAGCGTTCACAATGACTTCGGCCGCCTGATGGAGGAAGGCGTCTACCAGCGCACGATCCGCCGTCGCTGCGAAGCGGCGGGCATTATCCCATCTCGCCGCGAGGTGCAGATCACGGTCGCTCACGACGATTTCCGGAAGCCGTACTTCATGGACTTGTTGTTGGCAGATGAGGGATCGTCTGCAGAGGTTTCTTGGGCATACAGAGTTGGCTTGCATTCAATGGATCAATATGGATCGGCATGATATTGAGTTCTGTACGTTAGACAAACAGATGGCAGAACAATGAGGGCAGAATGATGAGCGCCCCGAATTGCTGCGTCCACGGTAAGCCCGCCCAGATCCGCTCGGTGATGCTCCGACGCGGCTCGGGCGCTTGGGTTAGGTGCCGATGGGCAATGAGAGCCAGTGGGCCTGTGGCGCGGCGGGAAAAGACAAAGTGGACGGCGCCTGCCTCACGGAGCAGCCACTGGTAGTCCGCCAGCGGCGGTTCGGTGACCACCGCAGTGCGAACGCGAGGATACTGCCGCTTTACCCGCTTGAGGAGTTCCAGGAGGCCGTCGATATTCGCGTGCGTCATTTCGACGACGAGGAAGCTGGATGGATGGCTCGCCAGCATCTGCCAAGCGTCGGCAAGGGTGCGAGTTTCATAAACACGCAGTTCGCCCAGCGCCGGATGCCGACGCAGGGCCACCGCCCAAGTACCTTTCCGCTCGCAGACGATCAACCGCGACGCGGAAATCGCCTTAGGCCGGGGCTGGGGGTCGGAGCACGGGGCAGGGCTGGTTGACATCGCCGGGTTTCTCAATCAGGGTGACGAATCCGGCTCTTCCAAGCCGAGTTGGACCAGTCGGCGATAGAGCCGCGGCCTGGTCATCCCCAGGAGCTTGGCGGCCTTAGTTTTGTTGCCTTTGGCCCGCGCCAGTGCGCGGCCGATCAGCTCCCGCTCCACGCGGCCGAGAAACTCGTCGAGGATGATGCGTTGCTCCGGCGGGCGAGGTTGCGCGGCGGCGTCGGCCGCCAGGTGGATACGGTCGGGCAGGTCCGCCACGGTGACTTCCACCCCGCGGGCCTTGGCATGGGACTCGGAAACCAAGAGTACCAACTCGTCGACATTGCCCGGCCACCGATAAGCGTCCAACGCGTCGAGCGCCTCGGAGGTAAATCCGGCGAGTTGGCGGCGGCCGCGGGCGTTGACTTCCTCGAGGAATACCTGTGCCAGAAGCGGTATGTCCTCGCGCCGCTCGGCGAGCGAAGGCAACTCGATCACCAGAGTACTCAAGGTCGCGGCCAACTCGGGCAGGTAGTCGCCCCGGCCGGCCAGTTCCCACAGCGACTGGCTCGCGGTTCCGATCAGCCGCAACGGAAATGAACGGCTAGTGAGCACCCTCGCCGCTTCCGCCTGAACTTCGCGCGGAACCCGATCGATGTCAGTCAACAGGAGCGTGCTGCCGGCCACATTGTCCTTGATCGTCCGTCGATCGGCCACGGCGGCCAGAGCCGATTGGATCAACTCGGCGCCGAGTATCGAACAGGCCAGCGGGATCAATGTTCCCCGCGGCTCAGTGGGACTGGCGTAGTGGATTGCCTCGGCCGCAAGCTGCCGCCCGCTTCCTGCCGGCCCCGTGATGAGCACGCTCGCCCGGCTGTTGGAGGCAAGCTCGATCTGGGCGCGCGCTCGGCGCATGGCGGGGCTTTCGCCCACCATACAGTCAATGCGGTAGCGCGAGGCAAACTGTTGGCGATATTTGCGGACGCGCTCGTGCAATTCGACATTTTCACCTTGCTCACGGTCGACCAACACCGCTTCCTGCCCGGCGAGGTCGGTTGCCGCCACGAGAACCACGAGACCGACCATCTCGCCAACGGCGCCCTCCACTCGGACAAATCGCGCGGTACGACGGTGAACCTCGCCGTCGGCGTCGACGGCGGCCACGGCCCCGGCGGCCTGGTTGCCGTCGAAAGCCGCCGGCGGCGGGCAGAGGCCGGCCGCAATTGCCTCCGGCCCGGCGACCGCGGGGCTGGAGTGGTAGGCGCAGCGGATTCCCAACAACTCGTTGGAAGTCTGGCCGACCCAGTTCAGACAGGCATCATTGCAGAAGACGATTCTCTGGTCGTCGTCGAGCACGTAGATCGGCCGTGCGGCGGAATTCAGCAGCCGCGCAAGTCCCGCCGCACTGGTTCGAGTTCGGGCCATGGAAACTCAATCAACAGTCTGATCCGGGTGCGATCGAGGGGCTTGGGAGTCTATGATCGTGCCGAATCAGCCGAAACGGTTTGGAAGATTCTTCGACGGAAAAAGCTCCCCGGCCCCCGGGTCGAGCCTGGTTGGCCTTTCGGATCCATGCATTCGGGCCGAGGCCGATGAGCAAAACAAGCAGGCCGCAAACCACCGCGGCGAGCCCCGCGCCGCCCGCGCCGCGTTTGACTCCGGGGGTGGCCAACGGCAGGCGGAAAAACATCACGCCGACGATTCGCAGGTAATAGGCGGCCGCCACGGCGGCGTTGAGCACACCGATCACTGCCAAGGCGATAAACCATCCGCGGAGCCCGCCGGCTTCACCGCCCACGCCCAGCGCACTGGAGAAGATCGCCAGCTTGCCCCAAAATCCGGCCAAGGGGGGAATGCCTGCCAAGCTGAACATGAAGGCCGCCATGCACCAGGCCATCATCGGTCGGACTGTCCCGCCGGTCCAGGCGAGGCCCGCCAACTCGTCAACGCCATCGATCTGCTTGTCTTCGTGTCCCAGCGCTGCCAATGCGGCGAACGTGCCGATCGTGGCGACGGCGTAGACCAACAGGTAGAGCAACAACGCGGAGACGCCGTCCCAGGCGGCCGGCAGCGTCGGTCCCGGGGCAAGGAAGACGGCCAGGGCAATGAGCAGATAGCCGGCGTGGGCGATCGAGGAATAGGCCATCAACCGGCGGACGTTGTCTTGCCAGAGGGCCATGAAATTGCCCAGCGTCATGGTGACGATCGAGAGGGCCAGGGCAACTCGCCAGGCATAAGGCGCGAGGTCCGGCACGGCGATGATCACGGTGGTGAGGCGGACGATCGCCACCAGACCGGCGATCTTGGGGATAATCGACAGCAGGCCGGCATTGCCGTGCGTGGTGCCCTGGTAAACGTCGGGGGCGTAGAAATGGAAGGGAACGGCCGTGATGCGGAACCCCAGTCCGGCGAAGATCAGCACCAGCGCGATGCCGGCCAATGGCCCGACGCCGAGCAGTTCGGCGCCGGCGGCAAGGTCCATCGAGCCGGTGGCCCCATAGAAAAACGTCAGCCCATAGAGCAGCAGTGCCGAGGCCAGGATGCTCAGGAAGAAATACTTGGCCGTCGCTTCGCGCGCCAGCACGTCGCGGCGGCCGAGATAGAGCAGGATATAGGTCGGGATGGAGACCAGTTCGAGGCCGAGAAACAACAGAATCAGGTTGCCCGCCCAGGAGATCAACATCGTTCCCGCGATGACCAACAGCAGCGAGCCGACGTACTCCGGGGTTCCCGGCGCCGCGAGCGGGCGGAAGGTCAACAACACCAACAGCGCCGCCACGCCGAGCGTGAGCCAGCGGATGTAATACGACAACGCATCGAGTTGCAGCGATCCGTCGACCACGCCCCGGCCTGAGATCGCCCACAGCGTCACGGCGGCCGCGGCAATGGCGGCCAGGGCGATCCAACTCCACGGCTTTTTCGTGTCGAAGAATGCGCCGGTGACATAGATCAACACGGCGACGGCAATGAGGATCATTTCAGGGATGACCAACGGAAGGTCATTCAAAGCCGGCGGCGGAGCTGCGGTTAACGCTGCCAGAGTAGTTCCCGAGAAAATCGCGGCAATGGCGGTGGGCGATGCGGTGTAGGAGGCGAGCGCAACGGGGGCGAAAAGTCTTTCTTCGTGCCGAATGGGCTGCAACGAGTCAGGCGATTGTTTGGCCGATACGGAAAGCGATTCCCTACCCCGCGGCTCGCCCCACCCGGGACCGCTCTGAGCTTTCAGGGCCTCCTCAGATCCGGCCGTGATACGGTCCAAAGTAGGCGCCATCCGCTCGAGGAAGAACGATGGCTGAACGCCGATCCAGACGATGAAGACGACCAGCGGACTGAGCGCCATCACTTCGCGGAAGGAGAGATCTCGCACCGGTGAATGGTCGTGCCGATCGTCGGGGCTGGGCTCACGGAGCGGGCCGAAAAACACCCGCTGAACCAGGCTGAGCATGTACCAGGCCCCCAGAATTACGCCCGTCACCGCCAGCACGGCGATCCCGCGCAACCCGATCGCCCACTCCGGCGGCGCTTCCGTCCACGCCCGTTGAAACATGCCGAGCAAGAGGAGGAACTCACCGGCAAATCCGTTCAGCCCGGGCAGACCGATGCTTGCCAAGGTCATCACGAGCATAAAGAAAGCCAGGATCGGCAACCGCCGGGCGATGCCGCCATAGTCGCGGATTTGGCGAGTGTGGTAGCGCTCGTAGAGCATGCCGACCAGGGCGAACAGCCCGCCTGTCGACAGCCCGTGGTTGATCATCTGCAGCACGCCCCCCTGCACTCCCAGACGGTTGAGCGAGAAAATGCCGAGCATACAGAATCCCAGATGGCTGACGCTGGAATAGGCGATCAGCCGCTTCATGTCTTCCTGCGCCAGTGCAACCAGGGCGCCGTAGATAATGCCGATCACGGAAAGCGAGAGCACCCAGGGCATGCACCAGGCGGTTGCCTCGGGCAGCATCGGCAAGTTGAACCGCAGGAAACCATAGGTTCCGATCTTCAGCAGTACGCCGGCCAGAATCACACTGCCGGCGGTCGGAGCCTGCACGTGGGCCAACGGCAACCATGTGTGCAGCGGGAAGAGCGGCACCTTGATCGCGAACCCGGCGAACAACGCCACGAACACCGCCAGTTGCAGGCCAAAGGGCATGGGGTTCCCGGCCAGATTGGCGGTGAGTTGAGGAATTGAGAACGTCATCCGGCCCAGCGGCGAAGCTTGGTAATCCCAGAGCACGATCGCCAGTAGGCCGAGGAAGGTCAGCAGGCTGCCGGCGAGCGTGAAGAGGAAGAACTTCACGGCGGCGTGGCGGCGCTGCTCGCTCCCCCAGATGCCGATCAGGAAGAAGAGCGGGATGAGTGTGAATTCGAAGAAGACGTAGAAGAGGATGATGTCGCGGGCGACGAAGACGCCCAGCATCCCGGTCTCCAACAAGAGCAGCAGCCGGTAATAGGTCGAGGCGTGTTCGCGGATCGCCTCCCAGCTTACCAGCACCGCGACAACCATCAACAGCGTGGTCAGGGCGAAAAGCCAGAGGCTGAGGCCGTCCAGAGCGATGCTGAAGCGGATGTCGACCGGGGCATCGGTCCCGCCCAGCCATGCCCAGTCGACCAGGGCGAAAGCCTCCGTGCCCGGCAGGTACTGGAGTACCAAGAAGGCGGCGAGCAGGAAGTTGATCGTGGTCGTCACCAGTGCGCTCTGGCGAACCCTGGCGCGGTCGCCACCGGCCAAGGCCACGCCGGCCAGCGGCAAGACGAGAGTCGCCAGGAGCATGTTGGGCTGTAGGCTTACCATAGTCGGTTCAAACGAGTAGGGCCACGATCAAAACCAGCATCCCCAGCACCATTGCCAGGGCATAGAACTGCACCATGCCCGACTGCAACGATCGGAGCATGGCCCCGATGCCCCGCGGCGCCAGGCCGATGCAATCAACCACCGTGTCGATCACTCGGCGGTCGAACCAGCTACTCGCCCGGGCCAGGCCGACCAACGGCCAGACCACCAGCAGGTCGTACACCTGGTCGATGAAGAACTTGCCGTGGGAAAGTCCATAGAGACCGAGCGCGTCCATCGCCGCGGCAAGCCGGTCCGCCGTCTTCGGCCAGGCCACGTAGAGCAGCCACGCGAAACCGATTCCCGCCAGTCCGATCGCCGCGCTGAGGATCATCACCTTCAGATGAACCGCAGCGGTTTCCGTCTCCGCCGCCGCCATGCCCGCATAGGCCAGCGACGGCGTGTGGTGAAGGAACTCGGCGAACCCGTGCGTGAAAAAGAACCACGCGCCGACGAAGGCGGCGAAAACCGCCAGCACAACCAGCGGCACGGTCATCCTGCGGGGCGATTCGTGCGCGTGGTCGCCGGCTTCGGGCGGGATCCGTTCCGGGCCATAGAAAGTAAGGATGAATGCGCGGAAGGTGTAGAAAGCGGTCAGGAAGGCCGTCAGCGAGGCGGCGAGATAGAGGATTCCGTAGAGCGACGGCGCGGGGCCGTAGAGCGAGTTTTCCTTCAACGCGACGAGGATCTCATCCTTGCTGAAGAACCCGGAAAATCCCGGAAATGCCGCCAAGGCAAGGCAGCCGATCAGAAACGTCCAGTGGGTCGTCGGCAGGCGATGGCGGAGGCCGCCGAAACGGCGGATATCGATCACGCCGCCCATCGCGTGCATCACGCTGCCGGCGCCGAGGAACAGCAGCGCCTTGAAGAAGGCGTGGGTGAATAAATGGAACATGCCGGCGGTGATCCCCAACAGCGTGCCCGCCCCGAGGCCGAGGAACATATAGCCGAGTTGGCTGATCGTCGAGTAGGCGAGGATCCGCTTCAGGTCGGTTTGTGTGACGGCAATAGCGGCGGCCAGCAGCGCCGTGAAACCGCCGACGACCGCCACCGCCTGAAAGGCTTCGCCCGAGGCGTGGAACAAGGGCGTGCAGCGGGCAATCATGTAGACGCCCGCCGTGACCATGGTGGCCGCGTGGATCAGGGCGCTGACCGGCGTGGGGCCTTCCATGGCGTCAGGAAGCCAGACGTGCAGTGGAAACTGGGCGCTCTTGCCGCAGGCCCCCAAGAGCAACAGCAGGCAGATCGCCGTGGCGACGCCGCCGCCGACGTAGAGCGACGGATCGGCCAGGCGGGTCTGCCCGAGGACGCCGACGGTCCGTAGGCCGGTCGCGTCGAGTGTGTCGTGAAAACTAAGCGTGCCATAGGTGGTCCAGATGAGAAATACCCCCAAGGCGAAGCCGAAGTCGCCGATGCGATTGACCAGAAACGCCTTTTTGCCGGCGGCGGCCGCCGCCGGTTTCTGGAACCAGAACCCGATCAGCAGGTAACTGCATAAGCCGACCGCTTCCCAGAAGACGTAGAGCATGACGAAATTGCTCACCGACACCAGCATCGTCATCGAGAAGACGAACAGGCCGATATACGCGAAAAACCGCCAATAACCGGGATCGTCGTGCATGTAACCGATCGAGTAGACGGCCACCAACAACGAAACGAGAGTGACGGTGACGAGCATTACCGCCGTGAGCGGATCGGCGCGGAGGGCAACCTCGATCGTGAAATCCAACG
Source organism: Rhodopirellula sp. (assembly GCA_012728855.1). GTDB lineage: Bacteria > Planctomycetota > Planctomycetia > Pirellulales > Thermoguttaceae > JABWBD01. The sequence continues at coordinate 21,010 of JAAYEH010000024.1, read as the reverse complement.
TGGCGATCCCAATCGGCTGGGGCGACTCGGACTCCAGCGCCCCATCGACATCGGCCCAGGTCCAGAGCCGAACGACCTGCTCGTATCCAACCTGCCCCGAGTCGGCATGGTCAACGGCCGCCCGAACCTGCGCGAGCAGACCCAGCGCGGCCAGCAGCGATAGCCCGATCCCCGCGACCACGGGCCAGTGGCTCTGCTCGCGGAGCACTTTCTTGCCCAGCGCAGCGGTCAGCAGCGCTGCAAGCAAAGGCAGCGCGGGGACGAGGACGAGCAATATCGGGATGCTAAACATGGCTGCGGTAGTCCGTTTCTTCCCGCGGAAGGTCCGGTCGGCGACCGGCCGGCGTCAGCGAGGGCCAGGGGCCCGACGCATACGGCGGCGTTTCCGGCAGTTCGCGATCGACGTAGGGCGGCTGGTTCGACTCGCGCAGGTCATGCCACAGCGCGATGTCGAGGTTGCCGCGGCGCTGGAAGAGCATGAGGATCAAGGCCAGCGCCAAAGCAGCCTCGCAGGCAGCCACGGTGATGATGAAGATCACCAGGATCTGCCCGTCGAGGTCGTTGAAATAGCGTCCCCAGGCAACGAGGCTGATCGAGACGCCTTGGAGCATCATTTCCGCCGAGAGGAACATGACGATCATATTGCGCCGGCTCAAGAAACCGATCAGCCCGATCCCGAAGAGCAGCGCCCCCACGATCAAATAATTAGTCAACAAATGGAGTTCGTAGGCCATCATCGCTGCTCCGCCTTGGCTTGGTTCTCGGTCATCGCGGAGGGGGGCGAATCACCGGGATCGGAAACTCCCGCGGGGCGATTGCTCCGGCTCTGGGCGACGATGGCCGCCGCTCCCACCAGGGCGGCCAGCAATAGTGTGCCGGCGACCTCCACCGCGATCAGATGGCGGCCAAAAAGCTCTCCTCCCAACAGTGCGATCGGATAGTCGCTGAGCACGCCCGTGGCGAGTTCCGCCTCCGTGGCGGCGGCCGCGACGAGCCGGTCGGAAGGATCCGCGAGCACGTCGATGGTGGTCATGGAAAGGATGCCGACAATCACCGTGCCGGCGAACGCCGAGAGCGACGCTTCCCAAGCCACACGATCGTAGTACGCCCCACCCTGTGAATTGGCAAGCATCAGCAGGAAGAGAAACGTCACCAGAATGGCGCCGGCGTAGACGATCACGGTGGCGACGGCCAGAAAGGCGGCCCCCTGAAGCAAGAACAGCCCCGCGGTGCCCAGGAGCGAGAGGCCAAACCAGATCGCCGAGTAGAGAGGATTGCGAAGCGTGACCGTTGCCGCGGCGGCGATGACGGTGACAGCGGCCAGAATCAGGAAGACGCTGTCCTCCCCCCAACGGCCGATGCGGGGCACTTGCGAGGCCAACAGCCCCACGCCGATCGTGCCAAGAAGGATCCCTAACGGCCGGCCGCGGGCCTGTCCCCGAGGCAACAGCAGCCACATGGCCACCGCGCCCAGCAGCGTTGCCGCGACGAAGATCGCTTGCGGACTGTTCACGGCGTTTCCTCCCCTGGCGCGGGCGATTCTTTCTCGGCCAACTCGGGCGGCCCTTGGCTTTCCGGCAGAAGGGCCGGCCTCTCGCCGCCGACCGGCTCGGATTCAGCGGCGATGCGGACCGACTGCATCGGCTCGCTATCCTTGGTGCGGTCGTAGACGCTGAGCAGTTTCTCCTTGTCGAAGATCATCTCCTCGCGGCTCTTGCCCGACAGGTCGTAGAGGCTGGTCAGTTCGATGGCATCGACGGGGCATGCCTCTTCGCACATGCCGCAGAAGATACAGCGAAGCTCGTCGATTGTGAAGCTGGCGGGGTATTTTTCCCGGTCGGGCCAGGGACTTTCCGCGGCGACGATGTCGATGCAGTGGGCCGGGCAGGCGGTGGCGCAGAGGAAGCAAGCCACGCATTTCACCCGCCCTTGTCCATCGCGGTTCAGACGGTGGACGCCCCGATAGAGCAGAGGATCGGCCGCCTGATGCCGTTGTTCGGGAAACTCGACCGTCATCTTCGGGCCCAACAGGTGCTTGACGGTCGTGGTCAACCCCTCAACGAACAAAGGCAGGTAGATCCGGCCCGTCGCTCCCAACTTGGGTTCCTCGATCCATTGAATGTTCTTGTCGTCCGGTTTCATCGCGTCGGCTTTTCCTCCCACGGCTCTGGGGCGAACTCGGAACCGAATCGGGGGCGGTTGTCGGTCGTCGCCGGGATGGCCTGCACCAGCACCAGCCACGACACGACGAGCACAGTCCATCCGGCCACCGCCATCGCGATCCCACCGGGCAGTCCAAGGGCCTGAACCACACGTGTGCCGTACTCGATCCAGAGGGCCACCACCAGCAGGTTCGCCAGCCCCAGCGGCAGCATCGCCTTCCAGGCCAGGTTCATCAGTTGATCGAAGCGAAAGCGGGGCCAGCTCCACCGCGCCACCATGAAGAATAGGATCACGAGCATGACCTTGGTCAAGAGCACCGCCACCCGCAGGATGGCGATCGGCCAGGTCACGTCGTTGCCGGCGCCGGTGAGGCCCCAGAAGTGCCAGCCGCCGAAGAAAAGGATCACGATCAGGAAGCTGGCGGTGATCATATGGAGAAATTCCGCCACCAGGTACATCATCAGCTTGATGCCCGAGTATTCCGTGTGGTAGCCACCCACGAGTTCCTGTTCCGCTTCGGGCAGATCGAACGGCAGGCGGCCGGCCTCGGCAAACGCCGCCACGAAGAAGACGAGGAAGCCCAGCGGCTGCACGAAGACGTTCCACGCGCCGGTCTCGGCCTGCTGGGCAATGATCGTCTCAAGCTGCAGCGATCCGGCCATGAAAACCACGCCCACGATCCCCAGCCCCAACGGAATTTCGTAGGAGATCAACTGCGCTCCGCTTCTCATGCCGCCGAGAAAGGAATACTTGTCGTTGCTGGCCCAGCTTCCCAGGATCAGCCCATAAACGGCGAGGCTATTCACGGCAAAGATGTAGAGAAGCCCTACGTCGACGCCGGGAGCGACGACCAGGTGGATCGGCTCCGGCAGGCTTTCGATCCCCAGCGGCGGCAACGCGCTGCCGAAAGGGATGACGGCAAAGGCGCCGATGGCCGCGACGAAGATCACGACCGGCCCCAGGAAGTACAGCAGCTTGTCGACGTGGGCCGGGGTGAATTCCTCCTTGAAGATGAATTTCACGCCGTCGGCCAGCGGCTGCCCCAATCCGAGGACGCGGATTTTGGTCAGCGGTATGCCCACCCGATTCGGTCCGCGGCGATCCTGGATCCAGGCGGCCATGCGACGCTCCAGCAGCACGAAATAGGCCGCCGCCGTCATCAGACTCCCGATGACAATCGCGATTTTGACTAGGGCGACGATGATTGCGGCCATAGACTGTTTTTCCCGGGGGGAAGATCTTAGGTCTTAGATCTTAGTGCTTAGTGCTTAGTTTCTCGATCAGTCTCGTCCTAAGTCCTAAGTTCTAAGTTCTAAGTTCTTTCTGCCAATGAATTCACCTTCAAGTTCAGTCCCACGTCCGGCACTCCTGCGCCGGCGGCGTGGAAATAGGGGATCTCTGCGGCGATCTCACGAAGCACCTCGCGGGCGTTGTACAAACCCGAACGGCCGAGCATCTCCCAGTACAGGGTTCCCTCCGGCCGGACGCCGTGCGGCGGGCGTATCGCCCAGCGGACAGACTGGAGGTGATCGTTGCGATTGACGTAGGAACCGTCGCGTTCGGCAAAAGCCGCCGCAGGCAACTCATAGGTTGCCAGCGCCGAAATCGCCGAAGGAAAGAGATCTTGGACGACCAAGAGCTTCACTGCCGCTAGCGGCCGGGCTTTCTCTTCTTCGATCCAATTCGCGTTCTTGTACCCGCCCGAAAACCAAACGCCAGCGATTTGACCGTCCGCCAGTTCGGGCAGGAAGTGGTCCAGCGCGGTGATGCGGCCGTTCTCGAATCGTGCGATGATCTCTTCGACCCCGCGGCGATTGGGGCATTTCTCCGATGAAATGATGAAACCGTTGGGGAACCGCTCGTCCTCGCCGACAACCGGCACCGGGCCGAGAACGAGTCGGGCCTCGCGGTCGATGCCCCGAACGAGCGTTGCCAGCAGGTACGCTTCTTCGACCGACAAGTACGGCGAGAGGACTGCCGCCAATCGGCCGGCACTGCGGAGCCGTTCGAGCAACTCGGCGGGCAGCGCGGTCCAATCCAGGTCGACCGGCACTTGACCATCGCGCCGCAGCGGCTGGGCCAGTCGTTGGTCATGATGGACGTGCGGGTAACCGTAGCGACCTTCGTTGCAAATCCACCAACGGTTGACCTGCGGGTTTTCCCGCGGCTTGAGCCGATAGATGCGATCCTGGTTCTCTTCGACCCAGATCGAGCAACCGGTGGCGCAACCGGTGCAAACGCCCATGTGGCGACGCATATACCAGACCCGTTGCCGGTAGAGGAAATCCTTGTCGCCCAGCGCGCCGACCGGGCAGAGATCCACGACATTGCCCGAAAGGTTATTGGCCAGCGGGAAGCCGGGCGCCACGTCGATCTCCTCGTGCGCGCCGCGGTTGACGACCATCAGTTCATTGGTTCCGCTTATCTCGCGGCAGAAGCGGACACAGCGGCTACACATTACGCAGCGGTCGACGAAGAGCGTGACGTCGCCGATGTCTCGGCGGCGGCTGGTAAATGGCCGAATATCCGCGCGGCGCTCGTCCCGGCCGTATTGGAAATGGTAGTCCTGCAAAAGGCACTCACCCGCCTTGTCGCAAATGGGACAATCGATCGGGTGGCGGAGGAGGAGGTCTTCCTCGACCATCGCACGGGCTTGCTGCACCTTTTCGCTGTTGGTCACGATGACCATGCCATCGCGGACCGGGGTGTTGCAGCCCGGTATCAGCTTGGGCATCATGCTGATTTCCCCCGTTGCGGCGTCACGGGTGCCGACCTCGACCAGGCACATCCGGCAACTGCCCACGACCGTCAGTCCCGGGTGCCAGCAGTAGTGCGGAATCTGGATCCCAACGCGCTCAGCGGCCTGGATGGCGTTGAGACGTTCACCGGGGGAGAGTTCGAGTTCGCGGCCGTCAATGAGGACGACGGGATCACTGGTCATTGGTCATTTGTCACTCGTCATTTGTGGACGAGGGCCATTGCCGGGGGCGGCGACTGGGCCGTGTAGCCCCCGGGGTTTGTTTGCTTGATGTGGTCTACGAATTCTTCACGGAATTTGCGGAGCGTGGTCTTGATGGGCCAGGCGGCGCCGTCGGCGAGGCCGCAAATCGTCGTGCCGGGGATGATGCCGATGTTGTCGGCGATCTCCAGCAGCAGATCGAGATCCTTCAGCCGGCCGCGGCCCGCCTTGATCCGCTGAAGCATGGCCACGGCCCAGTGGGTGCCCTCGCGGCAAGGAGTACACTGCCCACAGCTTTCGTGGGCGAAGAAGCGGCAACTGTTGTGAAGGAAATCGATCATCGAATACGTTTCGTCGAGCACGATTACCCCGGCGGTGCCCAGGCCCAGACAGCCGACCCGCAGCGGACCGCTGAAGTCCAGCGGGATATCCAGTTCCGACTCAGTCATTACGCCCGTGCTCAGACCGCCCGGCACTACCGCCTTCGCCCGTCGCCCTTGGCGCAGGCCGCCGGCGTGCTCCTCGATCAATTCCCGGCAGGGAACTCCCAGGGGGAGTTCGACCAGGCCGGGCCGCTCGACGTGGCCGCTGATCCCGTAAAGTTTCGGGCCGTAGCTGCCGGGATCGCGGGGGTTCTTGGGATCGGACGGCGTGCCGATCGATTTGAACCAATCGGCGCCGCGGTCGAGGATGTGCAACACGCAGGTGAGAGTCTCGACGTTGTTGACGACGGTGGGCTTGCGGAAGAGCCCTTCCACGGCCGGGAAGGGCGGCTTGATCCGCGGCCACGCCCGCTTCCCTTCCAGGCTCTCGATCAGCCCGGTCTCCTCGCCGCATATATAGGCGCCGGCGCCGCGATGGACGTGGATATCCAGCGAGAAATCGTGGCCTAGAATGTTCTTGCCTAAATAACCCTTGTCGCGGCATTCGGCCAACGCCGTCTCGAGCCGCTCCAGCGCCAGCGGGTACTCGTAGCGGAGATAGATGTAGGCCGTGTTGGCACGGGTGGCGTAGCAACTGAGAATGATCCCCTCGATCACCTGATGCGGATCGAGTTCCATCTGCACGCGATTGCAGAACGTGCCCGGTTCGCTCTCGTCAGCATTGACGCACATATAGAAGGGGCCGGGATGATCCGCCGGCAAGAACGACCATTTCAACCCGGTGGGAAAGCCGGCCCCGCCCCGTCCGCGGAGATTGCTGGCGCGAATCACCTCGATCACGCCGGCCGGCGACCGCTCTTGGAGCACGCGGCGCAGCGTGCGGTAGCCGCCGCCTGCCTCGTAAACGGCCAGCCGGTGACTGCCTTCTTTGTGAATGTTGGCCAAAAGGACCGGTTCGTAGTCTGCCACGTCGGTTGCGTCAGGAGGGGAGGGATGCCAGGAAGTCGTCGATCTTTTCTTTGGTCAATTTCTTATACAGCGTGTCGCCGGCCAGCATGGCGGGGGCGTGCTCGCAAGCCCCCAGACACTCGGCGAACTCCAGCGTGACGCGCCCATCGGCGGTCGTCTCACCGGGCCGAATGCCCAACCGCCTGCAAAGATATTCCAGCAGGTCTTCGCCGCCGCAGGCCGCGCAACTGATCGAACGGCAAACCCAGACGCGCAGTCTGCCCATCGGCTCGACCTGCTTGAAAAAGCCGTAAAACGAAAGGGTGTCGAGCACGTCGGCGGGGGCCAGTTCGAGCATTTCCGCGATTTCGACGACGGCCTGCTGCGGCACGTGGCCGAGATGTTCGTGAACCACATGCAACGCCGGCAGCAGCACCGCGCGGCGATTCGGGTAGCGCGGATAATACGCTTGGATCGCCGTGCGGATTGGGTCGCTCAAAACTCGTTCAGTCGTGGGCATTTATCGATCCAGTTCGGCAGCGATGATGTTCAAGCTCCCCAGTACGGCCACCACGTCGCTGAGCCGATGCCCGCGGATCAGGTGGGGAAAGACGGCGAAGTGGATGAACGACGGCGGCCGGCAGCGGGCGCGGTAGGCGCGGTTCGTGCCGTCGCCGACGAGGTAGAAACCGAGTTCGCCGTTGGCCGCCTCCGAGGCGAAATACACCTCCTCGTTCGGCACGGTGAAACCGCGGTTGCTCATCACCAGTTCGAAATGCGTAATGAGGCCTTCAATCGTCGAAAACACCTGTCCCTTGGGCGGCAGGATCGCGCGGTCGTCGACCCCGACGTTCACCGGACCGGCTGGCAGGTTCTCGATCGCCTGCCGGACGATGTGCATGCTCTCGCGCATTTCCGCCAGCCGCACCAGGTAGCGGGCGTAGCAGTCGCCCGCTTGGGCGCAACAGACTTTGAAGTCGAAATCGGGATAGGCCAGGTACGGCTCGTCCTTACGCAGGTCGCGGGGGACGCCGCTGGCGCGGGCGACCGGCCCCGAACAGCTCCGGTTGATCGCCTCCTCCTTCGTCAGCACGCCCACCCCCTTGGTCCGGTCGATGAAGATGCGGTTGCGGTTCAGCAGCCGCTCCAGATCGTCGAGCACCTTGGGGAAGCCGTCGAGGAAATCGCGGATCATCGCGATCGCCCGGGGCGACGCGTCATGCATCAGCCCGCCGACTCGAGTGTAGCTGTTGGTGAATCTCGCCCCGCAGAGTGCCTCGAAGATGTCGTAGAGCTTCTCACGCGGATTGAAGGCGTAAAGGAAATAGGTGAAAGCCCCGGTGTCCAGCCCCATAGCCCCCACGCAGACCAAATGATCGCTGATGCGGGCCAACTCGTTCACGATTACCCGGATGTATTGGCACCGCGGCGGCACGTCGATCCCCAACAGCTTCTCGACGGCCATATGCCAGGCCACGTTGTTCGACATCGGCGAGACGTAGTTCATCCGGTCGGTGACCGTGACGTACTGGTTGTAGTCGAGGTGCTCGCCGAGCTTCTCGAAGCCGGAGTGGAGATAGCCGATGTCGGGCGCGGCATCAACGACCCGCTCGCCGTCGAGCTTCAGGATCAATCGCAGGGTGGTATGGGTGGCCGGATGTTGCGGCCCGAAATTCATCGTCCACAGATACTGCTGCGGTTCGTCGCCGGCCGTCTCGCCGTAGAGTTCGGAACGGGTCAGGGGCATCTCAGCTCTCGGATCGCGTGACTACCGGGAAATTGTGTCGCTCGCCGCGGCCCTGCAGCGGATAGTCCTTCCGCAGCGGAAAGGAGGTAAACTCGCCCGGCAGCAGAATTCGCCGCAGGTCCGGGTGGCCTGTGAAGCGAATGCCGAACATGTCCCACACCTCCCGCTCCATCCATTCGGCGCCGCGCCAAAGGTCGACCACCGAGGCCGCCTCCGGATCGGGATCGTTCACAAATGAGCGGACCGTGATCCGTTGGCCGCTGACCGTGTTGGCCAGCAGGTAGACCAGCCCGAAGCGATCCGCCGCATCGCGGTAATAAAGATAATCGACGCAGGTGATGTCCACCAGGAAATCGAAGCCAAGCCGCTCCTTGAGGAACCCCAGCACGCCGTACACGGATTCCGGGGCCACGACCACCCTCGTTTGCCCGCGGAATTCGCTGATCGGCAACGGACCGAACGCTTGCGACAGGGATTCGAGTGTCTCGGGAGCGGTCATTGGTGCGGGGGAAAGGCTCGGGTGTGATTGCCAACGGGATGATAAACCTATTTCAAGACGTTTCTCAACGATGTTCTGGCTGGCCCCTTTCCTTGCGTCCCTCCGAGCGCAGCGCCCGCTTGGGCCTTTGCCGCTCAGGGGCATCGAACTCACGGCCGAACATCGTCCCCTCACGCTGGATTTTCTCCTGCAGGTCGATGATCGATTGAATCAACTGCTCCGGCCGTGGCGGGCAGCCGGGAGCGTACATATCGACCGGGATGAAACGGTCGATGCCTTGCACCACGCTGTATGTGTCGAACACGCCGCCGGTCGATGCGCAGGCGCCCATCGAAATGCACCACTTCGGTTCATGCATCTGCATCCAAATCCGCTGCAAGACCGGCAGCATCTTCATCACCACGCGGCCGGCGACGATCATCAGGTCGCACTGTCGCGGGCTGAAGCGGAAGACCTCGGCGCCGAAACGCGCCAAGTCGTGGCGGCTGGCGCCGGTGGCCATCAGTTCGATGCCGCAGCATGCCGTGGCAAACGGCATCGGCCAGAGGCTGTTCTTGCGGCACCAACTCACCAACTCATCGAGCCGCGTGATCAGCACGTTGTCGGGTAAATCTACCGCCATTGAAAGATCCCCTTCCGCCAGTCATAAACGAATCCCAGCGTCAACAGCAGAATAAAGATCATTCCGCCGAGAAAGGCCGGACGGGGAGTCCAGTCGATTCTGCCGTTGCCAACGCTTTCGGCGGCTGCCGATTCCGACGCGATCACCTGCCCAACAGCGACGGGGGCCGCCCCCTGAGACGCCGGATGCATGGAGACAGCCCACGGATAGAGGAACAGCAGTTCTACGTCGAAAACCAAGAAGGCAATCGCCAACAGATGAAAATGCACTCCGAAGCGCCGCCGAGTATCGTGGATCGGGTCCATTCCGCTTTCGTACGGCATGGCCTTGACGCGACCCGGCCGTTTCGGATTGAAGAGGTTGGCGATCAACAACAACGTCACCGCCAGTCCGGCAGTCACCGCCAGCAAAAGAAGAATAGGGAGTGTGCTCGCTTGCATCGACAGCCTTCTAACAACAGTCCGCCTTCAGCAGTCACCTCCAACATACTCCACCCTACAGCGGGATGACCTGCAAACATTCTAGGAACCGTTTCAAACGTGGTCAACCCACGGACAAAGCGCTCGACCGCGGACAGTCGCAGCAGCCCGGCTCCCAACGAATACGACGATCCAAAGCAACCCGGCTGCTCTGGAGCAACCGGGCTGCTAACAGACGCGCAAAAAAATTGCCCTTCGTAGGCGGGGCAGGGACCTACGAAGGGCGATAGAGTGAGAGTTACCCCTCACACTAATGATTATCGTCAGGAATTTCCCCATACTCAACCCTTCTTTCGGGTTATTTTCGTTTTCGGCTTCAATCGTTCTGTTCTGCGAGAAAGTACGTCAGGCTTTCCAGCCTGACACCGGCATAGTAGGGTAGGCTCTCCAGCCTGACTTGGATGTGACGTCAGGATGGAAACCATTACGCCCAAAGGACTTTTGCCACTACGGATCCCATCCAGCTCCTCCAGCAACTGGTGGCCACTGCCAGCGTGAACCCGATGGCCGGCCTCGTTTCCGGTCCCGAGGTGGGCGAAGCGCGGTTGACGGATCTTCTCCAACGGCTGTTTCACCCAATGGGCCTCGCCTGCCAGCGCCAACCGGTTGAAGCAAACCGAGACAATCTGCTGGTCCGACTCGATGGCGATATCCCGCCCGAACGCGGCGGTTCATTGGTCCTCTGGGGTGTTCATCAGGATACGGTTCCCACCGCGGGAATGACGATCGATCCGTTTGCGGCGGAGATCCGCGGAGGCCGTCTTTATGGCCGGGGCGCCTGCGACGTAAAAGGCGGCATGGCGGCGATGATTGCGGCATTGGCGCGGCTGGCCGAGCAGCGTTCGCCGGGGCGACCAACGATCGTGCTGGCTTATGCCGCCTTCTTGGCCGCGACGGGCGTTCCCACGGTGGTCTTCGGTCCCGGATCGATCCGCCAGGCTCACACGGCAGATGAATGGATCGATCTGGATCAATTGATGCTGGCGACCGAAATCTTCTACCACTTCGGAAACAGTGCAGGCGGGGCGCTCTCTGACCCGCGATCGTTGGGCTAACGTGCAGGCCGGACTCTCTGTCCCGTCCGGCCACGGAGGGTCCGGACTACAATGGCGCTCTCCGGCAATGTATCATGGCGGTTTTGAGCAACCCGTCCGCAGGAGAATCGGCATGTCCCAATCGAAACGCGTGAACCGTCGCAACTTCTTGGGCACTTCGTTGGCCGCCGCAGGAGCAGGTGCAGTCGCCGGCGGGATAGGCGGCGAACTGCGGGCGGCGGAAGACGCAAAACAGGCTCCCGCCAAAGCGGTCGAGCCGGAAGCCGGCGCAATGCCCTGCGGCAAGATCGGCAATGTCAGCATCAGCCGGCTGCTGGTGGGCGGCAATCTCATCTCGGGTTACATGCATGCGCGGGATCTGAAGTACGTCGGCCCTTTATTTCGCGCCTATGTCACCGAAGAGAAGATTCTCCAGACGCTGAAAATCGCCGAGGAGCACGGCATCAACACCGTCTTCGAGACCGGCGCGCCGTTTGTGGAGCGGTATAACCGCGAGTATGGCGGCCACATGCAGTTCATTCCCCATATTCAACCGGAGATCGACGGCGACTGGCGGAAGTTCGAAGAAGACGTAAAGCACAAGGTCGACACCGGGGCGGTGGCCGTGTATGTCTGGGGCGTGGCGGGCGACAAGCTCGTGCAGGCCGGCGCGGTCGATCGGCTCGCCAAGGCGGTCGAGTTCGCCAAGACGTTGAACGTGCCGGTCGGCGTCGGCGGCCACTCGCTGTTGGTCCCCATGGCCTGCGAGAAGCACGGGGTGCCGTGCGACTTCTACGTCAAGACGCTCCATGAAGACGCCTATCCCTCGGCGACCCCCAAGCCGCTTCGCAAAGAGTTTATCTGGTTGGACGGCGGCGAGGGCTGGTACGACAACATGTGGTGCATCAATCCTGAGGAGACGGTGGAGTTTATGAAAACTGTCACCAAGCCGTGGCTGGCCTTCAAAGTGCTGGCCGCCGGGGCGTTTCATCCCCGCCAGGGCTTCGCCCACGCCTTCAAAAGCGGCGCCGATTTCATCGCGGTCGGCATGTTCGACTTCCAGATTCGCGAAAACAGCGAACTGGTCGCCCGACTCGTCTCGCGCGAGGCGAATCGCGAGCGGCCCTGGAGGGCGTAATCTCCATAGCGAGGGGAGAACGCGATGGAAAGCGTTTCGGCTTGGAGCCTATCCCTGTCTTGGTTCCCCGTAAACCGGAGTTCCATGTTGGCGGATCCCAACGAACTGACTCAAGCAGCCACGCACTCCGTTTTCATGCGGACCAAGACGCTTCCGATCGACAAACGATTCATTTGTCGATCGGAACGAACTCCGGCGTCACCAACCGGGGAATCACTCCGGCCGCGTGCCCACGGGCGAGCAATTCCGCTACCGCCTCGCGTCCCCGCGGACCGAAGTCCAAAGTCCAGTCGTTGACGTACATGCCGACGAACCGGTCGGCCATCTGGGCATCCAGCCCGCGCCCGAACCCGAGGGCATGCTCAAGAGCTTCCTGGCGATGCTCCAGCCCGTAGCGGATGCTCGCCAGCAGCAGGCGGTTCACGTCGCGAATTGCCTTCGCGCCCAGGTCTCGCCGGATGGCGTTCGCTCCCAAGGGCAACGGCAACCCGGTCTCATCGAACCACCATTGCCCCAGGTCGACGATCCGTTGCAGCCCGAACGCCCCGAAGGTCAGTTGCCCTTCGTGGATGATCAGCCCCGCATCGACCGGCCGGCCGTCGTATTCTCCCGCGGTGACGGCTTCGAGGATCCGGTCGAAGGGAACGACGACGTGCCGGAACTCGGCCCCCAGCGCCATTCGCAGCGCCAGGTAGGCGGTCGTCAACATGCCTGGAACGGCAATCGACTTCTCCACCAGTTCGCCGAGCGACAACATCGTGCGGGCGACGACCATCGGTCCGTACCGCTCCCCCATGCTCGCTCCGCATGGGCAGAGCAAATAGCTATCGGTGAGGTGCGCGTAGGCGTGCAGGCTGACGGCGGTCAGTTCCAACTCGCCGGAAAAGGCGCGGCGGTTCAGCGTTTCGATGTCGACGAGCTCGTGCGCAAAGCGATATCCACCGGTATCGATGCGGTCCTTGGCCAGGGCGTAGAACATGAACGCGTCGTCGGGATCGGGACTATGGCCGACGCGGATTAGTTGACGGTTATCGTTCACCGGCGACTCTCCCAAAAGAAACGTCTTCAGCGTTTCCTGGAGTATAGCAGCGTCGTCACGAGGCGGCAAACGCGGCTACTCGGCCACCGGCTCGGCAGCCAGGGGGATGCGGGTCAGATCGGCGCCGGTGGCGCGGTCGATGTTCAGCTCGATAATTCCCTTGATGCGATCGTACTGCCCGGTCAGGTTGGCAACCGGCCGGCGGCCAACGTCGGTCGCCTGAACCACCGGCGATTCGAACGAAAGGATATCGGGCAGCGCGCCGAAGGCGGAGGCGTTGGTGAAATCGACGGCGGTGATCGCGTTCAGTTCGGTCTGGCCGAGGGCCTTGTTCACCGTCGCCAGAACCTGCTCCTCGCAGCGTTTGACGAGCGATCGGTTTCCCCACCACATCGAACCAACGTAGAGACTGCCTCCTACGACGCCGACGATCACAACCAACTTGAACGTCAGATTCCCTGCCTTCCCAAAGAAGCCCAGGATTTTGTCGATGGTTCGCAGGCCGTGGCGACGGCTGTAGTTGCGGTCGGCCGCCTTGACCGCTTGTTGCCAGGCGCTCTTATGTTCCTGCTCTTGTTTGTGGCGTTTGGCGGCCTTCAGAGCGTCCTCGCGCCGACTCGCCTTCGGCATGGGCTCGGGCGGCACGGTGGGCGAAGCCGCGCGAAACGTCGAGGCAGCGGCCGTGGGGGCGGGTGCGGGCGCCGCGGGAACCTGCACCGTCTCGGCCAGACCGCCGGAAGACGTCGCCGGGCGAACGATCGAGGCGGACTGCCGTCCGCGCCCCGCACATCGCTCCATTTCCGCCACCACTTCGCCCATCGTCTGCAACCGCCGTTCGGGCTTCTTGGCCACCATCCGGCGAAACGCCGCGTCCATTGCCGCCGTGATGTCCTTGCGTTGCTCCCTCAAAGGCGGCAGCGTCTTTTCACGGTGCGCCAGCAGCTTCTCCATCAAGCTCTCGCCCTCATACATCGCTCTGCCGGTGAGAAGATAATAGAGCGTGCAGCCGAGGCTGTAGACATCACTGCGGGCATCCGCTTTTTTCGTGTTGAGGCCCTGCTCGGGCGACATGTAATCGACGGTTCCCATCACGTCGCCGTCGCGCGTCAGCGCGCCGTCGACCGTCCGGTCGTCCAAGGTCGGCGTTTCCTCGATACGGGCCAGCCCCATGTCCAGGATCTTTACCGTCCCGGTCGTGTCGAGCACGAGGTTCGCCGGCTTGATGTCGCGATGAATGATCTTCTGCTCGTGGGCATACTCCAGACCTCTTGCCGCCTGGCAGATGTAGTCCGCGGCGACCTCCGCGGCCAGGGGCCCCTTTTTTTCGACCAACGTGGCAAGATCGGTCCCCTCCATGTATTCCATGACGAGGAAATGGAGACCGTGCGCTTCGTCGGCGTCGTAGGCGCGAACGATATTCGGATGGGTAAGGCGGGCGGCCGCCTTCACTTCGCGGTGGAATCGTTGCACCGATTCCTCGGACTTGATTGCCTCGGCTGGCAGGATCTTCAGGGCGACCACACGCTCCATACGCCGATGCTGTGCCTTGAAGACCTGGCCCATCCCCCCCTCGCCAAGCTTGTCGAGGAGGACGTAGTTGCCCATCACCAGCCCCTTGGCCTTGCCCTGGTGAACCGCCTGAGCCTGAAACTTGGTCAGGCGCTGCGCGCGGACCAATTGCTGGAGAAGCTGCTGCCCGTCTGCCGGCTTGCGATCCGAGGGCAGACCTTGGAGAAAAGCGCTGACTTCTTTTTCCGCCATCAATCCCGATTCGCAGATCGAACGTACCACGTCATCGAGTTCGGTGATCATCACTTCGAATCCTGTCGACCGGCATACAGGGGCAGCCACCAGACAAAACAGCACCGTACAAGTGAGGTATCAGATCGCTTATTGTAGTATGGGTGGTGGCTCGCGTCAAATCGGAGGCCCACCCAGCAGCCCGGCTGCTCGCATCAAGCAAGGGATTGCTCCGGAGAAATCCGGTGGCCGACAGCCGGGCTGCTTTTCCAGGGAGCCCGTGCGTATAATGGTAGCTTTGCTTCACACCCAACCAGCGGCACACCATGCTAGCGGATTCCCCAATACTCACCACCGAAGGAAGAAATCCAGCCTCGGAATCGATCGATCGATTATCGGCCCTGGAAATCGTCCGACTGATGAACAGCGAGGACGCCAAGGCGCCGCAAGCCGTGGGCCGCGAAGCCGAGAGCATCGCCAAGGCGATCGAGATCATCGCGGATCGCTTGCGCGGCGGCGGCCGATTGATCTATTTGGGTGCCGGCACATCGGGCCGGTTGGGTGTGCTCGACGCCGCCGAATGCCCGCCCACCTTCAGCACCCCGCCCGAACTGGTCATCGGGTTGATCGCGGGGGGCAGGGAGGCGATGTTCCGGGCGGCAGAGGGTGCGGAGGACTGCCGTGACCTGGCGATTGCCGATCTCGATCAGGTTGGACTTTGCAGCCGCGACGTTCTGGTCGGCATCGCCACCAGCGGCCGGACACCGTACGTGCTGGCCGGACTCGACCACGCCCGGCAATGCGGCGCCTACGCCATCGCCTTGAGTTGCAGCTTCCAGGCGGCCGTCAACAGCGTTTGCGACCTGGCCATCACTCCGCTGGTCGGTCCCGAAGTGATCAGCGGCTCGACGCGACTGAAGGCCGGCACGGCCACGAAGATGGTCCTCAACATGCTCAGCACGGGAGCCATGGTCCTGCTGGGCAAGACCTACGGGAATCTGATGGTCGATCTCCGCGCGACGAATTCCAAGCTTGTCGCCCGATCGCGCCGCATCGTCCACGAGGCAACGGGGATCTCGGAGGCCGAGGCGGAACGACTGCTCGCCGACTGCGGCGGCGAAGTGAAGACCGCCATCGTCATGCACGTCCGGCGCGTTTCCGCGGATCAGTCGCGGCAATTGCTCCAGCGGTCCGGCGGTCAATTGCGCGGAGCATTGGAGTCCGATGGCGGCTGAACGACGGATCCTCGGTATCGACGGCGGCGGCAGCAAGACGGTCGCCTGGTTGGCTGCCCTTGAGCCGGACGGAAAGTCCACGGTGTTGGGTCGTGGATCGTCCGGGGCGACGAATATCCAATCGGTCGGCACGGCCACCGCGGTGGAGAATCTCGACCATGCCGTGGCGGCGGCCTTTCGCGGGGCGAACGCCGACCGCGACGAAGTGGCGGCGGCCGTCTTGTGCCTGGCCGGCTCGTCGCGCGAAGAAAACCAACGGATATTCCGAGACTGGGCCGAGCAGGCGAGGCTGGCGAGCCGATTCGACATCGTCAGCGACGCCATGCCCGTCCTCGCCGCGGCGGCGCCGCAAGGCTGGGGAGTGGCGCTGATCTCGGGCACCGGTTCGTTCGCCTTCGGACGCAACGCCGCAGGCGAAACCGCCCGATCGGGAGGCTGGGGGTTTCTGTTTGGCGACGAGGGGAGCGGCTACTGGATCGCCGTCGCGGCGCTCCGCGCCGTCGCGCAAGCGGCCGATGGACGCGGCCCCGAAACGCGACTGGTCGAAGCCGTTCTCGACTATCTCGGCATCCGCGAACCGCTGGAAATGGTGTCGGCCGTTTATCCTGATGCGTCGGATCGCGCCCGGCTGGCGTCGATGGCCGAATTGGTGATCGAAGCGGATCGAGAGGATGATGCGGTTGCGGGCAGGATCCTCGCCGCCGCCGCCGCCGACCTGGCGGCAATGGTCGCCGCGGTGGTCCGGCAATTGGGGTTTGACGAGGGCGATTATCCGTTAGGACTGACCGGTGGAGTCCTGCTCGGCGGTGGTCTGCTGGATCGCCTCGAAGCAGAACTGCATCGGCGCGGAGTATTCCCCTCGATCTTCAGCACGGTTCCACAGCCCGTTGCCGGCGCGGTGAAACTCGCCGCCGAGTTGGCGGGGAATGCCTAGCAACCGAAATCGTTTAACCGCAACGGCCAACGGCCTGCGCGGGCTGTGCCGTAGCGGGTATTATTGCCGCCGACCGCGCAGGCCGTTGGCCGTTGCGGTTAGACGAGCCGATCATGCTTGCGAGATGCTCGGACATTGCCAACAAGGATTCAAAGAGGCAGCCAATGGGGTTTGAAGCCTGGTTTACGCTTGCGGTCGTCTTCCTGGTGTTGGGGCTGCTCACCGCCACGCACCTCGCACCGGATTTGGTGCTGGTTTCCGGCCTGTCGATCCTCCTGGTCTTCGGAATTCTCACTCCGTCGGAGGCCCTGGCCGGCTTTTCCAATGAAGGGATGATCACGGTCGGCGTGCTGTTTGTTGTCGCCACCGGAGTGGTCGAGACGGGCGGAGTGGCGTTGATTGCGGCCCGCCTCTTCGGGCAGCCGAAGTCCGTGGCCGACGCCACCCGCCGGCTGATGGCCCCCACGGCGATCCTCAGCGGTCTGATGAACAACACGCCGCTGGTCGCCATGCTCATCCCGGCTGTCAACGACTGGGCCAAGCACCACCGGATTTCTCCCTCCAAGCTGATGATCCCGCTCTCCTACGCGGCGATTCTGGGCGGCACCTGCACCCTGATCGGCACGAGCACGAATCTCGTTGTCAACGGCTTTCTCATCCGCGCGCACGAAGCGCAGGTCGCCGCAGACGGCGTCTCCAGGCTTCCTCGCGGCCTCGGGATCTTCGAAATCACCTGGGTCGGGCTCCCCTGCGCCCTGGCCGGCATTGCCTTTCTCTTGCTCATCGGCCCCCGTCTTCTGCCGGACCGGCAGCCGAGCATCGCCACCGCGTCCGACCCGCGGCAGTACACGGTGGAGATGCTCGTGGAGCCGGGCAGTCCGTTGGTGGGAAAGTCGATTGAAGATGCCGGCTTGCGGCACTTGGCCGGACTGTACCTGGCGGAGATCGACCGCGAAGGAACCGTCCTGGCGGCGGTGGGCCCCGAGCAACGTTTGCGGGCCAACGATCGACTCGTTTTCGTGGGAATCGTCGACTCGGTCCGCGAGCTGCAGAAGATCCGCGGTCTGGTTCCCGCCACCGACCAGGTCTTCAAACTCGACTCGCCCCGCTCCGATCGCTGCCTGATCGAAGCGGTCGTCAGCAAGAGCTGTCCCGTGGTGGGCAAAACGATCCGCGACGGTCGCTTTCGCTCGGTGTACAACGCCGTGGTCATTGCCGTCGCCCGTCACGGTGAGCGGGTTCGCGGCAAGATCGGCGATATCGTGTTGCGGGCCGGCGACATTCTCTTGCTGGAAGGACACGCCTCCTTTGTCAACCAGAACCGCAACAGCCGCCAGTTCTTTTTGGTCAGCCGTGTGGAGGACTCCACTCCGCCCCGCTTCGAAAAGGCGGCCGTGGCGCTGACGATTCTGTTGGGCATGATCGCCGTCGTCACGGCGACGGAAGGCTTCGGGCCGATCGCGATTGCCTGGGGCGAAAGCACCATTTCACTCGGTGCCGTCAGTATGCTCGAAGCGGCGGTGGTGGCCGCCGGCCTGATGATCCTCACCCGCTGTTGCCGTACCGAGCAGGCCCGGCGGAGCATCGACTGGCAGGTTCTGCTGGCGATCGCCGCTTCCTTCGGAATTGGGCAGGCGCTAGAGAAGACCGGAGCGGCCGACGGTATCACTCAAGGAATCATCAGCGTCGTCGGCGGCAGCCCTTGGCTGTCGCTGGTGGCGATTTACGGCGTCACCCTGGCGGTCACCGAATTGGTAACCAACAACGCGGCGGCCGCGTTGATGTTTCCGTTCGCGCTGTTGACTGCGCAGAATCTCGACGCCAACCCGATTCCCTTCATCGTCGCGGTGATGATGGCGGCCTCGGCCGGCTTCGCCACTCCGATCGGTTACCAGACCAATCTGATGGTCTACGGCCCGGGCGGTTATCGATTCAGCGACTACCTCAAAATCGGCATTCCGCTAGATCTGTTGGTTTGGTCGATCACCGTCCTGGTGGCCCCCCTGGTATGGCCATTCTGAATAACGACCTCCAACCGAACCCAAAATCGGGAAGCTCACGCAAAGCCGCAAAGGCGCAAAGTCGAGGGGCAAAGACCTTCCCTGCTTTTCCCCTGTCTCTATTGCCTGACTTTCCTTTGCGTCTTTGCGCCTTTGCGTGAGCCGCCGCACTCTTCCCCGCCCAGCGCTGCTGGACTTCTCCGGCCGCCCCCCGCTATACTCTGGATTCGGCGAAAAGGCGGGGCAGCGAGGGATTTCGAGTCGGCGGAAAGTTGGCCTTTCACGGCCTGGGTACGCATCCGTTCTGATCTGACCTACTGGAGGGAACAATGGCTTCGAGACTACCCGACTACATTGCAGCGGCCCAGCCCGTGCCGCAGTCGAACCGCGTTGCCTGGTATAAGAGCACCGCGCAGACGTACGCGGGCATTATGCTCTGGTTTGTCTTTTGGCAAGACATCCCGACCGGCGGCGGTGTTTCCGGCGGCGCTTTGTCGCAGGGATTGATGATCGCGTTTGCCGGGCTGGTGCTGGCGGCGTTGCTGTGCCATTTCCTCTACTATCTGGTTCCAGGAATGCTCGGCCTGAAAACCGGACTTCCGCTGTACATCGTGGGCACTTCCACGTACGGGGCGACCGGCGGCTTTCTCATGCCCGGCTATCTCATGGGCGTGTTGCAGTTCGGTTGGTTGGGCGTGAACGCGTTCTTTTCCGCCGTGCTGCTTTGTGCCCCATGGGTCGGAGGGCCGGAGGCCGCCTTGGGCACACCCGCCCATGCGATCGTGGCTACGGTGTGGGCCGTCTTGGCGGCGTTTATGGGATTGAAAGGAATCCAGTACGTGGCGCGAGTGGCCAGCTTTCTGCCGCTCATCCCCTTCGCAATCCTGTTGATTCTCTTCTTCTCGACCATCGGGGGCCTCGGCAGTTTTGACGGCGGCAGCCTCGCGGGCAATGCCCGCGCCGCGGCGGGCGAGGGTTCCGCCTCCGCATTGACGATCTGGGGGGTGATGGCGTTCCTATTGACGTACATCATCGGTTTCTTTGCGACGGCTGGAGCCGCCGGCACCGATTTCGGTATGAACAACCGTGATTCGAAGGACGTGCAACTCGGCGGCATGGTCGGCATCGCCGGCGCCACGATCTTTGCAGGCGGGCTCTCTCTGTTGATCGTCGCCGGGGCTTGCGGTTTAGGCAAAATCGACGACCCGACCAAGCTTCAGACGACAACGCTGATGGGAAACATCATGGGAACCCAGACCGCATCGGTCTTCTGGTATCTCCTGACCATTGCAGCCTTCCCGCCCGCGTGCTTCTCGGCTTTCATTGCGGCCAACAGCTTCAAGACGACGCTGCCCAAGGTCAATCCGTTCATTTCGGTCGGAATCGGCACTTTGGTGAGCATTATCCTCGCCGTGACCGGTTGGGCAGGCGATGTCGTTTCGGTGTTTTCCATCATCGGCGCTTCATTCGGACCGGTGTGCGGGGCGATGGCCGCTGACTACCTCCTCTCCGGCAAGAAGTGGGCCGGACCGCGAGCAGGTTTCAATCCGGCCGGCTGGATCTCGTGGATCGCCGGGTTTATCGTGGGGGCGTTCAACAGCGTCGCCGCTCTCGTCGAACCCCTGAAAGAGTATGCAACGATCGTCCCCGTGCCGCCGCTGATGGCCTTTGTCGTCGGCTTCGTGCTGTATCTGATCCTGGCTAAGATCGGCCTGCAGACTCGCACTCTGGAAATGCCGGCGACAACCCAGGAAGCTGCGCCGGAACCGACCGCTTAGTCGGGCAAACCGCGTCGAACAGTCCGGCTGCTCAAGGAAGCAGCCGGGCTGGTAGGCTCGCCTTAGGCGAGCGGCAGAAATTCGTAGCCTGACTCTCCGAGTCGGGTCTGGCTTCGAAGCCCCGACTCGGAGAGTCAGGCTACGTCCGAGGCGGGTAGATTCTTTTCTGCCGCTCGCCTTACTGTACTACTAACCTTCAACATTGTGAAGTTTTTGACAAAGTTATTGCGCGGCGGTGGCGTTAAGTTGTTGGAGCGTTGCATGTTGTGCTTGGAAAAGGGCAGTTACGATTTGCGGACCTTTGGTGGTCAT
>JAAYEH010000247.1 GCA_012728855.1 Rhodopirellula sp. | reverse complement strand
GGAGTGCCTTCCCCTTCTTCTCGGCCATGAGGAGAGCATTGCCGTCAAAAGCTGGCTCGCGCATCTTCCTTGCTGACGGAAGCGCCTCGCCTTTGTCGGTGACTTGAGCGCTTGTCATGCCCGAAGCGGCTTTCTCGGCTGCGAGGGTCCTACTCCGCACTTCAGATGACGTCGACTTGCGGCCTGTGTCTGCAGGTGCTTGGGGGGACGCCGCGGCCGGTGCGTCGGCCTGGGTGATCGCAACGCCCGCAAACCACCAACCTCCATCTGCGGCCTTGCCGACTACATGCGAGATAACCATGGAGTCACCGCGCGAGTCAGCGGTCAGGAACTGGGACTTCCGCTCCATCTGGCAGGATCGCGCCTTCTGTACCGACTCAGGCCCAAAGGGGCCGAACGGCGGCGGCTTGATGCGTCTTGCGCCCCGCGCCCAGATCTTCTTGCCCAAGATCGCGGCGACCTGCTCACTTGTACCCTGGCAGACCGCGCCATATCCCCAGGACTGACACACCGCAGCGAGACGCTTCATTTCAGCCTCCGTGGTGGGCTGAATGTCAGATGTGTCAAGCGCCTCCAGAACCTTCGAAATGACGCCTGCCATCTCTTGCTCAGAGTTCAAGGTCTCAGGAAAGGAGACCTCATTGCCCATCTTCCTGACAAAGTCCGGTCGCGAGCCGCCGTAAAGTTCTTCGTGCATTCGTGTCCTCCGTTGTTGTCGCCCTTCATCGGTCGAGCCAGAACCCCTTGTCAGGTTCCCTGCCAAGTTCGCAGATGTGGATGCGTTCGGAAGGCTCACAATGCCAAGCCTTGACAATAGCCTGGGGCTCCCCAGAGCAATCGAGATAGACGTAGTCTCCCTTTCCAATCTCGTCCGGCAGTTCACGAATCCGAAGGCCCTGTTGGGCGCAGAACTGCTCAACTCGCCGCACTGCTTCGTCGAGCGTCCCGGAACGACCGTCAAAGGCTGGTATATTGATGCCCATCGCGCTCTCCGCGCTGTTTTCCCGGCATATGATCTTGTACTCAGGCATGGTGATTCTCCTTTGCGGTCTATCTGTCTTCAGATTCCTGTGTTTTGTCGCTAGACACATATGGCCTGGATGGCCGTACGATAGATTTCGAGAACTCTCGGGTCACTAGCATGACCACCACTCACTATTTCCTTGAGCTTCGGCAAAGCGGTCGATGCATGATGGCCCAGCAGTCCGAGGCTCTCTGCGGCAGTCCACGACGTTTGGGCGTGGGGATTTGCGGTGTTGAGCCCCGCGCTCAAGAAAGCCGCGAGCCGCGCCAGGACATCCTCCGAGATCTCGATTGCGGAATTCCGCCGATACACCTCTCCCATGACCCGTTGAGCCCAGATGCGACGCTCGGTGTCGGCGGCGTGCCGAGTGGCAAAGTCGAGGAGGCTCTCGAGGCTATGGGGGGCTGCACGGGCGATTGCCACTCCATACGGTCCCGCCTCGTAGGAGTCCCAACGTGTGCTGAGAGTCCCTGTGTCGAGGACGCGAACCACTTCCTCCGCAATGAGTGCCTTGTCTTCAGGAGAAAGCCCTGTGATCTGTCCGAGCGCATCGGATTTTAAACGATCATCTGGAGACCGAAGAACCCAAACGAGGTCAAAGATACGCTCATTCTTAACTCCAAGACCGAGGCCGCACGCAAACCAGTGATTCGTTTCTGCACACTTCAAAGCGACCGCGAACGAGGGTGCACAGTACCGCCGATTGTCGGGGTAATCGACGAGAAGGAACTGCACACGATCCGCAAGCCCCACACCCGCAGTCTGTTCGACCACGTAATCGCCAGATGATCCGTTGGGGGCATAGTTGATCTTCTGTCCGCCAGCACTCTCAATGCGCTGAGCAATAGCTGCAGCAAGATCCTCTTCGGAACCGTCAAGGACATTGTCGAAGCCCCAGCCACGGAAAGCATCGCGTACCTTCCCGAACTCCGCTGAGGATACAACGCCTGAAGTGCTTGCGCGGATGACGCTGAAAATGTTGGCAATCGCCTCTCGCGTTGAAGCACCCTCACCGAGCTGCACTCCCGGGAGATCCCGGACTCGAGTCTGAAGTTGTGTGTCACCCATGGTATGCCTCCTGACCGTTCTATGATCCACGTTACACTCGTGGTCGATTCACTGCCTACTACCTTCTACACCGAAAACCTGGAATGGCTGCATCAGCGTCCTGCTCGGAAGTCAGCCTATGCAGAAAGGCATCGTTCTTCATCTTCCTGACGACCTCCGGTCGCAAGCCGCCGCAGAGTTCTGCGTGCATTCCAGCCTTTTGGGCATTGGCCCTCTACTTTTCGGAAACGACGAGCAACAGATACTGTTGCCCACCGACAGAGACGAAGTCCCATGTGCACTTCTGGCCGCTATAGTGCAGCAACCCGTAGTGCTCACGCGTATGGACATCCGACCAGATTCCGCTGTTGTCGACGTTTACGGCAACTCGCGCATTGTACGGGTTGACGCCAGGGTGTTGCGACACCCACGTCTTACAGACCGCACCGGCGATTCCACCAGGGGGGCGTGATCCACGCCCGAAGACCTCGAATTGAACGATATTCATGACCTTCCCTCTACCTTCTGTCATTCAACGACGACTATGCTGTAGCGATTGCCGCTGTTTCTCGCGAACCAGCGGCTCCAGTTCGGATGGCCAAAGTGCCCGTTGAGGAACTGACGCCACTGGTCGTCGGACATCTCGTTCACTGTTTTGACCACGGGCGTGTTGCCACGCATGTGTTGAACCAGTCTTCCGCCCAGCTCAAGATCCCGGTCGGCGCCCTGAATGAGATTCGCCAGGAGACCGTCCGAGACCATTTGGCTTCCGACGCTCCCTGCTCCCATGATCGCCTGCATCAGGGACGACGGCTCGACATACATTTCTACCTGCATTACTTCCTACTCCTTTCCCGTCTGGGGACACGATAGACCGTGCTTCTCCAAACACTTAACGACCTTGGTTAAACATCTCCTCACTTTCGGGATCAGAGATGGGTGGCGACGCAGGTGCGCGGCAAGATAGGGCCCGATCCTGTAGTAGCACTTCACAAACGCCAAGGTGATCGGCGAACGAAGGAGGTAGGTGTCGCGGAACTGGCGCAGCAGAACGACCTCGGGTGCGTCATAGTCGCCGTAGCAAGCCGTTGCCACGAAACAGCCCTCCTTTGTTGCTCCGGCCTTGACCAGTGCGCGCATGATCTTGGGATCATTGTGTTGCCGGGCAAGTGCCAAGGCAGACTTGCCGCTCTTGTCCTTTGCATTTACGTCTGCGCGGTTCTTGACCAACTCCGCGATGACATGCTCGGCGTCAGGATTGTGGAGGGCCGCGAACATCAACGGTGTTGCGCCCTGCTGGTTCTTCGCGTTCACATCCGCGCCGGCCTCGATGAGCATGCGGACCACTTTGAGGTTGGGATTCAACTGGACGGCACCGAACAACGCCGTAGCACCAGACATGTCTTTCGCGTTTACGTCTGCACCGGCCCGGATCAGCGCCGCCGTCACATCAGCGTTGCCATTCTTCAGCGCGGCATACATCAATGCCGTTGTGCCCCGCTTGTTTCTCGCATTGACGTCGGCCCCGGCCGCCAGCAACGCCTTGATCACGTCGGGGTTGGAGGTCATCTCGGACGCAAACATCAAGGCGGTTGATCCCTTGTCCTCCCTTGCATTCACCTCCGCCCCGGCCTTGGTCAGCGCTGCAACGATCTCGGGATTCGGGTTCTTCAGGGATGCCAGCATCAGCGGCGTCGCGCCCTTCTCGGTGGTCGCATTGACATTAGCACCAGCCTTCACCAGGGACTCAATCACAGCCGGATTGGGGTTCTCCTGAGCGGCGAACATCAGGGGCGTGGTGCCCTTGTGGTTCGTGGCGTTCACACTGGCTCCTGCCTTCAGCAGCGCCACGATCACATCCGGGTTGGGATTGCTGCGAGCAGCGACGAATAGCGCCGTATTGCCAATGTCCCCGATGGCGTTGACATCCGCACCAGCGCTGATCAGCGCCACGATCACACCCGCGTTCTGGTTGTTCTCAGCCGCGATGATCAACGGCGTGGCCCCGTTCTTGTCTGTCGCATTGACATCCGCACCGGCCTTCACCAAAGCCACAGCGACATCGGGCGATGGATTAGCCCCTGCGGCAAACATCAAAGGTGTTCCGCCGCTGCTGTTTCGTGACTTCGGATCTGCACCAGATGCAAGGGCGGCCCTGATCTCGGCCAAGGTTTTGGTTCGACATATCTCACAAAAGGTCATTCTCTTGCTCCGTGCTATCCATCGCCATGCAATTCAGCCTGCGTTCTCCGGCAACTGCCAGCCCTCTGCAACCAGATTTGCTACAATTGGTGATTGTTTGATGTCTGGATACTTCCTGCACATATCACGGACGAAATCGATGACAAGCCCTGATAGAAATCCAGCAAGTACTGCAGCAATAAACCACGCCACATGATACTGCCGCACGACGAAACAGGCCCCGATCCCGGCCAGCAAGCCGACGGCTGCCCCGCCTAGTGCCGCAGCGAAGCTCGGTTCAGGCGGAACACAGTTACGACACAAATGTGCAACTATTCTGCCACAAGAACATTTTGTCAGTACTCGCTTTCCCAACTCGCGTTTGCTGAGCACCTTCTGCATGGTGAATGAATCACTTGCTATGTTTTGCTTCTCCTGGGACAAAGCCTGTCCACAGCGCCAGCATGTATTGCCGCCGCTCCAGAGAGTCCCCGCATCATCCGAATACACGACCGGTCGCATCACAACTGGTACAAGTTGAATCCCGACTTGATCACTGGCGAGCCTAATTTCCGCAAGAGCCGCCATCGTCTCTCCGTCAGCAGGATCAAGAGCATTTGCATGCACTAGACATTCGTTGGCAGTGTTAAATGCATCGCGCAGTGTGGACGCTCTTCCAGCTTTCTCGGTTTCGAGTTGCTGGCTGCATGTAGAGCAGAGAAGAAGCACCTCTCTTCCGATTGGATACTGCCCTTCGACAACCCCACCGCAGGACATGCAGCAAGAACCACGACGGCCACCTGGTAGAATGACCTGTTGAGGGATTGGGATACGACCGTTCTTGAGGCTTCTTTTGAGGATTGGCAGGGGCTTGTTTGCGTCGCTCATTGCGGCATGCAAAAGTGAGTTAGCTCGCATCCGAAAGCAGCGGGTAAGAAGGTTGCGAAGAGAAGAGTCGATTTCCGCGTCCAGGTCTGCGTCTGTGGAGACGAATGCTTTCTCGATAAGCGATATGGCCTTGTCCCACTGTTGTCCCTGGGCCAAGCGTCTTCCTTCTTCAATTGCGTCCCGGAGATCTGAACCGGGCTGCTGGCACTCCTTTGCGTCCGGTCCGGATGGTGCCTGATCGAGCGCGGTTGTGGCTGGTGCGCTTGCTTGCGCGCTCTCGATGCGCGTCTCGGCAGCCGAAGCTTGACTGCCTGCGCTGGGCGTCGCGCGCAGAGCGACCTTCCCGGTTGCCCACCAATGGGCGGCATCGGCAGCCGCTGTCTTCAGGTCCAGATTGCGCAGCTTGGCTCCCTGCTCGCAAACAAGTACCGGGCTGATGCTGTAGAAACCCCCGCTGAAGCCAGCGCCCTGCAAACGCGCTTCCATAGCGGCACCCGCCTCCTCCTCACCCGGGTACTGCCGCCGAAAATCTACCAATTCTTGGCTGATGAACAGATAGCCCTGTCCCCGAGGAATCTCGACCTCTGGGCATGGACACGCATTGTCTGAACAGCGACCGTCTCCAGCGGGTGCCGCGCATTCGAAGTAGTCCATTTCTCTCCTCCGTTTCCAGTCCGTTGTCTGGTTCAAGTCCCACTCAGTCAGGTCAGGAACGCTTCGTAGATTTCCCCGCCCTCTGATACAACCCTGTTCATGAGATCTTTCCCCTCGCCGATTGACAAGCGCACGCCATCCCAGGCGATCTGGAACTTGCCTTCCGGGTTCATTCCCCGCAACCAGCATTTGCCCGCACTCAGAGCGCGACTGTGCTGCTCGGGGAGAGTCGAGAGAATGCAGTTGGCGACGTGTTGGGAGGGGAACATAAACTGGAATCGCATATTGGGCCTGACTTCAGTGTCCGGCACGTCTTGCGGCACCTGGACGTAGGACTTGAATTTGTGCCACGCCTCTTGATGTACCGTGATGTCGCGGTTCTGGTCGTCCTTGGTAACGGAAGACGACTGACATTGCTCTTCGGTAGAGTCCATGAAGGGCGCGCACATCTGTAGCGATGAGCGGGCCTTCTCGATCTGCGACGCATTCAGTCCACCGTGTTTCGCCGCCAGGTCAATGGCCTTCTTGAATGCTCCTCCTGACTTCTTGAGCCAAGGCAAGGCGGCGACGTTGTCATTACCACATTCGCCGCCGATGCGGGAGTAGGTGACCGCCAAGGTGAACTGGATCGGCGCGGAAGTGGGGTTCAACGGGCTGGCTTCATCAAGAATGCGCGCGGCGTCCCGGAACTTGTTCCGCTTGAAGAGGTCCATGGCCTCGGCATACATCCGCTCCGGGTCCCGGTTTGTACGGGAACTCGCGCCGGGAGCCTGTGGTGTTTGCTGCACTCCGACTGCACGGGGCTGCGTCTGCTTGTCCGGTGTTGCCTTCGGTCGGGCAATGAGTCTCGTGAGCCAGTTCATGTCGTTTCCTTTCGTTGCCGCCAACTGTGTCTCCTGTCCCTATCTACACGAAGACCGCCCATACGCTGCGTGGCTGAATCGTGATCACTAGCATCCCATAGGCAATGCCGGAAGCAGTCCGGGATCCCGTGGTCGGCACTCATTGTACGAGGCGAAGGCGAAGGCGTCAACCCTCTTCAACCCGCAAAAAAATGCTGACCTCGGGGCCGTC
>JAAYEH010000246.1 GCA_012728855.1 Rhodopirellula sp. | reverse complement strand
CTCCGCTGAGGCGCCGGTACGTTCGCTTGCTTACCCATCGAGATTCCTCCTCTTCGTTAAAGGTTGAAAAACTCTACCTCAGAGGAAACTCTCACAACGCGATTCCCAACAACCCCGAGTTATACACGACCAGTTTGAGCCCATGCTCGAAAAAGAGGAACTCGACGTGGTCGGGGTCTGTCTGCCCTACTATCGAAATGCAGAGGCGTCGCTTGCCGCGGCCCGCAAGGGGATCCATATCGTTTCCGAAAAGCCGGTCGCCACCACCCTGGTCGATCTGGACGCCTTGAAGACGGCAGTCGGCGAATCGAAAGTCCGCTTGACCTCGATGATGAACATGCGATGCTTCCCGCCTTATCGAGCCGCCCGAAAGGCGGTCCAGGAAGGGCTCATTGGCGAGCCGATCCTTCTTACCTCCCAAAAATCGTATCGGTTTGGAGGCGGGAGAACGTGGTTCTACAAGGATTTTGAAGACGTACGGCGGAACCATCCTGTGGGCCGGGATTCACTCCATCGACTACATGAGATGGACGTCCGGCCAGGAATACCTCCAGGTTTCGGCCTGGCACGGCAACAAGAATCATCCCGACTACCCGGGCTTTCAGGACCACGCCGGCGTTCTTTTCAAACTCAACAACGGTGGGACGGCCATGACCAGCCTTGACTACCTGCGGCCCGAAACCGCGCCTACCCACGGGGACGACCGCTTGCGGATTGCCGGGAGCGAGGGAGTGCTAGAGGTGATGGGGGCCGAGAATCGCGTCTTGCTCATTATGGCCAAGAACGGTCACCGCGAGTTGGAACTGCCCGAGGGGATCGACTTCTTCGCCGATTTTCTGGCCGAACTGGCAGGCCAGGGCGAACACGTCATCAGTCAGGAGGATGCCTTCCGCTTGACCGAGGTCTGCCTGAAAGCCCGCAGCGCAGCCGAAACTGGCAACTGGACGGACGTTTGAGCGGCGCTTGTTTTAGAGGCCCTGACACAACGGGCACTGGCTCCCGGTCATCGTCGTTGGGACGCACGTCGGGAGTCTTCTTCCGCCGAAGACTCCCGACCCCTTAGGCCTCCACTCGCAACAGACGCTCGTCCCACCAGGACTCGCCGTCTCTGCCCGTTGCGACAAGGATTCATTCGCCAACCTTACCGACCGATCGCGTGAGCGGAAGGAGCCGCGATTCAACCGCCCGCCAGCCCCGCTTGGATCAGTTCGCGCGGCTTGTCCGCCACTGACTTCGGCTTTTCGTCGGCGCCCGCCGGCGCCGGGGCGTCGCTGGAAAAACGAAACGCATCGAGCCGCTGCATCAGGTTGTCGGGAGTGAGACTCGACAACAACGCGTCCCACTGCTCGGTTTCGGCCGCTGTAAGCCCCTTCCGCCACACGCAGTAGTCCGCCAGCGACTTGCCTGCCAGCACAACCTTGCCAAAATGCTCCCGCTGAAAGTCTTCGTTGGGCACGGACCAGAAGGCATAAAACAACGCGGGCAGCGCCGGAGCCGATGGCCCGCCGACAGCGTTGGTCCGGCCGGACCAGACGACCTGCCTGGTGTCGGCCTCCCAGATTCCATTGGTCGCGAAAGGTTCGGTCGGACACTCCAGCTTGACCTGAAGCTCATCGGGCGTGCTGAACTCCAATCCCGTCGCCTCCGCCGCGAGCCGTCCGAGCAATTCATGCGGTTCCGGCGGCGTGGCGGTCGCGTCCTGCTTGTGCTGCTGCCTCCATTTGCAGAGAAATGCCTGGTGCTGATCCGTGCCGGCCAGAAACTTGTTCAGCGACTGTTTCGCCCGTTCCGGGCTCTTCAGAAAATCCAATCGTTGGGGCACCTGCTCCGCACTGCTTATCCCCATTTTCGACGCCACGAAGGTGCGGACGACCTCGAAAACACGATCACCGTCTTCTTCACGGGCCATGCGGACCAGTTCGGGCATCATCGCCGCGGTGAAATAGCCGCGTTCCAGAAAATACTGAGCGATCCGCACCAAGAACTCCGGGGCATCCAATGGAGGTTGTTTCGGGCGCGGTGCCGGATCGGACTCCGCGACCACCTGGCCTGTCCAGCAGTAGATGGCCAGGTTGCGGAGGTCTCGCCGAAGGTCGCCGTCCACGAACTTTTCCAGCTTTCCGAAATCCCGATCGTCCTTGAACTCGCTGCGGAACCATCCGAGGACGAGCGTGGCGAATGTGTCTGCCGCGTCCTGCCGGGCCCGGATGGCTCCCGCAAGATCGTCGTCGCCGCGGAAACGCTCCACGTAGAGCGAAAGCGTCCCCATTCGGGTTTTCCAATAGGTGTGCCGACCGGAACCGCCGACGTCGCCGGGCATCTCGCCGACGAATTCGCCACGGAAGGTATACTTGCGGGCCTCCGAGGGCGGTGGGGATTGTTGGTAGGCTTTGGCAATTTGCTCGAGCTCCGGCGCCGGGAACCGTTCCAGCTCCGGTTCACCCTGTGAACTGCCCTTTCCTCGCCAGCAGGTGAGCGAGCGTTCCATCGCGCTGCCTTTGGGCTTCAGCTCAATCTCATACCGGTTAGAGGGGCAGCCGGTCAGACCTAGGCAAACCAGCGCAACCATCCACCGGCCGCAACGGAAAGCGGCGCCCGCCAGTCCGCCGTCTGAAAGGGCTTCCTGTTTTGGCGTCCGGGGGCGGCTCGTAGCGGTGTCGGGCGCGAGCGGCCCACCTGCGCTCCACGGAACTCGGATTTTTTGCAAGCGATCCTGGAAACTCATGGGGCCGCTCCTTTTTTCTGGTGGTCGATTGCATCGAGATCGGCGCGCGAGAAGTATTTCCGACCTCGCACGGATATCGATTCTCACCGAATGGGGCTCGCCGGGCAAGTTGGCCCGCCTCGCCGCCGCGACCGCATTCGGTATTGCAGGAGCCGTGGGCGGGAGCTGAGATTGACAGAGGTCGGTCGGGGACTACAAGATGATGAGCATCATGTTCAACAAAAGGAGCTGAGATGAGCTGTTTTTCTTGCATAGGGTTGCAACATGCGGAAGGAGCAATGCAGCGACCCCGGAGGCAACGCAAGGCAATCGCGGTCCTGGCGAAGCTTTGTGCCGTTGCTCTGTTGCACGCGTCCGCAGGGCATGCCGCAACGGTATCGCTGCATACGGATGACGGGCTCGCCGCACAGGCTGAAGGAACCACATTGACCGGCATGACCCTCGATGGCCACGCGATTCCCGAGATGGGGGTTGACCTGGCGGTCATCGATCCCCGCAGCGGGCAGAACGCGGCGGGATTCAACGTGGAGGCGCGGTGGACGAGCGAACGGGGCTGCCTGCGATTGGAAGGGGAAGTGAGGGTGCCGTGCGGGGAGGACACGGTGGCGGATCTCGTGATCCGCGTGCGCGGAGTCGATTTGCCGGCGAGCCGGATTGCAGAGAATCCTTTGCTGTTGCCGGCCCGGTTGGTTTCCAAGCTTCCGCTGGTCAGCCTCCGCGCCGGCGGCAAGGATTCCCTTGCCCTGGCTGTGCCGCCCGACCGCCTCGCCATCTACCGCTTTGCCAATACCGCGGAAGGCGCCGAATTGCGTTTCCCGTTCGGTTTCACCAAGGATGCGAAACCGGAACTGCGGCTGCGAGCTCCTTTTGCATGCGTGATTTACCGCAGCGACCCCAAGTGGCATTTCCGTTCGGCGCTCCAGCAATATTACCGGCTGTTCCGCGAGCCGTTCACGCCCTTCATTCGCAAAGGCGGCGGGTGGTTCTTCGCCGCACCGACCAAAGACCTTCCCAACCCGCAACATTTCTACTACCACGAAGGCAGGCCGGCCGAGTGGGATGAGGACGACCAGCGAGGCCTGGCCACCTTTCCGTACCAGGAATCTTCCTCGTCGACGATCAGGCTCCCCGGCAAAGACCTGCCCAAATCCTACGCCGAAGCGATGGACCGTTTTGCAGAACTCGAAAAGCGGGTTACGCCGAGGGCATGGACACCGCAGAATTCCTTCACGCTGGACGCGGCGGCGCGGCGGAGCGGGAATCGCTCGCTCCTGGCTGACACTGGGACGACCGGTGACTGGACGGGCGGGCGGCAGGCTATCCTCTTCGAGAAGCCGGTCCGGGAGCCGATTGTCGTCCGCGGCTTCAGCAAGGCAGAAGGCGTATCGGGCCAGCGGGACAGCGGCTACTCCATCTACGTCGACGTCTGCTATGCGTCCGGCGGTTATCTGTTCGGCCAATGCGCGACGTTCTCGACCGGCTCGCACGACTGGGAAACCGGTGAATACGTGATTCGCCCCGCCGAGCCCGTGGCGGAACTTCGCGTCTATTGCTTGCTGCGCGGGCACCCCGGCAAGGCGTGGTTCGACGACATCCACGTGGGCCCGGCCAGCCAACCGGAGGTCAACTGGCTGGTCAATCCAGGCTTCGAGGAGGACGAGAAACGGCGGGACCTTCAGCACGTGCGGAACAACGTGTGCGTCAACAGCCGCGGTGAGTACGTCGTGGCGATCACCAACAACCTCTCGGCCGACGTGGGGCCGGCAGAGCCGCTGAACCTGCTGCGGTTCACGCTCAACGTCGATCCCGACCTGCCCGACACGAACGAAAGACCCAACGTCGCCGGCCGGCAGTTCGAATCCTACGACCGCATCTTTCGCGAGTATCCCAGCGTGGACGGCTGCTACATCGATTCCGTATCGGCCTGGTGTTACCGCGTGCTGAACTGCCGCCGCGACCAATGGCCTGCCAACGATCGGCCGTTCGGATACGATCCTTCGACGTTTCAGGTAGTCGCGCACGGCCGGTTTGCCATGACCGACTTCCTGGCGGCCTTGCAGCGACGCTACCATCCTCAGGGCAAAGCGATCTTCACGAATATCCACGTGAACCTGGAGGCGTTTCCGCTCTATCTCGTCTCCGACGTGCCCGGCATCGAGAGCAGCCAATTCCAGGACCAGGACTCGACGTTCTTCTATCGCGCCTGCTCGTACAAGAAGCCCGTCCTGCTGATGAATTTCATGAACCTTCACGGCTTGGACAAGCGCGAGGTCGCCGAGCGGTTTTACCATAACGCGGCCCAATGGGGTGAACTGCCCAGCACTGGGCGCTTTGTCAAGGAAGCCTATCGGCTTTACGGCGACGTGACACACGCCTGGATGCCGGCGATCCGGGAACTTGCCGAGGCGGGCTGGGAACCGATCCCGCTTGCCAGCGGGGCACAGGTCGAGCGGTTTCCGGCAGACGGTGCGGTCTATTTCACTCTGCGTGCGCCCGAGAACGAGACAGCCCAGACGCTGGTTATCGAGGCCGAGGCAACGAAAGACCTCGGGCAGGATCTCGTGGCCGCCAACGCCGTCAGTCTCGAGCCGATCGCCATTGAGCGGCGGAATGGATCATGCGTCCTGCGCATCGCCCACGGGAAAGGCCAAGTGACGGTCCTGCGGATCGCATCCAGGGCGAACACCCGCCAATGGCTGCTCGGCCGCGCGCGGGACCATGTCGCCGCGGCGTGCCGTGTGCGTGGCAAAGCCGGCTTGACACCTGAACTCACGGCTGCCCGCGATGCACTGCAGCGCATCACCGAGCCGGATTCCGCTGCGATCCGCAGGGCACATGGGGCGTTGGACGCGGCGATCCACAGCATGCCTGCCGATGGGGACGACCTGTTCCTATTGAGCACGAAGCGGGAAATCCAGCAGGCTGAGCAAACAATAGCGGCATGGGATGCTAGGCTTGCTACTCCGCGACAATCAAAGCGGCCAGTCTTGCCCGCGCAGCCATGTAGGCTTCCGGATCTTGGCTCCAATCCGTGAAGGAGCGTGCCAGGCTGCCGACGATCTCTTCCACCTCTGCCTTGCGGCCTCGCTTGCCGGCAAGCGTCATATACTCGAAATCTTCCAAGGCCTCCCGGATCAGCTTGAGCCTGATGGAGGGCACCGGTCCGCTCAGCCCGGCGTCCTTGCCTGGATACAGCAGCATCCCCTCGCCCCAGTACTGGTCGCGGAAGTGGGGCGTCGTCCACGGATCCTGCCCCGCGCCCCAGTAGATGCTCGACCAGTACAAGAACCCCTTCACTCCGTAATGCCAGTTCACCCAGAACGGCGCGCGGAAATGCACCGGGGAGAAGTCGATCTGCCAGAACGGCACGCCGCGCCCCTGGCAGAGCGCCGTGTACGTCCAGATCTCCTCGCCGAGTTCCTGCCGCTCGCGTGCGGTCTTCTCATCATACAGAAACCACAGCGGACACCAAATGTCCACCGCGCCGTATAGTGTGCCCCATTCGGGTTTGGAAGCGACGGTCTGCTCGGTGCATAAACGCTTGATGCCCGACTCGCGAATCAACTCGCCTTGCCGGCGGACCGTTTCGTACTGTTCGGCATTGTTGGGCTCGTCTTCCATATAGATGTAGGCCAGATCGAGCCAACCCTTGCTCCGCAGGTAGGCGGCCATGTCTCGCAAGTAAGCCCGGCATTTCTCCGGTTCGCTTCGGTAAGCGAAGGGAACGCATAGCGAGTTCACATGGCGATCCTCGACCATCGCGCGGAGCCGCTCGCCGCTTGCGCTGTCGTCGACGCCGCCTTCCGGCGTCCACTTGGGCCAGATGTTCCCAAGCGACGAAGGAATCGCCCGGTGAGCAAGCAGAGTATCGATGTACTGATTCTCAACGGCGGCGAACTCCTGGGATCCGGCGTCCATCCCAAGGTGACGGGCCAGCCTGCTTCCAAGGCTCCCGAAGTTGCTGCGCATGGCGATGCTGTCGGGCAGTGTGAACGGCTGCACGCGGAGTTTCACGGGAACCGAAGCGAGCCGCGTGCCGTCCGCCGTCACAACGATCGTCCCCGAATACTCACCGGGCGCGGTATCGCGGGGAACGTACACATCGACCCAGACTCCTTGATTCGTGCCAGGCTCGACGCTCGTCGGCATGGGCAGATACTTGGCCGCGGGGTCGCCGCCGGCGACGGGGATCAGTGCGTCCGGATACCAACCGGTCGGCGCCTGGGAGGCACGGCTTGGACTGAAGACGTTCAGGTAATGCTCGCCAAACAAGGCGACGTTTTTCGCCTCGATCCGTCCAGCCGGGCCGGTCAGATCGCCGGCTTCCACGCTCAGATTGGCCAGTGGCGTGGCACCAGCCCGGACGATGACCCGCAGCGGTTCGTATTCGTTGCGGGCGGCGACGATCTCCGCCGACTTCATGCCACCGGGCTCGGTGCTCCGCAAGACATGCTGCCACGGCGAGGCTACCCAGACCGCGGGCTCCTGGCTCCGCGCCGGGCCAAGTCCCGCCAGGCAAACAAGCAGTGAGACGATGATCCTGGGCACAACACGCGTCCTTTGAGCTGGTCTCATCTGAATCTCCTTTCCGAGGGTAAAGCCGATGCTGGCCATTGTAGGTTGGGCGGGGCCGGTCGTTCAACCGGTCCGCTGTCGTCTCCATTTCAAGTGAGTGTTTCAGATCTGGCAAGTTCCCGGGGCGCAGTGGCTTTGGCCCGCGCTGGGGCTGCTGGGAGTCTGGACGCTGGTGGAAACCTACGTCAAGATGCTGGCAATCCTCCGGCCATGGCGGATCCGTTTTCCCTCGGGGATAGCCACCGTCAAGGATCTCTGCCGGGCGGTGCTTGCCGCGAATTGGTCAAGCCACGGGCCGACACTCGGTTCGGATACCTGCGAGGGGCAGCTTGATTCAACCGCCTTGCCCGGTTAACCTCAGCCGGTGGGAGAAAACCGATTTTCTTTCGCTCGAGGAAATCATGGCCGGATCGAAATACAAAGGCGATAGTTTGATGGAAACAAGGAGCACACAATGAATACCAGGATTACCAAGCACCCGCAAGGGCGCCGGATTACCCGGCGCGAGCTGGTCGGCGGAGCCTTGGCTGCTGCCGGCGCGATCGCCGCTGCGCCGTCTTTTCTCCGCGGTCAGAACCTCAACAACAAGCTGAACATCGCGATGATTGCCTGCGGAGGCCGTGCCAACGCGAACATGAACGGCGACGGCGGTAGCGGACCCCGTGGCAGAAGCGCCCGGCCAGCGGACTCGTCCGGCCCTCCCACGGGCATTCCGGCTGAGAACATCACGGTCCTCTGCGACGTCAACCAGAATGCCGTGGATGCCGCGGCTCAGAGATTCCCAAAAGCCAAAACATACAGAGATCTCCGCCGGGTGTTCGACAACCCCAACGACTTCGATGCCGTCATGGTCAGCACCGCCGAGCACACCCACGCTCTGGCGACCTATCTGGCGTTGACGCACGGCAAACACGTCTATTGCGAGAAGCCGCTCACCCACGACGTTTGGGAAGCACGATTGATTCGCGAGACCGCCGCGAAGTATCCGCGTCTCGCTACGCAGACGGGCAATCAAGGCCACGCCTCGCCGGCGCGTCGCCAGATCCAGGAATTGATCTTGGCCGGCGCAATCGGGCCGATCCGCGAGGTGCATGTCTGGGCGGGGCGCGCGTGGGGACTCCAGAGTGCCGCGTCGGCCGAGAAGTACGACAAACCGCATGGGTTCTACAACGGCATTCAGATCACCGATCGCTTCCAAGAAGAGATGGCCGTTCCGCCGAACATCGACTGGGATTTGTGGATCGGGCCTGCGCCGATGCGGACGTTCCATGCCACATACCTGCCCGGACCGCGCTGGTATCGGTGGTGGGACTTCGGCAACGGCACAATGAGCGACCTGGGCGGCCACGACAACGACGTCGTGTTTCAGGTGCTCGACATCCGTCAGCCCTTGACGATCGAGGCCGTGTCCCCGGTCGGCAAAGCCCACCACGAGTTAGCCCCGGCATCGATGACGGTCACGTATGAATTCCCGGCCCGCGGCTCGCAACCGCCGCTGAAGCTCGTCTGGTACCAGGGCGAGGGCAGGCCGCCGCAGTTCGACGCAAACAAGATGAGCGACCGCGCCCAGTTGTTCATCGGCGACAACGGCATGCTGTACAGCGATGCGCGCAGTGGGCCGAAGCTGCTGCCGGAAGAGAAGTTCAAGGATTACCCGACGCCGCCGGAGACACTCCTGCGTTCGCCCGGCCACTACATCGAATGGATCCAGGCGTGCAAGGGAGAGGATCCCGCGCCGGGCTCGAACTTCCTGTATTCCGGTTGGGTTACCGAGTCGAACCACCTCGGCAACGTGGCCTACCGGACGGGCAAAAAGCTCGAGTGGGACTACGTCAACCTCCGCGCCCGCAATGCGCCGGAGGCCGACCAGTTCATCCGGCGTCCGTACCGGAAAGGTTGGGATGGCATTCTGACCTGAAACTCACGGATTGGACGGCGGTTTCTCAAACTTACTCCCCGCAGTCACTCCGAGCTGGCGGCTTCCCACAGTCGAACTAGCCAATTGTCCGGTCCGTTACATTCGTACACCCGATTTCGCCTCGACTCAGCAGCGGAGTAGAATGGCGACCAGGCGCGGCGCCGACCGCTCCGCCGAGGGGTAGCGATAGTCGGCAAGTCTGTTGGCAGACGAGGAGTTCCATGAAACCCGATAAAACGATCGTACTTCCCTTCCTACTCATTGCCGTTGGCGTTGGATGGTTGCTTACCGTGCTCGGTGTTGCTCCCGGAATCGACTGGGTTTGGACACTTGGACTGGCCGTGGTGGGTTTTCTCGCTTTTCTGGTCGGCGGTTTCGATAAAGTCACCTTCGCAACGGGCACGTTCTTCATCGTCACGAGCTGTCTTTCTGTCCTGCGTCAAACAGACCGCATCACGATCGACGTCGAAATGCCGATACTCGTCGTGGTCGCAGGCGTTTTGTTGCTCATCGCTCGCCATCCGGCCATTCCAGCCCCACAGTGGATACTTGAACGGCCCAGACCTTAGCGGACGCAGCGGCGTCATGAGTGTGGCAGCGCAAATCCTGGCAGGAATCCTCGGGGCCGCCGCCGGCATGATCGCAGCATGTTTCGCGACTTACTATACGTGCGTATTGATCGACAGGATTCGCGGCGCCACCGGAGGAAATGGTCTTCTTACGATCGGTTGGTTGTTTCTTGTTGTCACGGCGCCGATGGGAGGACTCGTGGGTACAGTCTTGCTCGTGATGCTTACGCGGAACCTCATGCAATGAAACGAGTGTGACGAGGCGGCTCGTAAATACTCGCGGAAGGTGTGGAATTTGGAGAAATTGGTCTAGCGTTGGTTAGGCAGATCGTCTATTGCGGGGCATCATGAACGCCTCGCTGTTGCAATCGGATTCATTCGCGGGACAAGTTCGCTCGCTGCTCGCGGCAGTTGATCGATTGCAGGCAGAAATCGGCGAGTTGCGACGGGAAAATGCGGGGCTGCAGCAGCAGGTCAGCGAGCTGCGTTGCGAGGCGGGCTATTGGAAGAGCCGGCATGCTGACGCGGTCCAACGGAACATCCGGCTGCAAACAGAACTCGAGCAAGCCAAGGCGGAGATTCGACAACTCAAAGCGGAACGCTTCGGCAAACAATCCGAAAAGCAATCTGCCACCGATCGCTTCAATCAACTGGATGATCCGCAGGAGAAAGCAACTCCTCAGAAGAAACGCGGACAACAACCGGACCGCCCCGCTCCGCGGCGAAGAGACTACTCGCACTTATCGGCCCGCGAGGAACAGATCGACATACCGGAGACGGCGAAGGTCTGTGCTTGTTGTGGCAAGCCGCTAGCGGACCTCGGACAGAGTGACGCCAGCGAGCAGATCGAAATTGAAATGGTCGTCTATCGAAAAGTCGTTCGCCGCAAACGCTATCGCCGGACGTGTGACTGTCGGCCGCAGCCACGCACGGTCACGGCGCCGCTGCCGCCAAAGCTGTTACCCAAGAGCCTCTATGGCACGAGCATCTGGGTGCATCTGCTGCTGGAAAAGTTCCACTTACAGCGACCGACGCACCGCACGATCGAACAGCT
This sequence comes from Rhodopirellula sp., assembly GCA_012728855.1. GTDB lineage: Bacteria > Planctomycetota > Planctomycetia > Pirellulales > Thermoguttaceae > JABWBD01. The sequence continues at coordinate 2,014 of JAAYEH010000246.1, read as the reverse complement.
TCGGCTGCTGGGACTGGACCTTGCCGCGGGCACGATTGCGGACGGACTGCAGCGCATCGAACCTCTGCTGACACCGATCTACGAATCGCTTCGGGCTTACCACCTGCTGTCGGATTACTTTCATGCGGACGAGACGCGTTGGCGAGTTTTCGCGGAAAGATCTGGGAAAATCGGGTATCGTTGGTGGTTGTGGCTGTTCGCGGGGAAGGATTCGGTGGTTTATGTCCTCGATCCCAGCCGCAGCCACGATGTGCCCCAGTCGCACTTTCCCGACGACGTGCAAGGCGTGTTGATGGTGGATCGCTACAGTACTTACAAGGCGATGCAGCAGGTCAAAGATGGGAAGCTGTTGTTGGCATTCTGTTGGGCTCACGTGCGTCGCGACTTCGTGCGAGTCGGAAAAGGCTACCCGGAACTTCGTGCCTGGGCACTGCAGTGGCTGCGTCACATTCGCCAGTTGTATCGCCTGAATCGGGAACGCTTACGACATGCGATCGGTACGGGCGAGTTTGCCACCGCCGATGCCACTTTGCGTCAGCATGTCGCCGCGATGGCTGCTCAGCGAGAGGCTGAACTCGCGGACGACAAGCTTCGCGATCCCTGCCGCAAAGTGCTGGTAAGCCTGCACGAACACTGGGGCGGCTTGACGTTGTTCGTCGACGACCCTCGCATTCCGTTGGACAATAACTACGGCGAGCGATTGATCCGCAACCCGGCGGTTGGCCGCAAGAATTACTATGGCAGCGGAGCGGAGTGGGCAGGTCGCTTGGCGGTAATGATGTTTTCGATCTTTGCCACGCTGGTACTCTGGAAGATCAATCCGCGAAAGTGGCTGAGTTGGTACTTTGATGCCTGTTCGGAGAATGGCGGAAACGTTCCCGACGATCCTGCCTCCTTCTTACCATGGAACTTATCGGAAACCCGTCTGGCGGAGCTACGAAGTTCGCCCGGCAGTGAAGCTTCCCCCGATACTTCCTGACGCACTCCGTTATCCCCCCTTGAATCCACGCATTCCGAGTCGGTCATGGGAAACGAGCCCATGCCCCCGCCTTGGCCCTCGACGCTGCGCTAAGCCCTCCACACCTTCCGCGAATATTTACGGCGGCTCTACGTGCGGGAAGTCAAAAGGAAGATGTTGGATCTCCCAGGGATGTGCAGACGACGGCCTCCCTCCCCAAGTGACGAAAGCCCTCACGTACAATCCGTCCTGCCCCATTGCCGGTTTCTGGATCCGTGAGGGTGATATGTATGCCAACACGGTCATGAGCATCACGAAGAACAGTCGCGATGACGTCGCGGGAACGCTGCTCTATGTGTCTCCCACGGCATACGACGGCTGGTTCCGCATGCACGATGTGAAACTGAAGAACATTCAGGCGACGTCCGATTCGCTGCTCGAGTACGAAGGTGAGACGCTGGGGAGATACGCTGAGGACGGTACTCCTTTCTATGCGGAAGTCGTCATACAGATCGTGTCGGAAAACAAGCCAATCTCCCGCGACAAAGTGTGGATGGACCGGAGGGTGGGAAACAAGACGCAATGGCGTCGCATCCTGCCGCACACGAGCGACATGGCGTATGTGTGTTACGGTAAAGGAATGCTGGCATTGGAGTTCGACAAGATCGCCGAGGCTGCGCGCTACTTCCGTGTCGCGGCGAAGTACCGTCCCGAAGCCCCCCACTTTTGCAGCAGTCTGGCGTGGCAACTGGCCACTTCGAAACACCCCGAGGTGCGGCAGCCGCAAGATGCGGTGGCACTGGCCTCCTATGCTTGCCAGGCAACCTCGGACGGCGACCCTTCGTTCCTCGACACGTTGGCCGCCGCTCATGCTGCCACTGGCGAGTTTGACAAGGCCGCGGAGATCCAGGAGAAAGCGGTCGAGCGAATCCCGTTGGGGCTCAGATAAAGCGGCCGCTGGTGCTCAGATAGACTGTTCCATCGGCTCACAGCGCGGGGAGGAGTGACGGTTGGTGAGCGGGGCGGTGGTAGCGGCCGAGGGGAGATAGGGTTGGG
>JAAYEH010000245.1 GCA_012728855.1 Rhodopirellula sp. | reverse complement strand
CCATCCTCCGATCTGTCCGGATTGTGGCGCCGAGATGATTTACCTGGATTTCATTCCCCCCGCCGCTGGGACGCTTCGATACCAGCTAAACCAAGCAAAGCCGTACGGCCCCAGACCTCGCCTGACACCCAAGGGCGGCGCCGGGGAAATTCACTTTCGGCGACTCCCCACGCCTCCTACGCTGACGGTCCGCTCTGGCAGCGAAAACCGGCGCTCTCTGCCAGCCCCCAACTTCACCCACACCCCGAAATGACGACCCGTTCGACACGCATACGGTGTCCGGAACTCAACGCCACGACCGTCTCCACCCGTCCGACGTTCTGCAACGCTCGCCAGAATCACCCCCGCAAAGTGCAAAACCCTCTAGCAAGCCCCATGCCAGACGTCGCCGTCTTTTCTCGCTGCTCGCCGCGGGCTAGTTGAACCAGGGATTAGATTGTGGCTGGACCTCTCCCCTGCTGCGTCCGCTCCGTCATCCAATCTCTCGCCGCGCCACGTCGTCCTCTTCGGCCGTCGCACAATCTAATCCTCCATAAGTTCGGCGTTCACAGGTGCTCCAGGAGCTTATCGTAGTCCGCGTGTGTTCCGATCCAAAACCAAATCACCGTACCGCCCTCCAGAACTCCGACTGCGCGGTAACTGATCCCGACACGCGCAGAATAAGTGGGCGGATCCGAATGCACCTGCTTGAACTGCAGCCCGGGGTGACCAGGGTTCTCCCGAAACAACCGATAGGCTTCCCGCGCTTGGCGCGCAACGTGTGCGGGAATGCCCCGAACAGTTCCCGAAACCGCCGTGTGGTACGAGACTTCATAAGCGGTTCGGATCCAGTTCCTCGGTGTGACCGGCGTGGTACTCTGCCAGAGCCTCGCGAGCCAGCCGAGCCAGCTTGTCGCCAGAGGCTGCAATCACACGATCAAACTCGTCCTCTTTCAACAACTCGGCCAATAAACGGGAAGCTAGAACGTCCTGCTCCTCAGGCGGTAGCGCTGCCGCCTTGGCAAATGCCTCTTGAAGAAGGGTAGTCACAGTACGGTCTCCTTTCTCTGTATTTTAACACCACGCCCGCAGAGAGCGGAACCCCCTATCGCTAGGAGCCAGTTCCAGAACCGAGCCGCCTGATGCGGAAGCCGAGAACGCTGCGACCCTCTCGTCAAACGGGCATGTTGACTGGGCCGGCCGCGGCGGGGCCAATGACGCCGCTGGAATCGCACCGCGAACCCGGCGCTGTCGGCCCTGCTGTTTCTCTACCGCGTGGTGCTCCAACAGGAATTCGGTTGGCTAAATGACGTCGTCCGCGCCAAGCGTCGTGGGCGCGTGCCCGTCGTGCTCACCCACACCGAGGCGCAGGCCGTCTTGGCACTGCTGGACGGCCTGGACTGGCTGATCGGCAAGATCCTTTACGGGAGCGGTTTGCGGATCATCGAATGTCTTCGGCTGACCGCAGGGGCTCAATTCGAAAGACTGACCGAGGGCTTCTCAAAGAAGAGCCAGACGCCTTGGCCGATCGCCGGGTCGTCCGAGACAGCGCCTTTTCCCATGACTTGGAACGCAGCAAGCCCGGCCGCTTCGGCCCATTGCTTCATTTGTTCCGGGCGGCGCAGCTCGATGAATCGCTTCCATTTTTCGGCCTCCGCGCCTTTCAGCTTGCGCTGACGGCCTTCGATCAGCTTTTCGACGGCCCACTTCGGATAGCCGCTGCCGGCGCCGCCGCCAATATACGCCTTGCCGCCAGGCCGCAGCACCCGCCAAACCTCCCGGAGTCCCTTCGCAGGGTCGTCCCAGAAGAAGATCGAGCCGCGGCTGACCACCAGATCGACCGTGTTGTCAGGAAAAGGCATTGCTTCGGCCACCCCGACCACTGCCGAGAGGCGGTGCTCGAGTTTCTTCTCCCGAGCAGTTGTTAGGCCTTCGGTCATCGCTTCAGCATTGGGATCCAGCATCACAAGCGGATTGTCGGTGGCCTCGATCAACGGAATGGAAATCTGGCCCTTGCCGGCCCCGAGATCCACCCAGAAGCCCTTCTGAGGGCTACAGGTCTTCAGGATGTCTTGGACCACGTAGACATGGCGGTTGGGCAGCGACTGCTCGCCGGAAAGCCCTTGGGAGGCATCCGCAGCTTGAGAAGGAGCGAGCGAGGCAGCGAGCAGGCTGCCGAGGAGAGCCATCCAACCTACGCGATTTGTCATCGATCATTCCTCAAAACTCGCCGACCGGCTGCCCATCGTTGCGGACGCCCAGCAATTGATAAACGCCGACCCGGCCCGCGGCGGCGGCCTGAACAAAGTCGCTGTGACTGCCTGCGTTACTCGGATCCACTCCTCCGGGATCGGACTGGATCGTCTCGGCGAGGAAATGCACGGAACCGTCCACGAAGGCGAAATTCGCCCCGCCCGGATGATGGCTGCTGTAGAGGTGCATATTCGTGGGATGGTTCAACCTGTCGTTCACCGACGAGCTGACGGTGCTGCCGATACCCAGTCCGCCTGGTCCGCACCAGGACGGCCACTTGCTTGGATCGGCGATATGGGCATCAAGCACCGTCCGCTCACCCAAGGCGATCGTGTTGCTCGTGCCGTCGGTCACGTCGCGGAACTTGAGTGCGCTTTGGGCGTACAGCGTTCCGTTGTTTTGCTTGGTAAGGTGCGTCGTACCGCTGTAGTTGAAGAATCCACGGCAGCACGTGTAATTGGCGGTCGAAACCATTTGTCCGCCGCCCTTGAATTCCCGCAACGGCTCCATTGGCGATGAGGGACACGTGAAAGCGTCCAGATGCATCTGAAGCATCGGCAACAGCGCCGGATCCAGAATCACTTGCGAAAGAGTGTATTTGGTCGTACTGAGAGTGTCCTTCAGCGGGCTCTGTTCAATAAAGGGCATGAGAAACACCCCCCATGCCCAGCCGCCCGAGACCGTACCCGCATGATTCACCGCCATAAACCCCGGTGGAAAGCTGCCCAGGGCCGATTGGTAGTTGTGCATGGCCAGGCCGAGTTGCTTGAGATTGTTCGAGCATTGCATCCGCCGCGCGGCCTCGCGGGCGGCCTGCACGGCCGGCAGCAAAAGAGCGATCAGGATCCCAATAATTGCGATCACGACGAGCAGTTCGACCAGCGTAAACGCCTTCCAGCGACGGTTTCTCAATGTGATGCTCCCTGAGCAAGTGTTGGCATGGGTAGGTTCCTCTTGCCGAGCGAAACCCGGAGCATGAGGGGTATTGTCCGGCAAGTGGCCCCCAGCCGTCCTCGGCAAGTAAGTCGAATGGCAGGGCCAAACGTCCGGCGAGGTTCCGCTCGGCAAGCGGAACCTACTAAGAATACCGCAAACGGTCCGTATCTGTGGACAGACTATCCCCTTCTTTTTCCGCAACTCCAACTTGTAGAACAACTTGCGACTCAATTCCCTCCTGCGGCTGCCGCCCCTCCGCTTCCGATTGAGCCGTGGCGGCTTGCGAAGATCCCCCTGGGCAACTTACCATGAAAATGAACACCCATTTGGCAATCGGGTCCGCAGATGCTCAACGAACCGGAAGCGACCACCGAACTTGAATTGCTCCGCCGTCACGGAAAAGAGGCCGTGGCAGCGTTGGTGGAGCGCTATCGCCAAAAACTGTTGCGGATGATCGCTTTGCGTCTCGATCGGCGGATTCTCGGCAAAGTGGGGAGTGAGGATATCCTCCAGGATGCCTTTGTCGAGGCCGCCCGCCGCGTGGAGGACTATTTGGACTGTCCTTCGGTACCCTTCTTCGTTTGGCTCCGACAGATCACTGCGCAGTTGCTGATCGACACCCATCGTCGATACCTGGGGGCCAAGATGCGCGACGTTCGGCAGGAGGTGGCGTGGTTTGCTTATGGCCCCGGGGGAAGCAGTTCGACATGGTTGGTCGCTCAACTGGCTGACAGCCTCACCACGCCAAGCCAGTTTGCCGTCAGGGAGGAAGTGGCCACGGAGCTGAGGGCAGCGTTGGATTCGCTGGAGGAAATCGATCGGGAGGTCTTGATGCTCCGGCACCTCGAGGAACTGAGCAACAACGAGGTGGCGGAAATCCTTGGCATCGACAAATATGCGGCGAGCAAGCGCTATCTTCGCGCGCTGGAACGCTTGAGAAACGTAATGCTTGTTCAGAACAGCTTCGCGTAGGCATCCGAGCGCTACGCGGGGAGCAGAACCTTGGCAATCGACGGCCCAGACGAACGAGACCCACTCGACCTGCTTGCGGATGAATTCGCCCAGCGGTGCCGAAGCGGCGATCGCCCCTCGGTGGCCGACTATGCCGCCCGTCATCCCGAATTCGCCGACCGGATCGAGCAGTTATTCCCGGCCGTCGGCTTGATGGAACAACTCCGTCGCGAGGAAAGCGTCGCCCGCGAGGCTGCCATGCGACGAAGCAGCCTGTCGCCTCCGCCGGAGCATCTCGGCGATTTCGATATCCTTCAAGAAATCGGACGCGGCGGCATGGGCATCGTCTACGAGGCCGAGCAACGCTCGCTCTCGCGCCGTGTGGCGTTGAAGGTGCTCCCGAAACACGCCCTCTTGTGCGACAAGGAGTTGAGACGATTCCAGCGCGAGGCCCAAACGGCCGCCCGGCTGCACCATACCAATATCGTCACGGTCTTCGGTGTTGGGGAACAGGAAGGGCTGCACTACTACGTCATGCCCTTGGTCCGCGGTATCGGCCTCGACGAGGTCATCGCGGAATTGCGGCGGCTGAGCGATGGCCATGTCCAGGATCTTGGCCGTGTCGTGCAACCGCTCGTTGCACGGAAATTCGGAGCGGGGCCCCTGCCACCGGGCCGAAAAGCAGGCGCTTCACGGCAGCAATACCAAGCCGCTGGTGGGCGATGGATTTCCTGTCGCGCGGCGGCCGAAATCGGCCTTCAGGCGGCCGATGCGCTGGCCCATGCGCATGAGCACGGCACCCTGCACCGCGACATCAAACCGGGCAATCTGCTGATCGAGGAAGACGGGGCCGTCTCGGTTGCCGACTTCGGATTGGCGCGGGCGATCGATCCTGCCGACCGCAGTCGCGGCGACGACGTGGCCGGCACCGTGCGGTATATGGCGCCGGAGCAGTTTCTCGGCCGAGCCGACGTGCGCAGCGATCTCTATGCGCTGGGACTGACGCTCTACGAATTGCTGACCCTGCGATCACCGCCGGTCGACCGCGGCCGCGCGACCGAACCGATCCGACCGCGCAAGCTCCGTGCCGACATTCCGCGGGATCTTGAGACGATTCTGCTGAAGTGCCTGGCGCCCGAGCCGGATCACCGCTATCGGTCCGCCGCCGCGCTGGCGGAGGATCTACGATCCTTCTTGGAGGACAGGCCGATCGCCGCCCGCCCGGCTTGCCGCGTGGAGCGGCTGTGGCGCTGGCGCCGCCGCAATCCGGCGCTGGCCGGGGTGTCGGCGCTGGCCGCGGTCCTGCTGGTCGCCGTGGCGTTGACCGCGGTGAGCGGTTACATGCGCACCCGAACCGCTTACGGCGAGGCGAAAGACGCGTTGCGGCGCGCCGAAGCGACCTCGCAGGTGTCGCTTGCCGTGTTGGAGGACATCTATCTGCAACTCTCGCCCGACCGGGTCTGGATCGCTTCGGCGGGTGATGCGGGCGACGCCGCTTGCGCCTGCATCGGACTGGGCACGGGCGAACCGGCGTCGTCGCTCGGGGGGCGCATCGCCGTACAGGTTCAAGCATCGCGAGAAACCGCTGCGCTATTGGAGCACTTGCTTGTCTTCTACGATCGGCTGGCGGAGCAGAGCAGCAACGACCGCCGCGTGAAGCTGCAATCGGCGATCGCCAGCCGCCGGGTCGGCGACATTCGTCAACGGCTAGGGCAGTTCGACCATGCGGAGCAGGAGTATCGGAGAGCGGTTGGAAAGCTGGCTGCCATGCAAAGCGAGGCGGACACTGCGGCAACCATTGCAACCGAACTCGCCCGTTGCCACAACGAGATCGGCAACGTCCGGTCGGCCAGGCTGGACCATCCCGCGGCACTGGCGTCGCATACGGAGGCATTGTCGGTGCTGGAATCCTTCCGGCAAACCGCCGCGATGCCGGCAGCTTTTCGGTACGAGTTGGCGCGTACGCTCTATCTTCTCAGCAGCAAACGGCCCAGCATCGCCGAGGGCCTGGCGGGACGGGAGCCTGCAGGCCAGGCGGGGATCTGGCCGCTGTACGATGCCGACTCCCAGCGGCGCGAGGCGGCAATTCGGATCCTCGAGGAACTAGTGAGAGAGGATCCCCAGATTCCCGATTTTCGCTTTTTGCTCGCGCTGTGCCACAGGCCGACCGGAATCGTTCCGACTCCGGCGCGTGGTTCCGAGGACGGCAAGGGACGCCGCCGCGCGATTCGCATCCTGGAAGATCTCAAGTCGCAATACCCCGGCGTTGCCGATTACCGTTATGAATTGACCGCGACGTACGCTTGGGTGCCTGTCGGTCTGTTTCCCTGGCAGGGGCAATTCGCCGCCGCGCCGGATGTCGAACAGAGCCTGCGCAAAGCGTTCGACGAGTCGCAGTGGCTCGTCACTCACAATCCCACCATTCCCCACTACGCAACCTCGCAGGCGCTGATTCTCGCCAAGCTCGGCGCCGTTGCCTGGACCGCGCGCCGGCTCGGCGAGGCCGAAGCGTTTTTCCAGCAAGCGCTCGATCGGCAGAGCGCCTGCGTCGAGGAGTTTCCCGACCTGCCGCCTCACAATCGCGTCCTCATCGAGTTCTTTCGATTACGCCTGGCGCAGGTCCATTATGAGGGGAATCCGGCTGCGCACGATTCGGAAGCGATGCAGCGGTGCCGCACGTTGCTGGGAGAATCGATCGAGGGCCTCACCGAACTCGGCGAAAAACGCGAACTCTCCGAGGATCGGCTGCTAAGGACTTCACTGACGGCGGCTCGTCAGACGCTCGGCCGCCTTCGTGCCAAGCAGTCCGGCAACTCTGTTGGCGGGTAACCGTTGATGGGGCGGTCGGGGACTTGTCAGAAGAACAGCCGGTCGGCCGTTTTTCCCAGCAGCCACTGCCGGTCGCTGTCGCTGAGGAAGTCGATCCGCGAGCGGATCAGGTCGAGAGAATCGCGATATGTGTGCTCGTTGATCACTTGGAAGGGGCTGTCGCTCGCCCACATCAGCCGCGGTGGGCCGAAGGCGTCGAGCAGCCGCCGGATCATCGGCGCCAGATCAAGATAGGGGGCCTTCTTCTTGCCCAGCGCGTAAAAGGCGGAAGTCTTGACGCAGACGTTGCGGTTTTTTGCCAGACCGCAAAGCGCGTCGACGTCCGGCTCGCGGATTTCGCCGCCCGCGCCGATGCGGGCAAAATGGTCGATGACGATCGGTGTATCCGGATTCTTCTTCGCCATGCGATCGACGGCCGGCAGGTGCTCGGGATCTACCAACAGGCACATGGCCAGCCCGTGCTCCGCTCCGCAGCGAAACATGGCAGTCAACGGCGGGCTGGCAAACCAGTCGTCCGCGGATGGGCCGGACGGGCGAAGCCGAAAGCCCCGCACACCCTTGTCGGCCAATGCCAGCATCGACTTGCATGGGTGATCGTTCTCGTTCACGATGGCTACGCCCGCGAAGACGCCCCGATGACGCTCCATCGCGTCGAGCATGTAGGAGTTGTCCGAACCGTAGTAGCTCATTTGGATCAGCACGATGCGGCGCACGCCGCACGGCCCGGTATGGGCGAAAAGCTCCTCCGGCGTGAAACTGGGAACCGCCATCCGATCCTTTGTCATTCCTGCCTTGAGCGGATATCGCTCGGTGTCGCCGGTCCAGACGTGGACGTGGGCGTCGATCCAGCCGTCGGCCGGCTTCTCCGCGTTGGCCAGCCCGCCGGCCAATGACCACGCCCCAAGGCCCATCGCGCCCTGGACAAATTGCCGTCGCGATAATTCCGATCCCAGCATCGCCTGGTGCGGATACATGGAAAGTCTCCTCTAATCATGGACCAGTTGTCTCAACACTTCGATCGATTCAGCGATGTGGCGGGCGGCCGAAAGCTGAACGTTCGTGACGTGGCGAACAATCCCCTCCCGATCGATCACATAGGTCACACGGCCCGGAAACACGCCCATGGTCTTCGGCACCCCGAACAACGACCGCAACGAGCCGTCGGCGTCGCTCAGCAACAGGTACGGCAGTCGCCTCTCGGCGGCAAAGCGGCGATGATTTTCGAGCGAGTCGGCGCTGACGCCGATCACCGCGGCGCCGGCCTCCGCGAATGCCTCGTGGCTATCACGAAAGCTACACGCTTGGGCGGTGCAAACCGGGGTGCCGTCCTTGGGGTAGAAGAACAGCACTACCGCCTGCTGATTTCGATAGTCGCTCAACGTCACCATTCGGCCGGTGTGGGCCTCGCGGGTGAAGTCCGGGGCCTGGTCGCCAACGCCGACAGCAGCCATGTTCGATCTCCCGCCCTTCTACTCCGAGGCCTGATTATGGGCCAAATAGTCCAAGGCAAGCATCGCCATCGCACGGACGCCCAGCGGCAAGGCGGCTTCATCGAGAACCATCTGCGGCGTGTGCAAGGCATGCACCGCGCCGATCTGTTCGTTGCGAACGCCCAGGAAGAAGAAGAACCCCGGCGTCTTGAGGGCATAATGAGCGAAATCCTCGCCGCCCATCAACGGCCTTGTCTCGCCGACGTTCTCACTACCGATTGCACGCTGGAGTGTCTTGACCGCCTGCGCGCCGAGTGTGGCGTCGTTCAGCAGCACCGGGCCGTAGTCGCCGTACGCGATTTCGGCCTTCGTGCCGTGGGCGGCAGCCGTCTGCCGCACCGTGCGGTGGAACTGCTCGGCCACTTGCCGGCGGATCTCGGGATCGAGCGTCCGCACCGTGCCGAGCAGTTCGACCTGATCCGGGATAATGTTCCATGCGCCCTCGGCGCGAACGACGCCGATCGAGATCACCACCGGCTGACGGGCATCGATATGACGGGCGGGAATCGCCTGCAGGGCGGTGATGATGTGCGCCGAGGCGACGACCGGATCGACCCCTTGCCACGGCATGCCACCGTGCGACTGTTTGCCCGTCACCACGATCCGGATCCGGTCCACCGCGGCCATCATCCCACCGAACCGGTACGACACCTTCCCCGACTCCAATTCCGGGTTGATGTGCAGCCCGAAGATCGCCGCCACCGGCGGGTTCTCCAGTGCGCCCTCCTGGATCATCAACTTAGCCCCGCCTTCTTCGCCGGCCGGCGGGCCTTCTTCGGCGGGCTGGAAGAGGAGTTTTACCGAGCCTGGGATATGCTCGCGCATCGCGACGAGCACCTTGGCGGCGCCGAGGAGGATCGCCGTGTGGGCGTCGTGGCCGCAGGCATGCATGACGCGGGCGTTTTGCGAGGCGAAGGGGAGCCCGGTCTCCTCTTCGATCGGTAAAGCATCCATATCCGCCCTCAACGCCACGGTCCGTCCCGGCCGCCGCCCGCGGATCAGCGCCACGACCCCGTGGCGGGCAACGTCCGTTCTCACGTCGTCCACGCCCATCGCCCGCAACTGCTCGGCGACGACGCGGGCGGTTCGCTCCTCACGGTTGGACAACTCCGGATGCGCGTGGAAATCCCGACGCCATTGGACGACGTCGGGAGCTATTTGACCGGTCAGTCGCTGGACTTCTTCCCGCCATTCTGCCCCAGCCGCCGAAGCCTGGCCGATCGTGGACATCGTAACTCCCATCATCAACGTGATCATTGCTCTCATGATACCGTTCTTTCTTATCGCCTACCGGTCTCACCGTTGCCGGCGAATGGTGAATACCGTGAGCTTTCATTGTAGCAGCGCGGCGATCGGTATTTCCAGGGATCGACCGTCACTTGCCGTAAACCCCGGCCTGCATTCGTTGATCGAACGACGCTAAAAATCAGAATACCCCTTCGTATGCTCCTTCATCCGTGCCCCGGCTTTGCCATCCGTGCTACTCTCTCGTCGTCATGATAGCACAGATGGCAAAGCCGGGGCACGGATGATGCGGAACCAGGGGCCGATTCTGCGACAGTTATTGATTCGCCGATCCTTAGAGCCTATCCCAAAACCGCCGGGGACTGGCTCATTTTGCGGAGTCTTCGGAGCAAAATGTGCCTGTCCCCCTCTCCGCCAAGGTTTTGGGATAGGCTCTTAGCGTCGCGCGGTTCTGGTTGCCGAAGCCCACCGGATCGCGGTACAATGCGGCTTCCGCGGCGTCGTTCCGAGGATATGCGGAATACTGCCATGCTCCCAATGACAACGCCGAACAAGGCCAGCCAAACCACGTGGCGTACAGGAGCCCACTGATGACTGCGAATGTTTCCCGCCGTATGAAACCAGCGCGGTATCGGCCTGTTTCAGCCTGCTTCTTCGCGGCTGCCGTGCTTGCCATGCCATTTGAGCCTGCACGAGCGGGAGCCGAGGCCGGCGTCAATTTGGCTGGCGAGTGGACGCTGGCACTCGACCGCGATGACGTGGGCGTGCAACAGCAGTGGTTCGACCGATCCTTGGCTGATCGCATCCAACTACCCGGTTCGCTGCAGGAACAAGGGTTCGGCGACAGTCCCAGCGTGGATTCTCCCTGGACCGGAACCCTTCGGCCGGAGGAATGGGACAAACCGAAGTATGCTCCCTATCGAAAACCGGGCGCCTTCAAGATGCCCTTCTGGCTTCAGCCGGAAAAAGTGTACGTGGGGCCTGCCTGGTATCAACGCGAAGTAGTCATTGATCCGTCATGGGCAGACCGGCGCGTTGTACTGCATCTGGAGCGGTGTCACTGGTTCAGCCGCGTCTGGCTCGACGGCGCAGAGATCGGACAGCGAGATTCGCTATCGACGCCCCATCAGTACGACATGACCGCCGCCATCGCGCCAGGACGGCACCGGCTGACGATTCGTGCCGACAATCGCGTTCTCATCGGTGTCGGAGTTAACTCGCATAGCGTCACCGATCACACCCAAAGCAATTGGAACGGCATCACGGGCAAGATCGCCTTGCTCGCCGGTCCGAAGACGTTCATCGATAAGATTTGTGTGTACCCCGATGTGAAGATGAGGGCGGCGCGGGTGGTGTTGACGATCGGCAGCATCAACGGCAGAGTTGCGGCGAACGGGGACGTATCGGCCAAGGTGACGCTGCGTGCGCGGTGCGGGGATCACACGCCGGCGGCGGTGATGCAAGAGTTTGGGGTGCCTGCGGCCGGTGGTGAAGTCGAAGCCGTCGTCCCCCTGGGGGAAGCCGCGAAACTATGGGACGAGTTTCATCCCGACGTCTATTCGCTTACGGCAACCGTGGAGACGGCCGACGGTGTCGACGAGCGAACTACGACATTCGGTCTTCGGGAAATCGCGGTGAAGAACAAGCGGTTTGTGCTCAACGGCCGGCCGATTATGTTTCGCGGGACGTTGGAGTGCTGCATCTTTCCGCTGACCGGTTATCCTCCAACCGACGTGGAGAGTTGGAAACGCGTCGTTCGCGTCTGCAAGCAGCATGGCCTGAACCACATGCGTTTTCATTCGCACTGCCCGCCCGAGGCAGCGTTTGTCGCGGCGGACGAATTGGGCTTTTTCTTTCAGGTCGAGTGCGCAAGCTGGGCGAATCAAGGTTCCGGGCTGGGGCTGGGGCAGCCGATCGATGCATGGATATACTCCGAGGCCGATCGGATTCGCCGCGCCTACGGCAACCATCCGTCGTTTGTGCTGATGGCCTACGGCAATGAGCCGGGTGGACCGGGACGCGGCGGTGAGTTCCTCGGACCGTGGGTGGATCACCAGAAAGCGGTTGATTCGCGACGTCTGTACACCAGTGCCGCCGGTTGGCCGATGATTGCGGAAAACCAATACCACAACGCGCCGCAACCGAGGATTCAGGGCTGGGGTGACGGACTGAAAAGCCGCATCAATTCCCGGCGGCCGGAAACGATCACCGATTACCGCGATTTCATCGAGAAACAGGACGTGCCGGTGATCAGTCATGAAATCGGCCAGTGGTGCGTGTACCCGAATTTCGAGGAAACGGGGAAGTACACCGGCGTGCTCAAGGCAAAGAACTTCGAAGTCTTTCGCGATTTCCTTAACGCGAAACATATGGGCGATCAGGCACGGGATTTCGTGATGGCCTCAGGCAAACTGCAGACGCTATGTTACAAAGAGGAAATTGAATCGGCGTTGCGGACTCCCGGATTCGGCGGATTTCAATTGCTCGATCTGCATGATTTTCCGGGTCAGGGGACCGCGCTGGTCGGTGTCCTCGATCCCTTCTGGGACTCGAAACCATACGTGACCGCGGCTGAATTCCGCCGATTCTGCAACGCGACCGTGCCGCTGGCCCGCATGGGCAAGAGAACATGGACCAACGACGAAACATTCACTGCGGACGTCGAAGTCGCGCACTTCGGTGAGAAGCCCCTCAAAGCGATTCAGCCTCAGTGGCTGCTGACCCACGGGACGAGGGAAGTGGCCTCGGGTCGCATGCCGACACGGGACATCCCGCGCGGAAACGCAATCCAATTGGGGCGTATCGAACTGCCATTGTCGCGCTTCCAACAACCAATGAAGCTGACTCTGACAGTGACTCTCCCTGAAACCGATTTCGCCAACGACTGGGACATCTGGGTCTACCCGGCACAGGTCGGTGCGGAAACAATCGATGATGTGACGGTGGTGAGCGAATTGGATCGTGGCGCGATCGCGAAGTTAAACAGTGGCGGCAAAGTGCTGCTGTTATCCGACCCGCGATCCGTGGCAGGGGACATCAAAATCGGGTTCTCGTCGATCTTCTGGAATACCGCTTGGACGGGCGGGCAGGCGCCGCACACACTCGGCATTCTTTGCGATCCAAGGCACCCGGCGCTGGCCATGTTTCCGACGGAATATCACAGCAATTGGCAGTGGTGGGAGTTGGTCAGCCGTTCCGGCGCCATGATATTAGATGCGTTGCCGCAAGGGCTGCGGCCGATTGTGCAGGTCGTGCCGGATTGGTTCGAACCGCGGCGGCTGGGACTTCTCTTCGAGGCGAGAGTTCATGCCGGAAAGCTGATGGTTTGCTCCATCGATCTCGAAACGAATCTCACAGAGCGACCAGCGGCGCGGCAAATGCGATACTCGCTAATACGATACATGAGCGGTAAGACTTTTGACCCGCAGATCGCTTTGACGGAAGACCAGATACGTGGGCTGCTTCGTGAACCGCCGGCGGCAGAGAAGTCCGATGGCGCTGTCAGGTGATCGTTCGCAAACGGAGGTGTTGGATTATAAGCATTTCATAGGGTGCTGCCACATCGAGGACTCCAGCGGACAATCGCTGTCAAAGTCCGAAGCTTTGCGGTGAAGGAGCAAGGAACGGCGTGTTAGACGATGAACTACCTTCCGAGCCTTAGAGCCTATCCCAAAACCTTGAGGAGAGGGGGACAGGCACATTTTGCTCCGAAGACTCCGCAAAATGAGCCAGTCCCCGACGGTTTTGGGATAGGCTCTTATTCCAATGTCGGCCTGACGATCTTGCCCCGCAGTTGCGCTTGCTGCCCTTCTGCTTCGTAAACGCCGTAGAACAGCGAACAGGAGTCCAGCCAGACCACCAGCTTGTGCAGAGCTTCCGGCGGCAAGCTCAGTTCGTAGTGACCCTCTTGCAGGAGCTGATAGAGCTTCGAAGACCGCGCGCCAAATTCGCCGGGAAAAGTTCGGTTGAACTTCGGATCGCTCCACAGTTCCGGATCGCTCCAACTCTTCACCTTCTGTATTGCAGCAGCCGCATCGGAGTATTTGTAGAAGCCGAACTTCGGGGCCAAGCTCAGGTAGGAGGCGTAGTATGCGGTCGGGCGCCAGCCCGTGCGGAACTCCACCAGGCTGCTGTCCAGCGGCGGCGCCTTGTCGGCCTCTTTGCGGTGGCAGGTGACGCAATACGCATCCAACACCGGCTGCACCAAGCGTGGATAGCTGAACGGGTTGGTGCCGTCGACGTCGGGAGACAGTCGCGACGGCGGGCGCTGCATGGCCAACACGTTTGCTCCGGCCAAGGGGGTTTCGTGTCGCGGCTCGTGGCAGCCTCGGCAGGTGGTCGCCTCGCCCGGCTGGAACTGCGTACCGGAGCGCATCGAAGTCACTGCCAGCCCGTCCGCATCGAGGGCCTGGAAAAACAGTTCGCGCCGCGCTGGCACGATGAAATGAGCGCTCCCGTCCGGTTCGACCGGCACGGTTCCCAACACGGCCCGCGCGATATTGACCGAAGCCGTGTTCGGCACCGGCAGGCCGGTATGGGCGGTAACGATCGAGGGGAGCGATTGCGGGAAGATCTGATACACCCGCAGTGCCGTGATCTTCGTGCCCGCCGGCCACGGATGCGAGTTCTGATAGACGTTGATCACACCCACGGTAGCTTCATCCGGGCGATCAGCCGCCGCTGCCGCGGCGATTTCCGGGATTACCGGCGGCGCCGGTCGCGGCCTCACCGGCACGGGATGATGACAGCCGATGTCCGGATCGCGGTAGAGCAACTCCTTGTTGCCGAAGCTATCCACGAGGTAAAGTCCGTAGTAGCCCAAGGGGTTCGGGTCGCGCGCCCGGGGCTCCTTGGGATAACCGGTTCCGGGATCGCCCGGGGCGCCCATGCCGCCGGGATTGAGCGCGGGCACGTGTACGGGGTCGAAGCAACAGAGGTAATAGTCCTCGCTGAGCGGCCAGGCCTCGCCGTAGGACTCGGTTCCCGACTGACTTTCGGGAAAGCCGACGTCCGGCGTCAGGCGTTTGACGGCCGACATACGGTCGTTGTCAGGGATCCGCGGATCGATCACCACCAGCGACCCGAAGGCCTGGCCATGATGCGCGGCGGCGGTGGCCACCATTCGGTGCGACCCCGGAATGGAACGCACCCGCAGTTCCATATCGGGCCGCGAGGGGCGAGGGGTATAGTTGCCTTGAATGGCACGAGGGTCGCGGCCATCGGGCGTCATGATCCAGGGATGGTGCGCCACCATGGCGTTGCGATCCACGTAGTCCCAGCGCGTATAGACGATCATGCCGTCGTGTGTGACACTGGGATTCCACTCGTTGGTCTCGTGATAGCTCAGGCAACGAATATCGTTCCCTTCGGAACTCATGTCAAAGACGGTATACGTTGGGCAGGCTCGGCCGCAGCGCAGGTATCCGCCGCGCCGCTCGCTGACGAAAGCGATCCGTCCGCTGGGCATCCAGCAGGGATCGAAATCGTTGAATGTGCCGTCGGTCAATTGGACGAGGTTCTTCCCGTCGAGATCGACCCGAAAGAGGTGGTAGCAGCGACCGATGTCCCAGTGGCCTCGTTGCGGATCGGTGTGCGTGTCGTGCAGGCGGCTGCCGCGGCATTCCACGTAGGCGAAGGCGACTGTGCGGCCGTCGTAGGAAAGCTGGGGAGAGAGAAACGATCCGCCTTCGGTCTCGTCGCCGGAGAGATTCCCAGAGAAATCGAGGGTCAAGTTCCAGTTGCGCCGCGGGCCGCCGGTGAGCCTCTGCCCCTTCAAGCGGCCGCGGCCGACTACGGAGTCGGCCAGGACGTCTCGCAGCGTCGGCCGCGAGCCGAATGCATCACACAGGACAAACAGTCCACCACCGGGCCGCTGGGCAATCCCGTAGTACTGATCGCACATGTGATTGAAGCAACTCCGCTGGCGCTTGATGAAGAGGATGTCGCTGAAGTCCAGAAGGGGATTGGCCAAGGCAATCCGGCGCCGCAGGCGGCATACCTGGTCGAACAGAGACCGCCGCAAGTCCTTCGCATTGACTTCCACTCGATCGGCTTCAGCCCGCAGTCCGGCCAGGGCTTTGGATTCCTCACCTAAGTCGGGGGCGTGCGGCAGGAGACGGATGTCGGCCAGCAATGCCTCGGTGCGCCGCAGCAGCACATCGAGAGGATCGCGGTCCGAATCGAAGATCAGCGCATCTTGACGGAATGTCTGCGCAGCGACCTCCTGGAATGCGCTACGGTGCGCCAGATCGTAGGCCAACATGGCATATTGGCGATCCGCCTCGCCGGCCGGATAGGCTTTGCCCGGCGGTTCCGATCCAAACCATGCCGTGCCATCAGCCCAGCTCAAAGAAGGAAGCAACACAGCGCCAAGAACAATCAGACCTTTCATGAAGAGCACCCCTTTCCGGGCGGCCGACACGGACAAGAGGCTGCCGATGCCTCGCCCGTATCGATTTCCTGATAGGCTCGTTATCATTCGCTGAAACTTATCGTTGAGGGTGATCATTGCGCCAGAGGCTCCCCTGGATCGTCGCGCTCGCTTGCGGCAGCGGACGGTCATGATTCGCACCGCCATAGGTGTCGTATTGGATATTTCCACAACTCTTGACAGTCACTATGCCATTCTTCCGAACGGCCGACACCGTGCAGGGCTTGTCGGCCGCGATCCGCAAATCGCCTTGAGCCGACTCGACCTTCAATTCCGTTCCGCCCACGATCATAGCGCCGTCGCGGTTTCTCAGCAACGCAAAGCGGGCGTCCGTCTCAAGCGGCACGCCGTCGTCGAACCGGACGACCCCGGGGCCGAAAACAAGATAATACCTGTTCGACGCGGTTTCCAGGGACAGCGACTGTTTGTTCTTTCTCCTTCTTTTTACCGCCGACTTTGAAGATCGACGAATGGGAGGCTCGTGTCAACCGATCCGGTCCGCCGTGTTGAGGCTGCTGGAAGGCGATTCCGCTGTGGCTCCGACTTGCCGCAGAATTCACCGCCCCGTCCGGGGGAGGGGCGTGCGAACGGCGGCGAGTGTTATACTTTCCTGGGAATCACGCCCGTGTTTTCGGACGCGGTGCGAAGGCTCGGGAGAGACGCGATGGAAGAGTTTCTTGCGATGATGCTCGTGCTCGCGGTGGTGGGGCTGGTGCTGGCAATCCCGATCACCGTTCTGGTGATACTCTTGAAGGTACAGCGCCACCAGCGGGAGAGCACCGAGGAACTCTCTGCGCTGATGGCAAGACTTCAGCGAGAGTTGGAAGAGAGCAAGCGGCTCATCCGCCAGTTGGGCGAGCAAGCGTTTGCCGCAGGGCCGCCGGAAAAGGCCGACGCCGCGACCGAGGTCGCCGAACCGGCGGTCGAGCGGTCTTCCCAGCCGTCTGTCGAAAGACCAATTGAGCCGGAGATCATCGCCGAGGCGGCGCCGCCCCCGGACGAAGAGCCGGCAGCCGTGTCGCCCTCTCCGTTCGCCGGCAAGCCGATCGAGCCGCCGGTGTTGCACGTGCCCAGCCGTTTCGAGACGGCCGCCAAAGAGGCGCTTGCCAAGATCTGGAACTGGATCATCGTGGGCGAGGAACATCGGCCCAAGGGCGTATCGATGGAATTCGCCGTGGCCAGCCAGTGGCTGCTGAGAATCGGCGTCGTGATCCTCGTGATGGGCATCGGCTTCTTTTTGAAATACTCGGCCGACAAAGGATTCATCGGTCCGACCGGCCGCGTCGGCTTATCGATACTTGGCGGCCTGACGGCGCTGGCCGCCGGCACGCAGATGCTGGGCAAGAAGTACCATCTGCTGGGCCAGGGACTGATGGGCGGTGGTATTGCGGTTCTCTATTTCGCCATATTTGCCGCCGCCAACTTCTACCATCTGATCGAAGTCCTGCCCGCCTTTGCACTGATGGCCTTGATCACTTTCTCGGCAGGTGTGCTGGCGGTCCGTTTCAACTCCGTGCTGGTAGCCGTGCTGGGCATCATCGGCGGTTACGGCACGCCGGTCATGCTCCGCACCGGCGAAGTCAACTTCCCGGGCCTGTTCGGCTATATGCTCGTGCTCGGCGTGGGAGTGCTGGGCATTAGCTACAAGAAGAACTGGCGGCTGTTGAGCTACCTGAGCTTCGCCTGCACCTACGTGCTCTTCTTCGCGGCAATGCGGAGCTACGAAGACTCGCATTTCTGGCAAGTGATGCCCTTCTTGACCGCCTTCTTCGTGCTGTTCTCCACGATGGTCTTCATTTTCAATCTGGCCACGCGGCACAAATCGACGCTCCTGGAAGTCCTGGGACTGTGGATCAACGCCGGGATCTTCTTTGCCGTCAGCTACGGCCTGATTATGGACGCCTTCGACAACAAGGCAGCCGTGGCCGCCGTCACACTCGGCCTCACCTTGTTCTACGTGGGCCACGTCTACTACTTCCTGGTCCGCAACCTGCACGACCGCGAATTGTTGATGAGCTTCACCGCACTGGCCGCGTTCTTCCTCACCGTAACCCTGCCGCTGGTGCTTTCCAGCGAGTGGATCACCGTGAGCTGGGCGATCCAGGCGCTGGTGATGCTCTGGGTCGCCGGAAAGCTGGACAGCCAGTTTCTCCGGCACGTGTCGTATCTGCTGTATGCCATCGTGCTGGTACGTTTCGGCTTCGTTGATCTGCGGAACCAGTACCTGGCCGCCGTGCCCTTTGCCGCGATGCCGATGCGCGACTACCTCCTGGCGCTCGCCGAGCGAGCCGTGATGTTCGGCGTGCCCGTGGCTTCGCTGGCCGCCGGCTGCCGTCTGCTGCGCCGCCCGCTGGCCACGGCGTCGCTTGCCGTTGAGCGTGCCAACGACATCGGCCAGTGGGTCCGCCAGCGCTGGGCCGTCCGCGCCGGCATCGCCGTGGCCGTGGCCATGCTTTTCATCTATTTGCACCTGGAACTCAACCGCACGCTCACCTATTTCTACCCGCCGATGCGAATGCCCGTGCTCACGTTGCTCTGGCTGGGCGTGTGCTTGTTGCTGATCCAGGAATATCTCGCCGACCGCAGCCGCGTGATGCTGGGCCTGCTGGCGGCCTTCGTGGCAGGGCTGTTGATCAAGCTCTTCCTCTTCGACCTGCCCGGCTGGCGGCTGGCAGGCGACATGCTCTACTCCGCCGACGCGGGATACTCGTTCCGCGACGCCACGATGCGGCTGGTTGACTTCGGCGCGATCGTCGGCTTCTTCTGCTTCGGCTTCATGATGCTCGCCGGTGACATCAGCGCCAGGGCGATGCGCATCGTGCTTGGCGCGTTGGCGGTGGCGATGGCGTTTGTCTGGTCGTCGCTCGAACTGAACACATTTCTGCAATACTTCGTGCCGGGGCTGCGGCCGGGAGGGATCTCGATCCTCTGGTCGTTTTTTGCCCTAGGTCTGATCCTGGCCGGGATCCTCAGGGACACCAGGGAGATGCGCTATGTGGGGCTGGGTCTGTTCGCCGTCGTGGTCTGGAAGGTGTTTTTCAGGGATTTGCAGGATCTGGATCCCCTCTACCGCATCGTCGCCTTCATCGTGTTGGGGGTACTCGTGCTCTTGGGATCGTTCCTATACCTGAAATTCCGGCAGACGTTCGTCATCGCCGGGATCCCAACCGAGGAGACGAAAGAATGAACCGCATCTGGATTGCGGCGGCGGGCCTGATGCTCGTTTCGACGTCCTGTTTCGGCGAAGACGACGCCGCGCTTCGGCCGTTCCCCTTGCTCAAGCCGATCGAGCGGGCAGCGTCCGGGCAGGAAGAGATCCTGGCCGTCGCGCTCGACGCCGAAGTCTACGCGGCGGAAGAGGAATTGACCCGCCTGAGGGTGTTCGACTCCGAAAACCGCGAGATACCCTGCCGGCTGGACAAGGCGACCGAAAACCGCCGCCGGGATTTCCGCGAGCCCTGCCCCAGCACGGTCCAGTCGCTGGTCGAGCACGACGACAACCGCATCGAAGTCGTCGTCCGCCGCGACGACAAGGCGCCGACGGCCGACGGCATCATCTTTCACACGCCGCTCGCCGACTTCGAACGGCGGGTGAGCGTCTTCGGGTCCGACGACGGCGACAACTGGCAGCCGCTTGTCGAAAACGCGATGATCTTCGATTATTCCCGCTACATGGACATCAGCAATCGTGAAGTCCCTCTGCCGAAGAACAGCTACCGTCGTTTAAAGGCGGTGGTCGCCGAAGTTACCGACCTGAAGGAATCGTCCCTGATGGAGCTATCGCGGCAATTTCGCGGCGACGAGGAGAGTGGGCGAACCGAGCAGACGACGGTGCTGCGGCGGCCGCTGAGGATCGACCGCCTCGAACTCTGGCATACGGTCACGCGGGAACTCGTCAAGCAGCAGAAGACGGTCGCCTGGCCGATTGCCCATTTCGCCACGGAAATCGATTCTGACCAGAAGCAGACGATCGTCCACGTCCGCACTCGCCGCGAGCCGCTCACGCAGCTTACATTGGAAACCGGAAGCGTAAATTTCAGCCGACCCGCCCGCGTGCAGACGCCGGTCGAACGAGGCATGACCACCGAGTGGGTCGACGTGGGACGTGCCACGGTTTCCGTCTTCCGCTTCCGAAGCTTCCAGCGGGTGGAACTGAAAATCCCGTTTTCGGAACAACGCAGCGAAGAGTACCGGATCGTGATCGACAACGGAGACAGTCCTCCGCTGAAGATTAAGGGCGTAAAAGCAGAGGGGAGCGAGTATCGCATGCTGTTCTTCGCCTCGCCCGACTGCAGCTACCGGCTGGCCTACGGCTCCGAGTCGGCCGAGACGCCCCGCTATGATACGGCCGCCCTGTCAGCCGCCCTCGGGCAAGGCTACCGGCCGGTCGCGGTGACGCTCGGACCGGAAGCGAAGAACGAGGTGTTTGGCGGACATGGCGTTCCGGATTTCGCCAAACTCTTGAACAACCCGCTCTTTCTCGGCGTGGCGATCGGCCTGATGGTCATTGTGCTGGGACTGCTGCTCTTCCGCGCCAGCCCGCGAATCGACCACCTCGGGCAGGAAGAAGAATGAGAACACTCAAAAGCGGGCTCTTCCGCAGAATTCGTGGGTTCCTTCGCGCGATTCGCAATCGGTGGAAACGGTGCTCTCGACAGGGGATGGGTCCGTTTCGCCGCGGAAACACGGCAACAGAGAAGAGGAACCCGTACTTGAACACAGAGTACGGGTTCCTCTTCTCTGTTGCCGTCTTTTCGATACAGAAAGACTATGAAAGCGGTGTTGTGAAACTGGATTGCCCGTTGCCGCTGAAGGACCATGAAAAGGTGCGAGTCACCGTCGAGGGCCTTGGCACGTGGCGCCACAGCGTTCTCGATATCCGGCCGGTCAGTCTCGGCCAAGCACGCCCTCCGGCCGGGCCGGACGATGATTTGCTAGCCGATATGCTCGTAGGTCTGCCATGACGCACGGGCTGGACACAGGCTTTCTGGTGGCGGCAGAGGTGAAGGAACATGTTGATCAGGTCTTTCCCAACGCCGCGGCCACGCAGCAGTTCCTGGCGTGGTTGCAGCAGTTTTCCCTCGGTCGCAAACGACTGCTCGATACGCTCTTGGCAGCCACCTATCAGCAGGCCGGAATTCAATCGGTCCTGACGACCAATGCGACGGACTTCGCCATCTTCGGTGTGTTTCATTGCACTCCTGCGAATGCCAGCGCACCTGATTCATGAGGAGCAAGCTGAATCGACCAGCACCACGCACTCCAAGGCGACTTTACTCCCTCGCCTCGCATCGGGCAGCGCGGACGAAACCCTTCTCGTCCTTCACCACCAGGCCCTGCCCGGCGAGCGCCTCGACGGCGGCGACCGTCTCGGTTTCCGATAAATCGCCCTTGAACCAGCGGACGAGATCGTCGATGTGGAATCCGTGGCGGCCAAAGCTGGCCACCTTGCGGAGAATCGCCTCCTCGCGGTAATCTCGGCCGTTGGACTTGCTCGCCGGCGGGTGTTTCGGTTTGGCGGTCGCTTTGCGGAGAAAGGCCCTCTGGAACACCGGCGCAATACCTTCGCTCTCGGCGCGGAGATGCTCCTGCGCCGCGCGAAGATTCGCGCGGACCTGTTTCAATTCCTGCTCGAGCGAGGACTTGCTGCTCTGAAGCCGATCGATCTCGCGCACGAGCCGCTCAAGCGTCTCTGCCTTGGCCACACTCATTCCCGAATCACACATGGTCACTTCTGCGAGGGTAAGGGCATGGCTGCCGCCGTTCAAAAGTCCGTGTCGAGGTCGGCTCGTGTCAAATACCAGTTTTCCGGGTCAAGAATCCCCGCCGCGTCCGTTGTTTCCCGCGACGGCGAGCCGTAGATCATGAATTTCCAGTCCGAGGGGCGTTGCCAGAACCCGTAGTGCCGCAGCAAGCGGGCATAGCGGGCGGCGCCCAGAAAGACCGTAACCACCGCCTCGGCCCCTTCTCGCCTCGCCTGCCGCAGCAGTACGGCCAGCGCCACCGCAACGTACTTCGGATCGCAGCCGAGGAAATCGTCCAAATACACATAGCGGCCGCGGCGAGAGAAGACGACATAGGCCACCAGTTCGTCGTCCTGCGTCGTTACGGAGATGACCTCATGATCGATGCCCCGGCAGCGGCGAAATCTCCAGTCGAGGTACTCGGCCGTCCGCTCGCCGGCGATGGGCAAGGCCGGCGACACACGCTCCCACAGCCCGTCGAACCGACGGTCGAACTGCTGGTGAACCACGCAGCGAAGGCCCCGAGTGCGGGTGTAGCCTTCGCGCGACGAGCACCGCAACAGCAGGTTTGCAGCACCCACCGCCGCTCGCCCGGACAGCGAACCCGCCAGCCGGCCCTTCACCAGCGGCTCACAGGTCAAAGGCTTCGCCCAGCGTCCGAGAGTTCCCACCAGCCGGTATCCCGCTTTCTTGAAGACGACTTCCGACTGTTGGTTGGGAAAGGCGTAGATCAGCCGGCATCGGTCTGCATCGACCGCACCGGCCACCGTCTTCCCCAAGGCCATCGCCGGACCGAAGGCCCGGTGCCGCCGGTCGACGTTCAGATCGATCGCCTGTCCGGCCGTGGCGATGCCGTCGAAGACCTTGATTCGCCGCCGCATCAGCCCCGCTCCGCCCACGACCTCGTCGGCTTGGCCGCGGGCAATCCAGCCGCTCGCCTGGCCCTGATCGTAGAGCCAGTCGTAGCGATCGGCATTGGCGCCGGGCAGGTTGCGGTTCCAAAGGTCGAGAACCGCGCCGCGGTCGCTCGTGGGGTCGGCGGAGGTGATCGTGTAGTTCATCGGATCAGGCTGTCGTCGTTACGGCCAGCGGCGCGGAGTGGAGGTATCGGGCGGCGGCCCGCTTGGCGTCGATGTCGCGGTAAACGCGGGCGACCTGCTCATCGGTCAGCCCGGTGGCGGCAGTCAACTCGTCGGCGGGCAGGCCCCGGTCCTTGCCGCACAAGCAGAGATCGAGCGTGTCGTACCCCACGGAAAAGAAGAATTCCTCCTGCGATTGCGGCATGGAATAGGTGTCGGTCGTCGGCGGGCGGGTGCGAATCGTCTCCGGAATGCCGAGGTATTCGGCCAGGCGATAGACCTGCGTCTTGTAGAGATGGGCGATCGGCTTGACGTCGGCGGAACCGTCGCCGTTCTTGACAAAGAACCCCTGGTCGTACTCCAGGCGATTGGGTGTGCCGACCACCGCGTAGCGGAGACGGTCGGCATGGTAGTACTCGAGCATCTTCCGCACCCGCTGCTTGAAATTCGACGACGCCACGACCTGCTGGTAGGCCGCCAACGGCAAGCGGGCACGCCGCACCTCGCCTTGCGGCGACCGGACGACGATATGAAAAACGCGGTACGCGCCGCCGCTGACGAGATCGGGCAGAACGATCTTCGACACGTAACCGGGACCGTACTCGGGGATCACGCTGCGAATGGCCTCGTCGCGGCGACGGTAGCACCCGGCCGCTGCCAGCGTTTCGGT
This sequence comes from Rhodopirellula sp., assembly GCA_012728855.1. GTDB lineage: Bacteria > Planctomycetota > Planctomycetia > Pirellulales > Thermoguttaceae > JABWBD01. The sequence continues at coordinate 24,688 of JAAYEH010000245.1, read as the reverse complement.
GATCTCTTCCACCGCGGACGGAATCCCGAGGCACCCGGCCAACAGGTTGCCCAGATCGAGGCTTTCCGGCGACGATTCGCGTTCGGGCATCAGCAGACCGAAGACCCGCTCGGCCCCCAGCGCCCGGACACAGAGGGCTGCCGCCACGCTGCTGTCGATGCCGCCCGACAGGCCAATGACGACCCCCTTGCGCCGAAGATCGCCGAACACCTGGTTCCGCAGGGCGACGGTGATCCGGTCGACTTCCGCCGCCGGATCCAAATCCAGCAGTCGCCGGCAATCGGTATCGTGGGTCGCATTCATGCCGAGGTCTCCAGCAGTTGGCGTTTGTCGATTTTGCCGTTGCCCGACTTGGGCAACAGGTCGCGAAACTCGATGATCTGCGGCACCATGAAGTCCTCCAGGCGGGCGGCGCAGTGCCGCAGCAGCTCCCGCTCGGTCAAGCGGCTTTCTTTCGATCGAGCGACGACGGCGCGGATGGCCTGCCCAAGGATCGCGTCGGGCATTGCCACCACCGCCGCCTCAACCACTTCGGGATGGCTGTACAAGGCGTTTTCCACTTCTTTCGGGCTGACTTTCTCACCGCGAGTCTTGATGATGTCGTCCTTGCGGCCGACGAAGTAGAGATAGCCATCGGCGTCGCTGCGGAAGAGATCGCCCGTGTAGAGCACCTTCTCGCCGGGCAGTGGGCCGGGCTTCAATCGCCGATCGGTCTCCTCGGGCAGTTCCCAATAGCCTTTCATCACGTTCGATCCGCGCACGACCAACTCGCCGGTCGCCCCGGGGCCAAGCCGGCGGCCCTCCTCGTCGACCAGGTAGACTTCTTCGTTGGGCATGCCTTTGCCGACAGAACCGGGGCGAACGTCGATCTGCTCCGGCGGAAGGTATGACACCCGCTTGCACTCGGTGAGGCCATACATCGAGTAGATCGTTACGTGCGGCAACAGATCGCGGATCCGCAGGATATGATCGGTCGGCAGCGCGGCGCCCGTGTTGGTGACGTATCGCAGTGCCGATAGGTCGTAGCGGCCCAGGTCCATCTGCAACAGGATCGCCGCCATCGTGGGAACCAACGGCAGCCCGGTCACACGTTCCGCCACCAGCTTCTGCAGGACCGCATGGGGAAAGGCGAACGATCGCTCCAGCACGACCGTGCCCCCGAATTTCATCGCCATCAGCACCTGGTAGAGGCCGTAGTCGAACGACAAAGGCAGCACATTGAGGATGATGTCTTCCGCCCGGTTTTCCAGATAAGTCGTGATCGAACCGGCGGCGGAGACCATGTTCAAGTGCGTCAGCATCACTCCCTTGGGATTGCCGGTCGAGCCGGAGGTGTAGATCAGCGCCGCCAGGTCGATGTCGATCGCGCGTTTGGCCGGTGCGGCGGTGTCGGCGGCATGACGCTGGAGCAGATCGTTCCACCCGAGGACTCCGACGCCCCGGCCTGCCGCTCCCACGGCAATCGTCAGACCGACGTGGATCGAATTCCGCCACTCGTCGCCGAGTTCGGCGAGTTTTCGGGAAGAGGCAATCAAGGCCGCGGCTCGAGAATTTCCCAGGACATAGGCGAGCTTCTCGGACTTCGTGGTCGGATTGACCGGCATGAAAACCGCGCCGGCCTTGAGCACCGCGAACACCGCCACCACCGCCTCGTAGCTGTTGTCGAGACAGAGGGCGATGCGGTCGCCGCGTTGGATGCCCGCGGCAATCAAGGCATGCGCCAGCCGATTGCAGTCGGCTTCCAGTTCCGCGTAGGTCCAGCGGCGGTCTCCGCAGACCAAGGCGGTCTTGCCGGGATGTCGTTGAACGCTGGTTTCCAGAAAGGTTTCAAGTTGCATGGTAGGTGATCATGGCGTCTTGGTTCGTAACTTCTGCTGGCCGTTGCGGTCAAACGAGGTCAGGCGGGAGCGCCTGACGTGCAGGCGGGCGTCTTTCTTTCGATGAACAACATCAGGTTATCGATGGAGTCGAGGTTCTCCGGCGCCAATTCCTCGTCTTCCACGGCGATGCCAAACTGTTCCTCGAGGAAGGCGACCAACTCGAGCACGCCGGTCGAGTCGATCAGCCCCTGTTCGAGCAGCGAGGCGTCGTCGGAGAAGGTGATTTCCTCGCCAAAAAGGAAGTTGTCCTGAACAAACCCACGGATCGATTCCAAAGGAGTCATCAATGCGTCTCCGAGGTACAGGGAAAGTGACATGCCGGCGCCGGCGCGAGCGACGGAACCGTTTCCGTACGGCTGGAAACCACGGACGCCGGACGGGGCGAGTGAATGAACTGTTCGACGAGCAGTTGCGTGGAGAGGATACCGACCAGCGCCATCTGATCTTTCACTCCGATGGCGCGGCGGGCGCGGAACTTTTCGGCAAGCCGTGCTACGGCGCCGGCGTCGAAGAGCCCATCGTCGCGGACCCGCTGGGGCGAAAGGAGTTCGTCGACGTAATCGAGCTGCAGCGGCTCCACGGCCGTGCCGAACAAGGCAGCGGCGTCGGGGGCGCGATACGGCTGCTTGCTCCGCCGAACGATGGCTTCCGGCACGAGTCGATCGGCGATTCGTTTGAGCAGGTGTTTCTCGTCCAAACCGAGCATCTTCCAGCGGGGCGGCAACTCGGCGGCAAACTCCGCGATGTGGTGATCGAGAAACGGAAAACGCCCTTCGACCGAATGCGCCATCGCCATGCGATCCCCCTGCGATGAGAGGATGTAGCCGGGCAGGAGCGTGGCGGTTTCCAGGTGCTGCGCCTGGCAGAAGGGATGCATCCCTTCGCCGGGAAACAACGCGCGGACGTCGCCCAGCGGATCGCGACCGGCAAGTTCCGCGCGGACGGCTTCGGAGAAGAATCGTTTCAGTCGCGAGGTCAGTTCCCATCGCGGCAGATGCGAAAACAGCGGATCGCTCAAGTCGCCGGGGCGGACGTGAAAAAAGGCCTTCCGATAGGCGAGCGACTGCCCGAGCATCGCTTGCTGGTACGGATAGAGCCGCCCGAGCAACGCCTCGCGCCGAGCCGACTCCGGCCGCCGCGCCCAGAAGCGGCGGACCTTGGCCTCTTTGAAGATGTCGTAGCCGCCGAGCATCTCGTCGGCCCCCTCGCCGGTCAGTACGACCTTGTATCCTTCGCGCCGCACGAGACCGGCAAGCAGATACATCGCGGCGGGCGCCGTGCGGAGGATCGGTTTCTCCGTGTGCCGGATCACGTCCGGCAGGGCCCGGCCGATATCGGCGCCGCGGCAGCGGATGGCATCGTGGTCCGTGCCCAGATGCCGGACCATTCGCTGCTGATAGGCGCTCTCATCGTAGGCCGGGTCGTCGAAGGTGATGGAGAACGTCCGCAGCGACGCATTGGTCGACCGCGCCACTAGCGCCGCGGTAACGGCCGAATCCAGCCCGCCGCTCAAGTAGGCTCCCACCGGCACGTCCGACCGTAGCCGGATCCGCGCGGCATCGCCGAGCAATTCCAGCAGCCGGTCGGCGGCGTCTTCGATGCCGATCGCTTTCGGGCGGTAATCGATCTGCCAGTAGCGTCGGGTTTCGATGCGGCCGTTGCGGACGATCAAATGGTGCGCGGGCGGCAGCTCCGAGACCCCTTCAAAAACGGTCCGCGGCGCCAGCGGCGACCAGAACGTGAACACCTGGTCCAGCCCGACGAGGTCGATCCGCCGGGGCAATCCCGCATGCGTAAACAGTGCCTTGATTTCCGAGGCGAAGATCAACTCGTTTCCGACCACCGCATAGTACAACGGGCGGACTCCGAGCCGGTCCCGGGAAACCAATAGCTTCGATTGCCGTGCGTCCCAGATCGCCAGCGCCCACTGGCCGTTGAAGCGGCGAACGCAGTCCTCGCCCTCTTCCTCATAGAGATGGACGATCACTTCCGTGTCTGATTTCGTGGCAAAACGATGCCCGCGGCGGATCAGTTCTTCGCGGAGTTCGATATAGTTGAAAATCTCTCCGTTGAAGGTGACCCAGATGGAGCCGTCCTCGTTCGACATCGGCTGAGTGCCGCCGCTGACATCGAGGATGCTCAAGCGGACATGCCCCAGCGCGGTGCCGCCCAGCGCCACGGCGCCCTGCCCGTCCGGACCGCGATGGACAATCGGCGCGAGCATACGACGGACTCGCCCCGGGTCGACCGGTTCGCCGCGGAGGTGATGGATTCCAGCGATGCCGCACATGCTTATTGTCTTATCGGTTCCAGAAGTATCGGATTCGAGACGTATCGGCAACGCTCACGAAGCGGCGGCGCCGACCGATTGCTTTAACCAATGCTTGACCCGCAACAATTGCACGCGCGGCTTCGAGACCGGGTAGTGGGTCGCGCGGCAGCAATCGGCGATGCGGGTGAGCCAATGACGCTTGCCCTCGAGGTAGCCCGTGCCCAGATCGAACGTATGGTCTTTTCGCTCGAAGCTGTCGCGGAGCATGTGGGCGATCAACACCGTCCCCGCACCCGCTTGGGCAAACACCGGATCGTAACCGGCACGCAGCCCGAACACGTAGCCGTTCCAACAGTAGTTGTAGGCGAAGGCTGCGGGCGTGCCGTTGACTTCAAGCAGGTTGATGTCGGCGGCGCCGGCTTGGGCGGCCAGGATGTGCGTCTGGCGCAGGAAGTCGGCGACCGCCTCATGCGAGAGCGTGGTGCCGGTCGTGGAGTTGCCTTGCCAACTGCGGCGGGCAAGCTCGACGCAGCGATTGTAGAGGTGCAGCCACGGCTGGCCATCCCCCTCGGCCGCCCCGCCGGGACGGTAGCGCAGATAGGTCACATCGCCCAGCCGCGCGAGCTTCTGCTCTTGCCGGCGAACGTTGTTTCGGAACTTGCCGGTGCGGCTGGCAAAGTAGCTTTCCCAGTCCCCTTGTAAGTCGACCAGTGCCGTCCGCGCCCAAACGCCGGTGCTGGCGTTGAAACCTGCCGATCGCATCGCATGGACGGTCGCCGAAAGGAGTTGTGCCCCGGCCGAGATCCAGCGGAGGTCGAGCATGTCCCAGTCCTGCCGCGTCCGCTGCAGGTGCTTCAAGCCCGCCGCCAACGTCGCCGCCGGATCCGGGCCGATCGGACCGAACCTCGTGCCCCAGTCGTGCAGCGGGTAGGTCAGCGTCCGGATCCAGCCCGCGCGGGTCCGCTCCCGGATCACGGTCAGGGGAAGAATTCCGACCGGCTCTCGGTCGCCGACCACGAGAACTCGCAGCCTCTGTCCTCGGCCGTACCGCCGCCAATAGGCCTCCAGCCACGGGAGCGACTGGAAGAAGGAAGCCTGGCCGGTTTCCAACAGCAACCGATTCCAAACGCCTCGCAGCGGTCGCAACTGATCGACGTCGTTGATTTCGATAACGTGGTCCATCAACCGATGGTTTCTCTTGCGTGGAAAGAGCCGGCTGCATGCCGACTCTGGCCTGACGGCATGAATCGGAGCAACCGCCATGCCGCCGGGCGAAGACACCGCCGCGAGATCCACGTCCCACGCCTAAATCCCTGCCGAACAGCATGTTGCGACCGCGGGCCCCGAACAGGGCGTACTGCGGTTCGGCAGACGTGTTGCATAACGGCAACGCATGATGATTTATTGACCGCCCTGCCCTTGGCGAAATGTATGAAGCGAAGACAAGCTGGAAATCGGCAGAAGAATTCAAGAGCGATCTCGGACATCTCGGCACAGGCTGGCTGAACCTGTTGTCCGGGTGTTAAGCCCGAGTATAATCCAGCAGTCGTTAGCCCGCGGAGTTCGCAGGAGGCGCGCCGTCACGATTCCTCACGCGCCAGAATAATAACGCCAGAATAATACGACATCCGTTCATCGATCGCAGCCAAAGACACTTTCTGCCTTAGCTCGTGCGGTTGTTGGGACAATCCTGCCGAAGGGCCCATTTTGGATGCGCATGTTGCCATATCAGCCCCGATCCCGTTTCCGCCCCCTCTGCCATACGTGCGGAATGCTCGCCGTCGCGTTCGCCGTTCTCATCTCTCTGCTCGTCTTTCCCAGCGCACTGCCTTGGATGATCGCCTTCTGGCTCGCTGTGCATACGGTCCAGGCCGGTCGGCGGCGGCCGGCCTGGATGCCGCTGGCCGTTGTTGTCGTGGTCCTGCTGGTGAAGCGGCCGTTCTGGCCGGCGGAAATGAGTGTCTTCGTGCTGCTAGCGGGTGCCGCCGCTGCGATCGAGCTTGCCGGGCGGCCGAGACAGTCATCGCGCCGGTCGCATATCTCGCTGGCCAATCTCGCCGTGCTCTGGATCAGTTGGGCGGCAGTCGCCTGGGCCTGGCACGACGCAGCCCGCTACGGCGGCCCTCGCCGCTTTGATCCACAGCGGCCCGTTGTCTGCCTGGGCGATAGCCTCACCGCAAGCATGCCGCTCGACAGAGGCTATCCCGACGTCCTGGCAACCCTGCTCCGTGTCAACGTCGTCAATCTCGGCGAGCCCGGTATCACCACGGAACGATCGCTGGCACGGTTGCCGGAATTGACCCGTGCCAATCCCCAAATCGTCGTCATCGAGTTGGGCGGGCATGATTACCTCAAAGGCCACAGCCGCGAGCAGACGGCCCAACACCTGGAACAAATCATCCGGACCTGCCGGGAGGCCGGTGCGAAGGCGGTTCTGGTCGAGATCCCGCGGGGGCTGATCAGCGATCCCTTCGCCGGCTTGGAGCGCGAGTTGGCCCGGCGTTACGAATTGGAACTCGTTCCCGACACGCCCATCCGATGCTTCGCTCTGCTAAGCCGGATGGCACCGCCCGGGGCTTGGTGTACCGCGTGGCACTACAGCGACGACGGTATTCACCCCAACGCTCGCGGTTGCCGACTGCTGGCCGGCTACGTCGCCCATGCGGCGAGCCGTCTGGCGGGCGAAAAAATCCGGTCTTCTTGCACCGGCCGCGGCGACCGGCGATACTCGAGGTAAGTTGATCGATTTGGTTCACTCGACCGGAGACCTATCATGACTGCATCCACGGCACGTATCCACCGGCGTCGGTTTCTGAAATCCACCCTTCAGGCTAGTGCCCTGCTCATGGCGCCGCAGGTGATCCCGGGCACCGCCTTGGGGAAGGACGGCGCCGTAGCGGCCAGCGAGCGGATCGTGTTGGGTGGCATCGGCATCGGAAACCGAGGAACCTACGATCTCGGCTGTTTTCTGCCGCAACCGGACGTGCAATTCGTGGCGGTTTGCGACGTCAAAGCCCAGCGGCGCGCCGCCGTCAAAACGATGGCCGACGAAAAGTACGGCAACCAGGATTGCGCGACGTACCGCGACTTTCGCGAATTGCTCGAGCGGAGCGACATTGACGCGGTATTGATCGCAACGGGACCGAACTGGCACGCCACCGCGGCGATGTATGCCGCCCGAGCGGGCAAGGACATCTATTGCGAAAAACCCTGTACCAAGAACATCGCACAAAGCCTGATCCTCGCCCAGACCATGCGGCGCACCGGCCGAGTCTTCCAGGTGGGCACACAGCGACGGAACCTGCCGCACTTCGCCTTCGCCTGCGAACTGGCCCGAACCGGCAGGCTCGGCAAACTCAAGGCGGTCCACGCGCACCCCGCCGGCATGACGACCATCAGCAGCGGTTGGCTTCCCGCGGAGCCGGAACCGCCCAAGGACGAGGTCGACTGGGATCTCTATCTCGGGCCGGCGGCCTGGCGGCCGTTCAACAAGAAACTGCTCGACGGCTTCAACTTCGAAAAAGGGGGCGGCATGGTCGGTGGCGGGGTGCTGGAATGGGGCTCCCATTGCGTCGATCTCTGCCAGTGGGCCGCCGATGCCGACGGCATGGCCCCGGTCGAGTACAACCCGCCGGTCGACGGTCGCCTCGTCGCCCGCTATGCCAGCGGCGTCGAACTGATCATCCGTGGCGACGGCTGGTTGCCGCTGGGTTCGTGCCCCGTGCGGTTCGAAGGAGAGGACGGCTGGGTGGAGGCGGGCGACAGCGGCAAGCTGGCTCTCAGTTCGCCGGCGTTGCTGGCCGGAAGAGAGGTCGCAGAAATCGGCGGTTATCCGGCCACCTTCCATGTCCGCGACTTCCTGGATTGTGTGAAGACTCGCGGCAAGCCGAAGGGGAACGCCGAGGCGGCCTGCTACTCGCACATCGCCTGTCACGCCGCGAATATCGCGATCTTCCTGAATCGCAAGCTGCGGTACGATCCCCGGAAGAACGAATTCATCGGCGACGAACAGGCCAATCGCCTGCGGTCGGAAGCGCTGCGAGAACCTTGGAGAATCTGAGAAGCCCTAACCAAAAGGGGACAGGTCCATGTTTTCGGCCAGCGCCTTTGACGCCAAAATGCGTCGACTCACCGAAAAATGGACCAGTCCCCTCCCGCCCCGTCTAAATCCCCTTTGCACGCAACAGCCACTGATGACAAGGATTACTCCCATGCAACCGAATCGATATACCTCATTATGTGTCGCACTCGCTGCCTTCGTGGTCGCCATGTCCGCCCTGCGGACCCTGGCCGCCGAGGACAAGGTTGTCTCTGACGAGCGCGAGTTGATCGCCGTCCTCCAGTCCGACGCACCCAAGGCCGACAAGGCGATCACCTGCAAGCGCCTGGCCGTGTTCGGCACCGCCAACGCGGTACCGGTATTGGCTCCCCTCTTATCGGACGAAGAACTCACCTCCTGGGCCCGGATCGCGCTGGAAGCCATCCCGGGCGCCGAAGCGGACCAAGCGCTGCGTGAGGCAATGGGCAAGGTAAAGGGGTGCGTGCTGATCGGGGTCATCCATTCGATCGGTGTGCGTCGCGACGCCGGCGCTGTCGCCGCCTTGGCCGAGCAGTTGAAGGACGCGGAGCCGGAAGTAGCGTCGGCTGCCGCCGTCGCGCTGGGGAACATCGGCAGCGACCCCGCCACAGCAGCGCTCGCAAAAGCCCTGAACGACACACGCCCGGCGGTCCGATCGGCGGTTGCCGAAGGCTGCATCCTCTGCGCCGAGCAACTGCTGGCCGACGGTAAGGCGAAGGACGCTGCCAAGCTGTACGACGAAGTCCGCACGGCCGAGATCGCCAAACCGCGGCGGATCGAGGCGACCCGCGGGGCGATCCTCGCCCGCGGGTCCGACGGAATCCCGCTGCTGGTCGAACAACTCAAATCAGCGGACGCGGGGATGTTCAAGATCGGCCTGAGCACGGCTCGCGAGCTTCCGGGACGGGAAGTGACCGAGGCATTGGCCGCCGAGCTAGGCGGCGTGGCGCCCCAGCGACAGGCCCTGCTCGTGGCGGCACTGGCAGACCGCAATGATGGCGCGGTGTTGCCGGCCGTGCTCAAAGCCGCCCAAAGCGACCGGGAGAATGTGCGGATGGCGGCGGTCGGCGCTCTGGAGCGGGTGGGCGACGCTTCCTGTGTGCCGGTCTTGCTCGACGTCGCCGCCGCGGACAACGCCGAATTGGCCGTGACGGCCTTGGCGGCCCTGGCGGGGCTGCCCGGCAAAGAAGTGGACGCCGCGCTGGCCGGACGATTGCCCCAAGCCACGGGCAAGCTGCGGGGGGTTCTCATCGAGATGGCAGGCCGGCGACGCATCGCCGCCGCCGTCGATGCTCTGATTCCGGCGGCCGATGATGCCGACGCGGAGATTCGTTCGCTGGCGTTGGCAGCCCTCGGTGCGACCGTGGGGCAGGACAAGCTCGCGGTATTGATCGCGCCGGTCATTGCTCCGAAAAACCCGGCGGACACCGAAGCGGCCCAGCAAGCGCTGCGGACCGCTTGCGTCCGTATGCCCGACGGTGAGGCGTGTGCCGAGCAGCTCGTGGCCGCGATGTCGCAGGCTTCGCTGCCGGCGAAATCCGCGATCCTCAACATCCTCGGTGCGATGGGCAATCGCACGGCTTTGGAAGCGGTCGGGGCCGCGGCGAAGAGCGACAATCCCGAACTCCAGGATCTGGCGAGCCGCCTGCTGGGCGAATGGATGACGATCGACGCCGCCCCGGTGCTGCTCGATCTGGCCAAGACCGCGCCAGAGGCCAAGTACCAGGTCCGCGCCCTGCGAGGCTACATCCGCCTGGTGCGTCAGTTCACCGTGCCAGATCCGCAGCGCGCCGAGATGTGCCGGGAGGCGCTGGCGGCCGCCACGCGCGATCCCGAGAAGAAGCTGGTCTTGGAGGTGATCGCACGCTATCCGAGCCTGGAAATGCTCAGGCTTGCCGTTGAGGCGGGCAAGACGCCGTCGCTCAAAACCGATGCGGCCGCCGCCGCGCTGGCGATTGCCGAGAAGATCGGCGGTTCCGGCGATGTACGAGACCTGCTGGTCCAGATCGGGCAGAACCCGGTGAAGGTAGAGATCATCAAGGCCGAGTACGGCGCGGGCACGACTTTTAAGGACGTGACCGCGATCCTGCAAAAGCACGTCCGCGATTTCCCGCTGATCGTCCTGCCGTCGTCGAGCTACAACTCGGCTTTCGGCGGCGATCCGGCGCCGAGCGTCGTCAAGCAATTGAAAGTCCAGTACCGGCTCGACGGCCGGTCCGGCGAGGCCACTTTCGCGGAAAACGCCACGATCCTGCTGCCGGCGCCGAAGTAACAACTCTCCGGCCCCGGACGATCGGCAAGATGGCCGCCCCGGCTCTGCCGGCGGCGGCCCTTGAATCAAGGTGTTCGGCGGATACCTTACTTGGCGGGCTTCTTTGCAGCCTTCCTGATCTCTGCTTTCTGCTCCGGCGTGAGCATGTCCATCATCGCTGCGCGGAGATCTTTCTCAATCTTGGCGACCTCCTTTCGGACCTCGGCAGCATCGCTATGCATCGCATCCTTCACGGCCGGTCTATTTATGCTATCATACCCGGGTATTGGCATTCTCACTGAGAGGAAGATACGTGCCTGAGTTCGGTCACTGCAGCGCGGCAAATACAGCGGTGCTTCCGGGTGCATATGAATCCCCCGCGGTGGCGGTCGGCATTTCTGCCATTGCGATCCACGAACCGGCCTGGCAGCTCAGCAACGATTGGTTCGGCGCGGGGCTGCCCCGCAAGTTTTTTCAGCACACAGGGATCCAGTCGCGTCGCATTTCCGAAGAAGACGAGACGACGATGGCCGTTCGTGCATGGGAGAGTTTGCAGCGAGAGTTGGATTGCGACCTGCGCGATTGCGCCGGCGTGATCTTTGTCTGCCCTTCGTTGGTTCCCGTCGCGGTTGCGAGGAAATACTTCGACGGCCAGCACGCCCGTAGGGAGAGGCCCCATTACGTCGCCCGGCAGTTTGTCAAGCGACTCGGGATTGCCGTCGATCCTGTTGTGGGAATCAACTGGTTCTGCAGCGGTTATGCCAAGGCCCTGTCGCTTGTGCATCATCGCATACTCCCTGCGATGAGCCTCGGACCGAATCAGTTCCTGCTCGTCGCGACCGCCAGCCGTATCAGCCGGATCACGGATTACGCCCATGCGCCGACCGCCGCCTTATTCGGTGATATGGCCACACTGACGGTTCTTGCCAGGGCCGACAGCCGAAAGTATCCGGTGCGTTTTGTCCTGCTGGGCGCGAGCGCCGAGACGGTGCCCGTCGAGGGCGTGCCATTCGACTTTCACTGGCGACGCGACGTTCTGGTGCCGACGCGCGACGGCAGGTGCGGTCGCGATCCGCAGCGACTGATGTTTTCTTTGAACGGCATGGAGATCGGTGACGCGGCGCCGCGTGCCATGGCAAATGCCACGTCGGCTCTGCTTCGGGAAACGGGCGTGCGCCCTGAAGAGATCCGGTTCGTGGTTCCGCATCAGGCGGGCTCGAGCATCGTGCGGTTTGCATCGATGAAGCTGGAAGAAATCGGCGTTTGCGGCGAGGTCATCAACGGACTTACGAAAGATGTGGGAAACGTCAGTTCCGGCTCGATTCCCTATGCACTGAAGCAAGCCTGGCACCTCCTCGATGGAACGATCGCCTGCCCGAGCGCAGGCGTGGGCCCTCCGGGCACGTCCAGCGTCACTCAGGGCTGCATCCTTTTGCGCGCGGCACGACGCCCAAACGGTTCGGCGGCCGCTCGATAAAGGCATTGGCAGTGGTCGAGTCTCCGGTGCCGGAAGTTCGGAACTGCGAACGAAATTGTGCTTCGATCGGCATGGTCGGCGGCACCGCATCGTAGTTGGACGACGCACGTGAAGGAACTCAGACGGAGGCAGAACTGGAGGCGATCCGGCTGCTGGAAAAGGGCGTCGGCCTACCCGATTTCCACGGTGATCCGTTTCTCGCGGTCACAGCGAAGTGCCAGCAGAGTGCCATCGTACCGGGTCTGCAGAACGAGGGGGTTCTTCCAGATCGACTGGATGTGCTTGAGCACCTCGCCCGTCTCGGAAACCAAAACTTCGCCGGAGAGTTCTCCCTTTTCGCGGAGAATGGCGCGTACGTCGCGCAGCGGCAATTCCGGTTCGAAGATTTTCAGATCGCGGCCGTCGTGAACATGCTCCAGGATGAGCGTGCGGTCGTGGTAATAGTTGGCGTCGATGACGCGGAGCATGGGGAACAAGTTGTTGCCCACCTGCATCACGGCGGCGCGGCGGATCTTCTCGTAGCCTTCCGGGTCGGGCACGTCTAGCACGCGATAGACCGACTGGCCATCGGCCTCTCTCGCCCACTGGTAGCGGAAGAGCTTGAGGCGGGCGATCAACTCGTCGGTAAGGTAGTTGGCGATGAAGGAGGCGTCGTCCTCGGTATCCCGGACTTCGAAAAGCTTCTCGAGCCCCTCACCACCGCGGCGGCCCCAGTCGTGTCGCTCCTGCGGATCGGGATCTTCCCAGCGGCGGTAGATGTCCGTCCAGATGTGCCAGCCGATGTGGTAGGGGTTCATCCGCAGCCCGCCCGGCACGACGACCCCCGACATTTTGTCGGCGTATTCCACGTCGAACTCGGCCGGCCGCTCGGGCAGGGCGTGGAAGATGCGGTCGTGCCAGAAAGTGGCCCAGCCCTCATTCATGACCTTGGTGGCGACGTTAGGCATGAAGTAGTCGCTCTCCTTGGCCACGATTTCCAGCACACGGCGCTCCCAGTCCTGCAACGGCGCGTATTCGGCGAGGAAGCGAAGCAGGTCTTCGTCGGGCTCCAGCGGGACGCGATCCAGTTCGAGCGGCGGCGGCACGCGCTCGTCGCGCGGCTTGAGATGATCCCACTCGCCCGGCTCCGCCCGCCGCGATTCGACGAGCCTGGCGCGCTGCCGCTGGGGCGTCTCGCGGCGGCGGCCGAGGATCCGCGGGCGGTGGAACATCAGCGCGTGCGCGGCGTCCATCAGTGCTTCGATGCGGTCAAAGGGGATCGACGGATCCTCGCTGTAGGCGGCGATCTCGTCGGCATGGGCGCGGAAGAGTTCCAATGCGCCGGCGGCGTTGGTCAACGTGCGAAACCAGACGTTATTGGCAAAAAAGTCGCTGTGGCCGTAGACGTGGGCCATCACCAGCACGTGCAGCGGCAACGAATTGTCGCGCCAGCAGAAAGCCTGAGCCGGATTCGTGTTAACCACCATCTCGTAGGCCAGGCTGGTCAGTTCAAAATGCTTCAGCGTCCTCTGCACGTCGTACGTCTTGCCGAAACTCCAATGCGAATAGCGAAACGGCATGTGGTAGGCATGCATGTCGAGCATCTGTTCGTAGTCGTAGATGCGAAAGTCGACCGGGTAGGGCGTCAGCCGGAACGATTGCACGACTTCCCGGACCCGCCTGTCCCAGGCTTCCAGATCGGCGATCGTCCAGTCATGAAGCGCCATGCCGAACTCCCTTCACTTTCTCGCGGGTCATCAACTCGCGGAACTGCGGATAGACGTCCTCCTTCGTTTCGATCTTCACGAAGCCGATGTTGGGGAACTCGCCCTCCAAGGGCCGGAGTACGTCGAAGACGGTGCTCCACTGCATCGACGGCGCGACGGGGAAATAGAAGCTGTCCGTTGGATTGACCTGTCCGTAGCCGAAGAGGTTGCAGCACTCCAATAGCTTGCGGGCGGTTTCGATCACGTGGCGATTGTCGTCCTGCCAATTGTCGCCGTCAGAGATGTGGAAGGCGTAGATGTTCCACTCGTCGGGTGAGTAGCGATGTGCGATCGTCTCCAGGGCCAGTTCGTAGGCGCTGGAGACGATGGTGCCGCCGCTCTCCATGGTGTGAAAGAACTCCTCTTCGTTGACTTCCCGCGCGGTGGCATGGTGGGTGATGAAGACCAGTTCGGCATGCTCGTACTTCGACTGCACGAAGCGGTAGAGGATCCAGAAAAAGACGCGAGCGAGAAACTTCTTCGAGTCGTCCATCGAGCCGCTGACGTCCATCATGCAGATCAGCACGGCATTGGAGGCCATGCGGACCCGCTCGGAAAGACGTCGGAATCGGAGATCGTCGTCGATGAAACCGTCGTCCGCAGCGCCGCCGGCAAACTCCTCCGCTTGGGTGCGGCGGAGCCGGGTGCGAACCGTACCGCGGCGGTGCAAACGCGACAGGGCGCCATGCCGGGTGATGCCGGTCATACCGCCGCGGTCGGGCACCGGGATCTGACGAAGCTGCTTGACGAGAAAGTCGGGCAGTTCGAGGTCGTCGAAAAGAAAGGCGTCGACGTCCTCGAGCGTGACCTCCACCTCATAAACATCGTCGCCCGGGTCGCTTCCCGCCTGGGCGCGGCCGCCTTTCCGGGGGTCGCCCTTGCCGGTGCGGAAGGTGTCTCCGCGCTTCTGCGAGGAGCCGGAACCGACGGCGTCGGTTTTCCGCCCAAACGTGAAGCGAAATTCGGGAAAAGCGCGGATTCGAAAAGAGGCTTTCTTTCCCTTGCGGTCGGCGCCGATGATGTCCTGTTCGGCCACCAGGCGGGCGAGTCCCTGGCGGATCGCTTCGCGGCATTTGTCGCGATGCCGCTTGCGGTCGCGCCCGGCCCGTTGCCCGGCGGATTCGCGAGAGTAATCACGGATGCTCATGATGCGGCCGGGTTATTCCTGGAAGAGGTTGTGGTTGTGCGCGAACCGCAGGACCACGTCGACGCAGATCGGGCAATAGCCGTTGCCTTCGATCATGGTCTCCACCATGCGGGCGTAGCGTTGTTCGTCGTCGGCCGTCTTGATCGCTCCGCGCGAAATCACGCGGGTGTAGTCGGCCACGGAACTGAACAGCCGGCGCTTGACCGCTTCGCGGATCCGCTCGTGATCCTTGAAGCCGATCGTCTGGCCGTGCTGCCGCCGCCGGGCGACGAACGAAGCGATCTGCGAGCGGAATTCGTCGGCCTGCGCCTTGTTGGTGATGCCGATGGGCCGCTCCATGCCGGCCATCAGATCTTCATTGGGTTCTTCAAGTTCGTGGGTTTTGGTGTCGCGAACTCGCTCGCGCATGTTGTAGGCGAGCACGTGTTCGATATACTCCTGCCACATCTGCTCGGCGGAATCCTCGTAGGCGTGGATGAAGCCCATGGCGATGTGTTCGCGGAGGATCTCCTTCAAATACCAGCGGCGAACGATTCCTTTCAGCAGTGTATCGTCGAGGTGCTCCCGCTCGTCCGCCGGCAGGTCGGAGTCCTGGATGAACTCGCTGAGCACTTCCATGACTTGAACCGGGGTGACACAGCGGCAATCGGGCGTTCGCGCCAGGGCCGCCCCCATCGCCTTGGTGGCGAAGCGGGTGGAGAAACCGCCGAGCCCTTCGCTGGTGCCCGCCTCGTCGTACAGTTCGCGGATATCGACCGGTTTCTCGCGAGCCGACTGCTCGGTCACGTCCTGCCCGTCGTAGAGCTTCACTTTCGTCAACAGGTCGACCTTGTTCGACTCGTGGAGCACCGTGAGAATGGTGAACAGCGCGCAGACATCGAAGGTTCCCGGGGCAATATGGGCGGGTTTTCCTTCCGTCGACAGGAAGTTCGCCTCGCGGACAACGATCTTTTCGAGAATTCTGCGCTGATCGCTCATCTGGCGGGCGTAGCGGAACTTGATCGGCACCATGCGGTCCACCAGCGCTTCGTTGCGTTTGTCGGCACGGAATCGCTCGAACTCGGTTTCATTGCTGTGTGCCACGAGCACGCCGTCGAACGACAGCATTGGGTGTTGACCCGGCGCGCGGTAGCGTTTCTCCTGGGTGGCCGAAAGCAACGGGAGCAGCAGCGGCACCGGGTTTTTGTTCAACTCGTACAGGTCGACGATGCCGCGGTTGCCGCGGTTCAACGCCCCGTCGAGTTCGAGCACGCGCGGGTCGTTTTCCCCGTACTTGCCGATCAGGCCGAGGTTCTCCCGCCCGATCAGCAGGCTGACGTCCATGCTGTTCTCATCCGACGGCGGCAGAACCCCGATGCCGACGCCGTCTTCGGACGAGTAGCGGCGGGAGACGACCGGAAAGTCGGAGAACTCGCCGCGAAACTGCTCGCCAAGGCGTTGCTTGCACACGGGGCAGAGGTGGCCGGCGAAGTGATCGATCGGCACACCGAGCGCAGCACCCCATCGAGTTCGCAATTCCCTGGGAATCAAGTGAAGCGGTTCTTCGTTGATCGGACAACCTTCCAGCGCATAGAACGGGCCGGAACGCTCCAGGGCCCGCTTCATATGGTCGAGCATGGAGGTCTTTCCCGAACCAACCGGCCCGATGAAGTAGAGGATCTGCCGCGACTCCTCCCCGCCGCTGGCCGCGGCCTTGAGAAACTCCATGATCCGCATGATCACCAGGTCGAGCCCGAAAAACTCGCCTTCGAAGAACTTGTAGCGGAGGATCTTGCGAGCCCGCCCGCCGTAAATGCGGTAGAGGCGTTTGTCACTCGACGTCTCGATTTCTTCCACGCCATGGGCAGCAATGGCGCGGTAGAGCCGCTGATGTGCGTTTTGCACAATCAGCGGATCTTGTTTGACACGATCGTAGTACTCCCGAAATGTCCCGCGCCAGAGCCCTTCGCCACTGATCTGCCGGGCTTCTGCCACGAGGTCTTCAAAATCGGCTGCCATCTTCTCGCCCTCCAACGGTAGTCTTCGGTGAATGATGGTGATGAATTTATTCGGCGCTGGCTGAGGAAGGTCAAGGGGCTTTGACTCCACTACCTTTCAGACGTTTTTGCGAGTGGAAGCGTTCGCCCGGAAATTCCCAGCCCTGGGAAAAAAGTGCGCAGAAACGCGACTGCGAAGTGCGCGTGCGGTTGGCAAAGAACGTCGGCGCCCCCTCCACGTTGCGTCGGCGGCATCGGAGGAAAGAACCATCACTTCATTCTATTGTACTACCATACTGGATGGAGCGAGATCTTCCGGCCGCAATGGTGACAATTGTCCTTGACCAAAGGTCATGTTTCACCGACCCCTGGGGGAGCACCCTAGGGATGGAAGATGGAAAACCCCATCGTGACCGATTGCTGACAGGAAACCATCACTGCGGTGATTGGCGGAGCCTGTAGAACTCGATCTCCCAAATTCGGGCTAACCCTCCCGGGGTCTCCTCCACCAGCAACCGCGCTCGTTTGGTAGAAACCTCTGGGAAACGTGCGTGCCAGTCGTAGTCGGCGTTGGCGGCCGTTTCCGTTTCGGCGATGTCCCGCCACTTCGATCCGTCGAAAAACTGGAGGACGAAATCGGTAATCGGTGTTTCCGGATAGAGATCGCCTCGTTGGCCACTGATGATTCGGGCCGCGTTGATCGTCTGCGGTTCGTCCCATTCGAACTCGATCGAACAAGGGAGGTTCGTGTCGCTAACCCACCGCAATGCATTGTTCTGGGGGTCGTAGCGACCATCGTTGATGTTGGCCACCGGGTACTGCTTGAGATCATAGTTGCCCGAAACAGTCAACTTGGCCTTGCGAGCCAGGCTCTCGCCCGCCGACGTGAGCCAAGCGGGTGGTTGGGAAATCATCGGCTCGGGGGCCGGCGCGCCGACCCCTTGGGTCATCAACGCTTTCAGCTCGTCGAGATACTGTTCGTAAATACCGCGGGGCTGGGTGTCGTGCCGCTTGCAGAGCGATGCCGCCATTCCCACGACCTCTCCCATCATCCCGCCCGTTCGCATGACACGGATCGTTCCCAGCGCCGCATGGGTGACACTAATGTTGCGGCCCGCCATGAACAAGTTGGCGATGTTCGAAGAGTACATAGCCCGGTAGGGAATTGCGTAAGGCTTGATCGGGTGGAACTTGGCAATCGATCGGAATTCCTCTCCGGGGAAATGCTTGGTGTTTTCCGGATCCGGGTAGTGCAGATCGATATGCCAGGTTGTCGTGACGCAGCCGTCAGGGAATTGCCGCTGGGATTCAATGTCCTGCTGCTGCAGAACGACGTCGCCCTGCAACCGCCGCGACTCCCGTTTGCCGGCCACGTAGGCCACCCAGGCCAACCGGCGGTCGGCAAGCTGGTTTTTTTCAGGGCTGTGGTTCTTCAGGAAAGACCAGTTGCCGTAGACAACCCGAAATGCGTAGTCACGGATCTGTTCGATTTCGGTGATCTGGTCTCGGTTCATGCCGGTTTCCCAGTTCCATTCACCCATCGTCGCCTTCTGATAGCTCTCTTGGTTGAACTGAACCGCCCATGGACACTCGGGAAACGAGACCGGCTCTTCCACCTTTTCGGAGTACCACTGGACCGACGCGCCCATGGTCATTTTGTCGCCCTGCTCGGGAGCGAGCGACTCGCCCGTTTCGCTGCGGCTCTCGCGGCCCATACGGAAATAAGCGCCGGCGAGGTAGCCGAGGGTGCCGTCTCCCGTGCAGTCGGCGAACAGCGGCGCCCGGAATCGCAGTTCCTTGCCGCTGCGAGTGTCGCGGCCGATCACGGCCTTGATGCGGTCGGCCTTCATCTCCGCCTGGAACACACGGGTATTGAGAAAGAGGTGGAGGTTTTCTTCTTCGGCGACTACGTCGAGCTTCTTTTCATCCTGATAGTATTTCGCCGGGCGGGCGTTGCCCTGGTAGCGAGGGCCGATTTCTCGCACGAGGTTGCCCAGAGCGGGGTAGGGTGGCAGATTGATCTTGCCCTGCAGGTGGACACGGACTTCGGAACTGTTATTGCCGCCCAACAGGGGCCGATCCTGGATCAGTGCTACTTTCAGACCCAACCGGGCCGCGGATACCGCGGCACATGTCCCTGCCATGCCACCACCGACGACCACGAAGTCGAACTCTCCGGCCTCGGTCGGTTCGGAACCGAATCCAAGCGTCGTGCGGCGGAAGGCGGCCATGGCGGGGTCGTCGTTGGGGGGCGCGAAGTCGGGGTCGGTGGTCAGAACAATCGCATCGCAACGGCCTTCGAACCCCGTCAAATCGTCCAACGCCAGTCGGACGGAACCGCCCGCGAGCCGGACCGTGCCGCCGTCCTGCCAATGCCACTCGGCGCCCTCGATGCCGAACGTGGTCGGTAGGGCCTTGCCGTCTACCAGCAGTTGGAATTTGCCCGGCGCCCCGGGAACCTTCCAGGGAGCGACCCAGTCGCGGGTGCGAACCAAGACACGATACTCACCTGCAGCAGGAATTTGGACGACGGTGGTTGCATCGTCGACGGGAGTTCCCAGGCCGTGGGCCAGAAGAAACGGCGAGCCCATCTGGTCCATGGACTGCTGGTCGACGACCCACCCGCCGTGGTCCTGAAACGATTCAGCCTCGACGAGCACCGTCTGGGCCGAGCTTGTGGAAATGCCGAAAACGAGGACGATGACGGCAACGATCAAATGCCTGGCGGTGGGACGGTGGTGCATGTCTGCTTGGATCCTTTTTATGAGCGTGAACGGTGATGCGCGAGCAGAATCCATTTTCGCACGGCAGGCGATTGAAGTCCACAACGACGCGGCGTATGAGGGGGGGTGGGAGTTTTTTTCCGTATCGGCCGCCAACCTCGCTAGTTTCGCCGAGTGGCGGTGAGGCCGGAGTGGCTTTACTTCTGGCGCGACGACTTTCACCGCACTTCCCCTGCCCGCAAAGGCTCCTACAGTGAAACGAAGTATTTCGCCTACGATCCTGAAGAGAAAACGGCCTACTGCCGATTTCTCGGTATCGATTAAGCGACCGTCGGTTGCATGATGCCAAAGCCGCGCGTGTCTAGGCTGCGTGATGGCTTGGCGATGCTGGCCCCGGGGAGGTATACTGGAATCTGATGAGCAACACGCCCCCTGAGAGTCCGTTGGGTCTCGATTTCCAGGAGATAGCCGTGAAGTATACCGTTCTGGTCGAGGAATCGGATGAGGGTTTTGCCGCGTCAGTCCCTGGACTGCCGGGGTGCCACTCGCAGGGCGATACTGAAGCGGAGGCGCTGGCCAACATCACCGACGCGATTCGCGAGTATCTGGACGTGGTTGAGGATCTGGCGCTATCGGCAGGGGCGAAGCGCGTCGCTGTCGAGGTGTAGGCATGCCCAAGCTACCGGGCGTCAATCATCTGGATGCTGTTCGGGCGCTGGAAAAGTCCGGCTTTCGGATCGCGCGTCAAAGCAAACACATCGTAATGACCGACGGAACACGAATACTCACCATACCGCGCCACAATCCAATACATGCGATTACGATGGGCAACATTGTGCGTGATGCGGGGCTGACAAACGAACAATTCCGGAACCTTCTTTAAGCGGCGATTCGTGAGGACGACCGAACTTGACATCTCTGGTTCGCTCGCTTGGAAGGAGGGATTGCCGCGCCCTCAGTGGGATTTGATCGAAACGTGGATCGAGTCCCGGTGCGGCCCCGACCGTCGGGCGGATGCGTGGGTAGCGGTTTGCCGGCAGTGGTTGGCCGAACTTGGCCCCGCGCTCGGTCGCGGCTACGATGTCGCCGAGTCGGATCACTTTCTGGCGCTCGCGTCCTTGGAGGATGCGCCAGGCCGGTCGCTGCTGCAGTTCGCTGAGCGGTGTCGGGCGGTGGTTCTGTCTGTTTTGGCTGGTGTGGCCGAATTCAAGATCCCTGGCAAGCAGGTCATACTCGCGCTTCGGACTGCTGAAGAGTACTATCGCTACATTTCCCTGTACTTCCCGGAGGGCGGGCATGGTGGGTCGGCAGGGATCCACATCCGCGAAGGCTATCCGCACATTGCCCTCTGCGGCAAGCAAGTGTGGATGCTGGAGAATACTTTGGCCCACGAACTGATGCACGCCTCGCTCCAACACCTTACTATGCCGCTGTGGCTGGAGGAGGGGCTTGCCCAGATGTTCGAGCACGACATGACCGGTCGCTCGCTGCTGCAGGTTGACACGGAGATGGCCAGGCGGCACAAAAGATACTGGGCCAAGCATGGGCTGGACGAGTTATGGCGAGGAGAGGGATTCTTCCGTCCGGGTAGGGGCCAGGAACTCAGTTACCAACTGGCCGAGATCCTGGTCCGTCTCCTGATCGAGGAGGCCCGGCCACGATGGTTTGGGTTGGTGCGCGAGCCGCAGCGGCGGTTCTTCGCGTTCGTCCGGCAGGCGCGCGAATCGGACTGCGGGGAAGCGGCCTGCCGCAAGCACTTGCAGTTCGGGCTCGGGGATCTGGCAGCTCGGTTCCTCGGGCGGGGGACTTGGTCCCCGGGTCTGTAATCTGATTCACGGCCGGGCCAGACCTGCGCATGCACGCGAGGCGGCAGCAGCGCTCGGGAAGAGATCAGAGTCACAGTCGCCGTCCGCGTGGCCCGTGTCGTTCTGTGAAGATTCAGCCCAGGCAAACCCCATCCAGGAAAGACATTCATGTTTTCGGCACCCCAAACAGACAGGAACGCAATGTTCTGCTCTCGACAGCGATATCATGTGATGGCAGTGACGTACAGCATAGCCGTAGCAACGGTCGCGATGAGTATCTGCGGCCCAAGTCTGTCGGCGAGGGCCGCATTGTCCCCGCAGGGCGTGGTCCACTATAGTGACTTCGGTGCCAGGGGCGACGGCAAGACCGATGATATCGACGCCATCGTTGCCGCCCATGCGTTCGCCAATCAGCACGGGCTTCCTGTGAAAGCCCACGAGGGCGCCACATACTACATCGGCGGAAAGAATCGCACGGTGGTCATCCAGACCGACACCGATTTCGGCACGGCTGCCTTCATCATTGACGATACCGGCGTCCAAAACCGTGGGGCCCATGTTTTCCTGGTGAGTTCCAGCCTGCAACCGTTCCAACTTGAGGGGATATCTTCGCTTGAGAAGAATCAGCAAAGAATCGACGTCTCCTTGCCCGGAACCTGCCTGGTCACCGTCACCAATTCCCACATAAGACGCTACATCCGGTTTGGGGCGAACCGCAACCATGGCTCCCCGCAGACGGATGTCTTTATCGTCGACAAAGACGGCAATGTGGATGCGGACGCTCCGATCATCTGGGATTTCGACCGGATCACAGACTGCACCGCCCATCCCATCGACGAGACGACGCTGACTATCAGCGGAGGACGTTTTACTACCATCGCCAACACCGCCGAATCGAAATACACCTACTACAGCCGGGGCATCGCGATCAGACGTTCGAATGTTCTCGTGGACGGGTTGGAGCACCGCGTCACCGGCGAAGGAGACCACGGCGCGCCCTATGGCGGCTTCATCAATATCGGCACCTGCTGCTTCGTGACGGTCCGGAACACCACCCTGACCGGACACAAAACGTACCGGACCATTGGCTCGGCGGGAGTTCCGGTCTCTATGGGCAGCTACGACATCTCCCTCAACCAGGCCCTGAACGTGTCCTTCGTGAATTGCAGCCAGACGAATGACATCCAGGACGGGGCGTACTGGGGAATCGTGGGGTCCAACTACTGCAAGAATCTTGTTTTCGACCATTGCACCTTTTCCCGGTTCGATGCCCACATGGGCGTTGCCAATGCCACCATCCGCAACTCGACCCTAGGGCATCAAGGCATAAATGCCATCGGCAGCGGGATCTTCACCGTGGAGAACAGCACCATCTATGGAAGAAACCTTATCAATT
This sequence comes from Rhodopirellula sp., assembly GCA_012728855.1. Classification (GTDB taxonomy): domain Bacteria; phylum Planctomycetota; class Planctomycetia; order Pirellulales; family Thermoguttaceae; genus JABWBD01. Next base: position 1,938 of record JAAYEH010000245.1, on the reverse strand, counting down.
TGCGATCCGACTACGGCAGCACGTGGCAGGGAGAATTCGTCATCCGCAACTGCGTCTTTGTGCCGGCAGGCGGCAGACCAACCCGTGCCAGCCTGATCGGCGGATCCTACTCCGGACAGCATGATTTCGGCTACACCTGCTACATGCCGGAACGTATCACCATCGACACCCTCCACATCGACGACTCAAGCCACCCGGCAGACTACCAGGGCCCCGCCATTCTTGCGAATTTCAATCCACGTATGACCGACGATTCCTTCGTGGAGAAGTTTCCGTATGTCAGAACCAGAGAGGTCATTCTCAGGAATGTGACCACCGCCAGCGGCAATGCCTTGAGGCTCAGTGACAACCCGTTCATGTTCAAGGATGTGAAGGTGACCGATAATGAACCGCCACCGGACCGGTAGCGGATCGATTTCGCCGACGGGTGGAACACCATTTCGCCAAGTGCATACCGAGGTGGTCGAGGCAGGTGGCAGTTTCAGCCATTCCTCCCAATCAAGCCATTTTCGGTGCCCGTCACGTTTCTGGACACGTCACGTTTCTGGACACATCGAACCGATGTGCCGCACGGGCGTGCATGGCCTCAGTTTTGATTCGATGGTGGATCTGCCCGCCGTGGCCCCTCGCGTACCGTCCGACGTGGCAATCATCGGCAATATCGATCCGGTGCGCGTCATGCTCCGCGGCGACCGCGAGACGGTGCGGCGGGAAACCGTCGCCCTGCTCAAATCGTTGATCGATTACGAAAACGTGATCGTCTCCACCGGCTGCGATCTGCCGGCCGACACTCCTCTGGAGAATATTGTCGAGTTTGTAGAGGCCGCGCGCGCATGTCGTTTCCCATAGGTTCCGCATGCCGGGTGGGGGCTTTGCGGCATAACCGGGCATAGATGGCGTTCTATTCCGTTGCCTGGTCGTGGGCAAGCTGAGCCAGGAATTCCTGCACAAACCCATCGACGGCCTGCCAATCCGTGTACTCGTGGTTCTTCGAGGTATCCGTGTCCTTGCCTGCGTCCCGCGCGATTTTTTTCATCATCCAACGCTTCAGGAAGCCGTACTCCCGGTACAGAAGGCCCCCGGCGAATGTTGCCTTGATTGTTGGCGACCAGTCCACTTTCTGAAGAAACTCTTCGAGGAACCGACCGGCTTCGGCCTTTTGCTTCTCGACTCCAGCCGACAGGCTGACCGAAAAGAAGCCGGTCGGCGCCGCTTCCAGGCGGGCCTTGTGGCGGCCAACGAAGTCCACGATGTGTCGGGAATGCTTGCCGAGGTGGATCGATGCCCCGACGAGGACGGCGTCGATGCCGTCGAAAGAGAAGCCGGAAGGCGGTCGGCGAATGTCGATCACCTGGACGTCATGACCAGAGCGGGAGACGAAATAGCCCATGTATTGGGCGATCTTCCTGGTCTGACCTTCGCCGGTGTCGTACGCGATCAGGATACTGGCCATGCGTCTCGTCATCCCTTCAGGATCGGCAATTGGCCGATCTGCTCCAACGCAATGAGTGGGCTGGCGTTAGAGACGAGCGATGACGCCATCAGATCGCCTCTGAGTTCAAGCCGAACCGTGTCTTTCACGGGCAGAATCTAATTGGCTCGGAGCCAGTCCCCGTGTTCTTACCATGCGTGTTTTTACCATGCGCGAAATGTGGCGGTCAAGGATGCCGGTTTTCCAAGACCACCAGTCCCTCACCACTCGGTCACTGTGGTGGAGTAAGAGCCTATCCCAGAACCGCGTCGGAAGAAGGGGACAGGCACATTTTGCTCCGAAGACTCCGCAAAATGAGCCAGTCCCCAGCGGTTTTGGGATAGGCTCGAAGCGTTGGAGGAGGAGCGAAGGGGGCGCGTGCGACGATTGGCAGTGGCGGGTGTGGTGCCCAAGTTGGCGATTTCTCAAATCCGAGGGGACATGGGCACCACGCGCCTCTGGGGGAT
>JAAYEH010000244.1 GCA_012728855.1 Rhodopirellula sp. | reverse complement strand
CTCAAATCGACGTCGACGGTCCGCCACTCGTTGCCTCCTTGCACGGGAACTGTCAGCGACCGTTCGGCCGCATATCCCGCGGATGACGCCCAGAAAAGCTGCATCGAACTGTTTTGCGACGTTCGGTACCGGATGCGGACTCGGGGGAATCCGGCGGCGTCCAATCCGGCAAGACGCACGGTCAGGTACGGGTCTCCGCCGGTCGGTTTGCACACCAGAGCGCCGTTTCGGATCTCGAACGGCGCCAAATCATGATCGGCGGTCCACCCTTCGGAATCCGTGTCGAATGTCCACTGAATCTCTTCCGTCGCGGCGGGACGCGGGTTGAGTCCCGATAGCCTTACGGACACGGGAGCCTTGGCGGGGCTGTGGAGACGGACGACTAGGCCCGGCATCGACGGCGACCATGTCCAGCCCTGCTCGACAGCATCCAGGTCCGGGACCCGCGGCACCGGCGTCCCCGCAAGTTCCACTGCCCGGGGTTCGCTCACTCCCACCAACGCCACATAGCATTCCGGATGGTTGCGAAAATGATGCTGGAACTGAAGGTCGAAGGGGCCATCGGGCAAATCGGTTATCCGGGTGCCGTCACCGGGCACCCCCGCGGACACGGTTTCGAACCGGCCGGGGCCGAGAAGAGCGACGAGGGCATTACCCCGGCGAAACAGCCGCGTGTCGCCGTCGGGGCGGTAGCCGTCCAGGGCGACTTGGTTGCGAACCAGACGCTGTGGCCCCAGCATCAGCCCCCAGGAAATGTCGCCGGTCAACATGGACCAGCTATCAGGGTAGAGCCCCTGGAAACCTTCCTTTTCCTGCTGCTGGCGCCAGCCGCTGACGGTGATGTCGCGGGCGATCGTGGTCCAGTCGTGGCTGTTGTCATACTCCGCCAGGTCCAGAAGGGTCGCCGCGTATTCCAGCCCGCACCACTGCACCAGACGCCCAAACCAACTGCCGACATAGAATGTGGCTCCGAAGATAGGAATGGTGCCGCCGCGCATCGGCTCCAGGCCCTCGACCGGCGTTTGCCAGAAGTACACGAACGGCAGCCCCGTCCGCGCCCAATACACGGCGTCTTCGAGGTACGATTCGTCTCCCGTCAGGCGATACCCCCAGAGAAATGCGGCGCAACAGTGGCCGGAGGCGAGAATGTCGGGCGCATGCAAGGGGATTTCCCAGACCTGCGCACCTCGCGGGACACGCCACTGCCGCATCCACTGCAATCCTTTCAGCCCCTGCTGCAGCAGAACCGGGTCGGCGGACTGGGCGGCACAGCGCAGGATCTGACGCACGGACCCCGCCGCCATTCCGACGTTGGTATCGCCGGCCCGTCCCAGGCTGGCAGTCTTCTCCGTAGGTCGAAACACCCAGTTGCCGTCCGCTTCTCGGCGGCCCAAGGCTCCGAAGCCTTCCCGACGCGCTCTCTGCACGGTCTCGGAAACGGAGCCGAGGTGCAGAGAGAGCGGAACATCCCGGTGATTGCCGATGCGTTGGATGGCGGTTTGCCGCAGCTCGGGGGTTTGCAGTTGCTCGGCCAGATAGAGATACGCCAAGGCCGTCGGGGGATTGGGACTCGGATCCCAACCCTTGACATTCGCCCAGCCTTTCCCGGGCGTGTACAGGATTTCCTCAAGTGCGCGCAGGGAGAGCGCGTAGTGCTCAGGGAGCGTCGACGGCGGATTGCCGATCGGCCCGGGTTTGGCCCACTGCAGCCATACGCTCACCGCATCCAGCACCTCGGCGTTCGCACGGACCAGCAGAAGACTTCGTAGGGTGATTGCATCGTCCGGTCCGAGCAAAATCGGCTTCCGGGCTTGCAGTCCGTTTTCTTCCAGAAAATCCGGGATCGACGGTGCAAAGAGTCCCATCAAATGGTTGTTGCCGCTGCGCTCGATCGTGAAATCAGCCGGGCTCAGGCGGGCATCGCCGCTTTCAACCAGGTTGGGCGACGCGAACACGGCCGTGGGCTGATCGTTGTCTCCCAGCCAGTGCTGCTGGTTGTCCCAGAGCAGGGCCACCAGGTCGCGCTCCGGGGAGGTGATCGCCATCGCCGGGATACAGATGCGGCGAGGGTCGGGAATCGCCCGCAAGTCGCCCGGAGGCAGAATGTCGCGGTCGCTGGAGGATTCCTCGTGGGCTGACAGGTACTCCAGGCCCGGAAACAGGGCCTCGAATTTCTCGCCGCCGAATGTGCCATCGCCCACGCGAAGTACGGGGCCATCGTAGCGGTGTAGAGAGCCTTCACGGTCGCACTCGAGCGTGTGAGTCATGGCAATGCGGTCGCCCTTGTCGACGAGCCGATACTCCGCAGTACTCGTCCAGCGGCACCCGTTTGGCTCTTGGTAGACGGCAGTGAAGATCAACGCCGGCTTCGTACCGCGGTGATCCGTTGCGACCACCTTTCCCCAGGGCAACTCGCGATGGACGTTGTCCTCGGTTGCGAGAGCCCCGCATGCCGGCAGCACGCCCACACGCCGCCACTCGCCATCGCGGAAGACTTCGACCACAAGCGGGCCGTACTCCTGGGTTTTTCGGTGTGCCGGAGCCCGGAGCCGCACCGTCTCAGTGCCGATTTTTGCACAGGACTCGGTAACCAGCGCCCCGCGGACCGCAGACGAATCGGCATCAAGCTTCGGGGCGACCGTGACTCTTATCGTTCGGGGGGAGCTTTCTTCCGGGCCGGACAGTTCCAGGCGGTCGCCGGTCAGGGACAGGCAAGTGCTCACTTTGGCCTCGGCTGCCGGCGCCAGGCGCGGGGTTTCCAGGGCGAGTTTCCCCGCCGGAAGCCCCTCCCCTCTCAGTTCAAGCCGTTGCGGCTCGAGGGCTTCCCCGCCGGCATTGCGGACTTTTGCCGTGAACCGGACGGTTTCGTCAGCAAGAACCAGGTACCGGTCTGTCCCCGCCGAAACGATTTCCAGCCGACCCGGTCCTGCCGGGGCCGCGCCCAGCGCCACCTGGCGAAATTTCAACTCGACCGGTTCCTCGTCGGCCGCCCACTGAATCCGCAGGCCCGTGATCCGGCCCTTCCAGGATTCGAACCGGTCCAGGCGGACGTTGTGGATCGGACGGCCCGGGAGCACACGCACACATGCACGCTCGTTGGAATACGACGTTTCCTTGCCCGTCCGCCACATGATCGTTAGTACCGTGGGCTCGGCGCTGATTGCATTCAGGCTGAGCCAGGGACATTCTTCGGCAGCCAGGTCCAGGGTGTCATTGACGAGCGTCGCCGCCGAACCGAAACCTCGTAGAACCACGCCGTCCTGCTCGAAACGGAAATCTTCCACAAACTGGCTGGGCAAGAAACCCGCCAATGTCCCAGAGAAGTCCCAGGTGGACTCGGCGGCAACGGGCGTTGGCGGCAACTGCAGAAGCTCGATCGAGGCAATTTCTACCAGCACACCCTGGTCGGCACCGCCAGGTGGGTCAAACCGCAGGCGCGAGATTTGGCCCGTCCATCCCGGGAAGATGTTGTACTGGTGAAACTTCTCGTCCCCGTGCATGCGGAACGCCACTTCTTTGCCGGCCTGAAACCCCGTGTCGCGCCCCTCGCGGTTCTCCGCCCAGAAGAAGGTGGCTGGTTGCGATAGGTTGCACTGCGCTGTCATCCGGATAAATGTGGAGGAACTGACGTCAATGGCGACGCCCGTGCCCCGGCTGCTGTAAATGTACGGATCGAACCCCGTGACGCGCACCGTCAGGCGACCGTCGTTCACCTCCAGCGGTGCGCACGAGTGGGCGGCAAACCACTCACCAAGACCCTTGCTGAAATCCCAACGGTGCAGGACCGTCTGGCCATTGCAGCACAGGACGCTGTAGAGCGTGATCATGAGGGCGTGGCGACAAGCCCTGAACAGTAACCGCTGATAGATCATGATTTTGCCTCCCAAATTCTAATTTTTTCGGGCAACGTCTTTGGTGCCAAAACACTCGAATCGGCCGAAAAACGGACCAGTCCCCGACCACGGGCGCGAACGGTTACGCCCGGCCCGGTCGAACAAGTTCGGAAAGAAGTCAGCCGGCCCTGTCGATCATGGCCTCCCAGGCTTGGCGCTGTTCGATCAACGCTTGAACGCGATCGGCGACGGCATCGCCTCGCTCGGCCATCGGCACGCGGATCAATATCGACAACTTGGGCGGGATTTCCACAGAGCGCTGCCACCAGCCCCTGGCCGTATCCTGCAGGGAGATCAGGATCTCGATGGTCTCGTCGCCGGGATTGTAGATCGGTTGCTCCAGCGAGCCGACGCACGACCAACCCCTGCGGCTCCTTGTTTGGGCCGTCCCAATGGTAAATGAAGGCCATTACGCCGTCGGCGCCCCACTCATAGAAACTGAGCATGTCCTCGCGCACCTGCTCCGGTGTGGGCATGTTTTTCCAGTTCGGACTGCTGCCAAGGGAGACCGTCTGGCCGAGGAGATTGCTGCCTGGCAGCGCGATCGAAACACCAACGCGAATCGCGTCAACTGGCAGTTCAAGACCGACGACGCCCGCATCAAACTGCATCGGTTGTACCCCGAATTTATCCGCCAGGACGGCCACGAAGAAGCCTCGACACCATCGAAGGTCTATAAGAGCCTATCCGATTACCCCTATGGCCCGCAAGGCAACCTTTGCGAACTGAAGATGAAGAAAGCCAAGGTAATTGGCGACTTTCTTTTCCCAGCGGATGAGGAGTCGCCTCGCCCGATTCAGCCAAGAGTGCGTGCGTTCGACCTTCCAGCGACGCGGCTTGCCGTTACGATGTTTCTTCGTCGGACGAGAGCCGTCCTTGGCGGGAACGTGCGGCACGTATCGACGGCGACGCGCCAGTTGCTCGATAGGTTTGCCGACATAGCCCTTGTCAAGGCAGAGATGTTGTCGCTTGCGTCGGGTGGGCCTGGGCCGTCGGACAGGGATATTGTCGAGCGTTTCCTTCACCAACTTCTGGTCATGCACATTGGCGCCGTCCACCGCCACACCAATCGGCACGCCACGGCCATCGATGAGCACCGACCGCTTGACGCCCAGCTTGCCGCGATCGGTCGGGTTTTTCCCTGTTTTTTTTCCCCGCCCAGCGGCGCCTTGGTCGTCGCCCCGTCCATGCTCTGCCATTGCCAGTCGATGCCCTTGCGGTCCTCGTACTCCTGCAACGCGATTTGCCACAGTCACTCGAAGATGCCCATCGCGACCCATTCCTGAAAGTAGGCATGGATCGTGCTGCCCGCGCCGAATTCGCGCGGCATGGCCTTCCACTGGCAACCTGTCACAAGCACGTAGAAGATTCCATTGGCCACCTGCCGCAAGGGTAATCGCGGCTTGCCTCCCTTGGGACTCGGCTGATACTTCAGAAGCAATGGTTCCAAACGTTCCTACAACGCGTCGGGAATCTGGTGAAACTTTGACGTCACGCAGTCCGCCACGATCGCACCTCCATGCAGTTGAAGAATTGACATCCTGCAATACATTACGAGCGCGCCTGGCCGGCTGTTCAGTATTCGGATAGGCTCTTAGTCGCCACGCAGATCCAGGTTGCCACGGTTGCCATCGTACTCCTCATTCCGTATAGTCACTTGCACGTCGATATTTGCCGCAATACTGGTAATCGCATGAGGCTCAGCATGCCAAGGAGAATCGGCAAAGTCGAATCCTGCTCTATCCGTCGAAAACGGCGTGCGCCAACCGATAAGGAGAAGGCGGTTGGCACGGCGTTGTCGGAGTGGTTTACCGAGAATGGGGCCGAATGCATCGGGCAAACCGAACTATCGAAGGGCCGATGGACGACGACGTGGCGAACTCCGTTCGGCTGTCTGATTGTGACAACTGTAGACAACCGAATCGCTGCGATCGCCGCGCAGATACCGCACGACGAGCCCGGCGCTATGTTGGATCGGTTGACGGCATGGGCATCGGCTGCCTGGCATTATGATGCCAGGCGTGCGTCGCATAAGGCTAAGTGATGCGGAATTGGATTGACGGCATCCGCCCTGCCGCTCGCAGTCCGTTTCCAGTGTCAGGTGAATGGTTCTCTCTTATTCTCCTCAATTCGCGGTCTTGACCACCGGGGCCGCGTCGCCCTATGCTGGCGTTTCGCTTCTTCCTTCCCCTGTGGCTCCAAGTCGACCGAGGAGATATCGGATCATGACCGTGGCAAAACACAGCGTGTGGGTGACGTCGTCGCTTCTTATTGTTCGGTTGATTCTGCTCAAGGAGTCCCTCGCGGTGGCCGCGGCGCAACCTGATATTCAGGCCGGGGTGGCGGTGGTCGATATTACGCCGGCCCGGAACGGAGAACCCTTTTTCGACCCGCTCTTTGCTAAAGCTGTTGTGTTTCGCCAGGCGGAACGCAAGGCGGCCCTGGTGATGTGCGACTTGGTCCAGGT
>JAAYEH010000243.1 GCA_012728855.1 Rhodopirellula sp. | reverse complement strand
TGTCTTTCTGTTCGCGGATGAGCGAGCCATACGAAAAGAGCCATGTGTTTATCGTACTTCCACCAGGTAACACGTCGCGGATCAGAGCGAAAGGCATTTTTTTGCTTGACCACCTTGGCTTCGTCGTGCCAGAGTTCTGGTAACGGCAACGGGAACTTAGCCCGGAATTGCCGCTGGCAATCGGCTGAGGAGACGCATGGCGACGACACTTTGTTTCATCAATCAGAAGGGCGGTTGCGGCAAGAGTTCGACTTGCTTTCATCTGTCGGGCTGCTTGGCCGAGCTTGGCTTCCAGGTGCTGCTGGTCGATGCCGACCCCCAAGGTTCGCTCAGTCAGGCTTTCTTTGGTTCCGCGGAAATCGAGCGATTGACGGCCGAGGAGACCTTGGCGGTCCTGTTCGACGATGACTGTCATCGAGCGTCAGCCGACTTAATCACACTGCCCACTTCGTTCGAGCGGATCTCGCTCATTCCGGCCAATCACACGCTGGCTGCCCACAATTCGCCATCGCCCGAGTTGGCGGGGCTCAAGCAACAGACGTTGCGTGCCCACCTGGAAACGTCGCCGCGCTACGATTTCGTGCTGATCGACTGCCCGCCCAACCTGTATCTGTGCAGTTGGAACGCAATGCTGGCCGCCGATGCCATCGTGATTCCCGTTCCACCGGAGGATTTCGGCACTCAGGGGCTGCGGGTGGTTCATCAGGCGGTGGACAACGCCCGGCAGTTGAACAGTGGTTTGCGGCTGTTGGGACACGTGGTGACACGCGCCGACAGGCGCTTGCTGGTGCATCAGGCTTACGAGAAGCGTTTGCGGTCGCTGTACGGGGATTTGGTGCTGGAGACGGTCATCCCGGAGGCATCGGCCTTCAAAGTGGCCCTTGCCTGCCGGCAGCCGGTGGGCCATTTCAGCCCGCGCTGCAAGGCGGCCCAGGCCACGCGGGCGTTGTGCCGGGAAATCCTGGAACGAGTGGCCGAACAGGCGAAAAAACGGCAGGTAGCGTAGGACGGTCATGGATACAAGACGACGATTGGCAGCCATCGGCGACCAGCTTGACGAATCGCTGGGAGTACGCCGGCAGGAGGCCAGAGCAGTGCTCAGCCCGGTGCCGCAGCAACGGGACATCGGCCGCAGTCCGCTGCGGAATGTGGGCCGGTTGGACCCGGACCAGGTCATCCCGGACCCGGATCAACCGCGGACGGAGTTCGCGGAAGAAGCCCTGGAGCGTTTGGCCCGAAGTATTCGCGACAAGGGCCAACTGAGCCCGATCCGGGTACGTTGGTCGGCCGGAGCGCGCAAGTGGATCATCGTGGCCGGTGAACGCCGCTGGAGAGCCACGCAGCGGGCCGGATTGACCACGATCGACTGCTATTTCCACGAACAAGCCTTGTCGGAGTCGCAGATTCTGGAAGAGCAACTGATCGAGAATTGCCTGCGGGAGGATCTCCAGCCGCTGGAAGAGGCCAGGGCGTTTGAAAAGCTGATGGAACTGAACGGCTGGAACGCCAAGCAGCTTGCCGAGGCCATTCGCGTCCATCCGAGCAAGGTCAGCCGCGTGCTGTGCCTGCTGAAACTGCCATCAGCGATTCAACAGCAGGTTGCCAGCGGCGAAATTTCCGCCCGGAGCGCCTATGAAATCTCGAAACTCTCGGACAAGGCCGCGCAGCAGCGACTGGCAGCGTCGGCCCGCGGTGGCGAACTGACGCACCAGCAGATCGCCGGCAAGGTTCGCCAGCGGCGGGGCAAGCGAAAAGCCGGTCCCCGAACGATGAAGCGGTCGTTCATCGCGGAAAATGGCTGGAAAGTAGTCGTCTCGTCCAGAAAGCGCGGCTCGTACCACGACATGGAACAGGCGCTGTGTCAGGCATTGCAGGAGGTCCGTCACTACATCGACAACGGCGTGCAGCTTTACTGACGACGCCTTCGCAGCGCCCTTGCCGTTCCGCTCGTCGCTTGTCGTCCGCCGCCCTTGAGTGCGTCAGAACGCGCTGTGGACCAGTAGGC
>JAAYEH010000242.1 GCA_012728855.1 Rhodopirellula sp. | reverse complement strand
TTTCCGTCGCCATGCAAAGCGGCTTTGCCGACCTGTCGCACTTCAACCGCACCTTCCGCGACGTCATCGGCCTTAGCCCGCGCGCCTATCGCGACAAATGGCGGATATCCAACGGCAACCGCCGCCGGCCGCAGACCAAAGCGCCAAGGGGCTGAGTTTGGCGATACCAGATTTGCTCATACAAGCAGGTTACTGTAACTTCCGGATACTGAGACCCTCTGATGTTTTCCGCAGCCGCATTGCCTTCGCATCGCCCGGAAATACAGCCAGGACTAGGACGGCGCAACCAGTATCAGCCCTGCGCCGTGAGCGATGATGATAACACTTCTTTAGATGCGCCCAATACCAGTCTTGCCGCCGCCAAGCAGCAGACGATACGCCAGGAATGACATAATCAGGAAAACACGTATACACAGCTGCGAAGTGGACCATGTTATCTGCTACGTACGCCAACGCGGAGGCCCTCCGATCAATCGGCGACGATGAGCTTCTTGCCAACCGGCTTCACTCGGTGTCCCTCGGCCTCGAGCCGCTGGCGCTGAAGCAGGCCGCCGCCGGGATACTTGGGGTTTAGCTCGTTGCCGGTCTTGAGCACCCGCCACCACGGCACGGCGCCAGGTCGGCTGCTCTCTTCGACGGCTTCGGCGATGAGCCGGCAGAAAATCCCCGTCGTCATGGGGCAGGCCAGATCGGCGCCGTGCTCGGCGGCAAGCCGCTGGGCGAGTTGCTGCATCGTGATGAGTTCGCCCCACGGCAGGCTGCGGATAATCTGTTCAAGCCGCACCGGCGACGGCACGACAAACACCTTGCCGCTCTGCTCGCACTTGAAGACTTTGCACTCAGATACCTTGGCCTTGGCTGCGTCAAGCTTCTGACGCCACGTTTTGCGAACGTGGGGCATAGTCGTTCTCCTTTGCAGGCGATCAGACGGCGTCAATTGTAGCGGTATGAATTGGTAGGGCCCAGCCCTGAGGGCGATGATGATCACGCGATGCACATGCGCAGCACCAACCGGCAATACACATGCGCCGGCCAAAGCAGCACAACACATGCATTGCATTTGAGAATGCGCCTTGATCGGCGAGGCTCTGTGCGATATTGCTCTGGAGCATGGTCAACAATAACAATCCGGTTTCGCTTCATGCGCGTTTGACGCAGTTTGAAGGCAGCAGTGAGATTTGCACGGCGAGCTGGCCCATTGCCGGTGCAGGCAACTCGTCAATGACGCCGCAGTTTGCCGGGGCATCGTGGGTTGTCAACGCCACTATTGCCCCCTCAACAGAGCGTCCCGACGCGCTGGACGGGTCGCTGACTTTTCGTGTAACGGCCGGGGAGGCGCGACAGGTGGCGGCGGCTCTGGAATGGCACGTCACCGGATGGTCAAAGCAAGTGTTCGTCATGCTGCCGGCAGCAGCCTACAATGGCAACCGCTATCCCAGCAGGCCATACAAGTATCCGCCAATGATTCACGAGCCGGGGGATGTAGGAGTGGATGCGCCAATCATCATCTCGGATGTTCCTCGCCTGAGTGTCGATGACGGCGTGCCTTCGCGGCTGCAGTTGACCAGCGGCGACGTCACTACACCCTGCATCTGCTTCCACAACCCGGCAGCAGCCCGCTCGGCAATACTGCTGACCACGCAAGGGAGCCATCTGGGCAACCACGGCCTGGCCGTTGAGGAATCGGCGGACCGCACCAGTGCCGTGCTGCGGATCGAGGCTCCTGGCATGCGTCGGGACACGCTTTACAGGATGTGCAACACTGCTGCCGCATCCTGGGATCGGGCGGCAGACTGGTCCGCCGGCACGGAAGTCACGATCAACTTTCGCCTGCTGATCTTCGATTCCGGCAGCGTCCAGGATCTGTACGACGCTTTTGCCGTCGTTCGACAGGATATGTCGCCGCCAGTTGCTCTGAAGCAGGAGTTCCCCTTTTCGGCAGCCTTCTCGATTGTCGAAGACAAGTACAACCGCGAGAACTGGCGGGAGGGCGGCTACTACTCAGTAGGCGTGATTGGCGCGGGAGATTCGCCCGGTTTTGACTGGCAGACAGGTTGGGTGGGCGGCGGCATGACGCCGTTTCCTCTGCTGCTGGCTGGCAGCGATGATTCCCGCCGGCGGGCACTGCAAAATCTGGACTGGATGTTCAGCCGAGCCCAGTATCCCAGCGGCCTTCTGCACGCCATCCACCATGACGGCGAGGCGTATGACGACGGTTTCAACACGCCAGGCACGAAGAACTGGTGCATGACACGCAAACAGGCGGATGCGCTTTACTTCGTGGTCAAGGCGCTGTGTCTGTGCCACCGGCGCGACAACGCATGGAAACCATCCCAACGCCTGAATGAAGGCGTATTGCTGCTTGCCGAGCGCCTTTTGACGACGTTCCGGCGCTATGGACAACTGGGGCAATACATTGACTGCGTCAGCGGCGAGGTTGTCGTTGGGGGCTCTACTGCTTCTGCGATTGCTCCCGCCGCCTTTGCGCTGGCGGGGCAGTTCTTCGATCGGCCGGACTACATCAAGGCGGCTGAGGATCTGGCGGGGCTTCTGGATGACAGCAGCCTGCGGCCCGGCGTCACCACCGGCGGACCGGGCGAGATACTCAAGTGCCCCGACAGCGAATCAGCTTTCGCCATGCTTGAGTCCTTTGTTGTGCTTTACGAAGTCACGGCGAATCGGCACTGGCTTGGACGGGCGCAGGCCATGGCTGCCCAGTGCGTGACGTGGTGCGCCTCGTACGACTACAAGTTTCCCGCGGACTCGCCGCTGGGCAGGCTTGATGTCAGCTCGGCCGGTTCTGTCTGGGCGAACGTCCAGAACAAGCATTCCGCCCCCGGGATATGCACGCTTTCGGGCGACTCGCTCTTCAAACTGTTCCGCTACACCGGCAACAAACTCTGGTTGGAGCAGATCCGTCAGACCGCCCACAACATCACCCAGTACATCAGTCGGTCGGACCGCGCAGTGGGTGATCCCGCAATCATGAAGCCGGGGTACATATGCGAGAGGGTCAACTTCAGCGACTGGGAATCGCCTAAGAATGTCGGCGGCAACATGTTCGGCTCGTGCTGGCCGGAGGTTTCGCTTCTTCTGACGGCTGTGGAAGTGCCGGGCGTATACATTCAGCCAGACACGAAACTGCTTTGCGTGTTCGATCACGTGGAGGCTCGCGTTTGCGATAGTGGTTGCGGATGGGCGATAGTAGATTGCCGCAACCCGACCAGGTTTGACGCCGGCGTTCGCATCTTTGCGGAACCGTCCAGCGCCGCCGGGACCATTCTGGGTCAGGCGGCTGCACTGGCCTGGCCGGTAGTCTCCGTTGGCGCCGGCATGAGGCGACGATTCAAAGTGGATTGCAGCGGAGCTGTGACCGAAGCCTTTTAATGATCGTCCCTCTGTGCTTGATGCGCGCCTGCGACGGCGCGGCCTTCACCGACACATTTGTCGCTGGCGGGCCGTGCAGTTACACAAATGTCGTCAGGCGCATGCGATGGCGAGCCCGTTTTGGATAGTTTCAGGGCTTTCATCGACAAGTCTGGGGCGGCACGCCGATTGCATCAGTCAGGTCGAGAGGAGGCCGCATGGCCACTGGATACCTGATTGATATGGATGGAGTTGTATATCGTGGCGACAAGCTCATACCTGGCGCCACGGAGTTCGTCGAGCATCTGCTGGAAAGCGAGACGCCTTTCCTGTTCCTGACCAACAACAGCCAGCGAACGCGGCGGGACGTCGCCACGAGGCTCAATCGCATGGGCATCCCGGTGCAGGACAAGCACGTCTTCACTTGTGCGATGGCCACCGCCAGGTTCCTTGCCGGACGCAAGAGCGGCGGCACCGCCTTCGTCATCGGCGAGGGCGGACTGCTGACGGCCTTGCACGCCAATGGCTACTCGGTTGTAGACCACGACGCGGATTACGTCGTTATCGGCGAGGGGCGAACGCTGTCGTTCGAGATCGTCGAGAAGGCGGTGGGGCTTGTGCGCAACGGGGCCAGGCTGATCGCCACCAATCTTGACGCCACCTGTCCCACTGCCGGCGGCATCCGCCCGGGATGCGGGGCCGTTGTGGCGATGATCGAGGCGGCTACCGGAAAAAAAGCGTTCTCCGTGGGCAAACCCAGCCCCGTGATGATGCGGGCGGCGCGGAAGGAACTGGGCCTCGACGCGGCAGGCACTACCATGATTGGCGACACGATGGAGACTGACATCCTCGGCGGCGTGCAAATGGGCTACCGAACTGTGCTTGTGCTCTCTGGCGGCACGAGGCTGGAGGACCTGGCAAACTACGCATACCAGCCGGACATGGTGGTGTCATCCGTGGCGGACCTGCTTGACGCATGCCCCGCGAGGTGAAGCAAGGTCGGAAGATTGCGATGATGTCTGTTGCGGGGGAACAAAGCGCGCAAAAACCCGGCAGCCAGGTGGCGGCCGGGCTTGTGTTTAGGGAATGAAGACTAAACGACCTGGACCTTGCGTCCGACGCGGCGTTTGCGGCTGATGGTCTTGCGCCCGCCTGCCGTTCT
>JAAYEH010000241.1 GCA_012728855.1 Rhodopirellula sp. | reverse complement strand
TGGCGTCGAGCGAATCCTTCAAACGCCGGAACGAACTATCCAACAACATGAAATTCGCGTTCATGTCGTGCGACAGCGCGCGGACGAAGTGCTCCCAGTCCTGGCGAGCGCGGCGCAGTTGTCTCGCCAGTTGCGAGCGTTCCCGTTCCCGCTGCTCCAATGGGACGCTTTCCACCGTACTCATGGTCTCGACTCCGCGTGTGTTTCCGTGGCAACTTCTGGCGGGCCGCTCCGGTCCAGACTATTCACAAGCCCATACTAGCCCGAAGCGCAAGCGAGGGTTCTGAAACGATCGATCCTCGCTTTCGATTCGGGCTCGTGTTCTGCAGACTGCGTCGAAAGCGATCTCGCGACGAACGCCGATACCCTCGTTGGTGGCATCGGCCGGACGTGGGGTAAAAGTTTGCTTCGATTTGCCAGGCTGTCCAGGCGGTAAAATCGTTACAGCCGGCGGCGGTGCGGCTATCTCGTTACGCAAAAAAAGAGGCCGTCGAATGCTGGTGGTGAAGCAAAACGACGGCCGTAGACATCGGGCACTCAATTGAGGCGAAGTGCCCGATGGGGATGTTTTACTACTGTGGGCGAGAAGCCGGAAACTACCGAAACCCCTCTACCCGCCGACCTGAGAATCGGCTTACTTCGTCTCATCACTGTCAATTAGACGCCCAGAGACCCCGAGAGTTTCACGAAAACCGCGCCGAATTTGGTTTTTTCCGTGCGGTACGATCGGCGACGGTGCGGCTATCTCGGCGCGCAAAAAAGAGGCCGCCGAGTGCTGGTGGTGAAGCAAAACGACGGCCGTGGACATCGGACACTCAATTGAGGCAAAGTGTCACGATGGGGATGTCTTGGTATTGCAGGCAAGAGGCCCGAACTGCCGAACCCCTTTACCCGCCGACGTGAAAATCGGCTCATTAAGAACCCATAGTGAACGAGAATCGCGTCCCTGTCAATAGTTGCGAGGCGAACCCCCCCTAGAAAAACGCAAAACGACGCAAGACTACGCAAAAAGGTATACGCAATCGCGATGTGAATAGTTCGTCTTGGGGGGGGTGTTTTCTCCGCAATAGTGGAGTTCTTCCACCTTGCCCCGGATTGTGGGCTTTTCTTGCTCCCAGTGCCGCGACTCGATCGACGACTATCGGTTGTCAGACTGCTGGGCGCGGAGTTCGCCCATCATGAAGCTCAAGGCGTGGCAATACAGACGAACGGCGGCGGAATACTTGGCGTTGAAGGTCGCCGCGTCGGCGTCTGCTTGGATTTGGTTGAAGTGATGCCAGTCGATTTCCCAATCCTCGTTGGTTGCCGCATCGCGAAGTTGGCCCACCGTGCGCGCGAGGCGATCGACGAATTCGGAATCCGGCCGGCAGTTGTACGTTCGATGAGGCCCTTTGCCGAGAGGTTGTGCGGCCCAGTCGTCGTTCGTCGCGTTGCCGGCCGACCGCCGCAGGAAGAGAATCAGCCCGAACACCAGCGCGCCGATCAGCCCCAACATCGCGGCCGTCCAGCGTCCCATGGCCGAGGCCCCCAGCGCGATCAGGCCCGAAGCGACCACGAAGGACCAAAGCAGCGGAGGGATGGGACGCACCGCGTCGGTTCGCCCGACCGGCTCGTTTGAAGCGCCGTTGCCGGCCGTTTGGGGAGCGGTCACGCGCGCGACGATCACCGTGATGTTATCCGGTCCGCCGCGTAGATTCGCCAGATCAACCAGTGCCCTGACCGCGTTGTCGGGCGGAAGACACGCGATGATAGTTCCCATTTCCTCGTCGCGCACCGGGCCCGACAGCCCATCGGTGCATAGGAGAAACGTGTCGCCCGCTTGCAGCGGAAAGGGCCCTTCCAAGTCGATCTCGGCGTTGTCGCTGGGGCCGAGCGATCGCGTAATGATATTCTTGGGTACGTAGTCGGGCACTTCGTTTTCGGGAATGCGTCCGGCCGCGCTCATTTCCCAAACCAGACTGTGATCGAACGTCAGTTGCTCGAATCTTCCGTCGCGGAGCCGGTAGACCCGGCTGTCGCCACAATGGGCGACGAGCGCGCCTTGCGGCAAGAGAACCATCGCGCTGGCCGTGGTGCCCATGCCTCGGAAGTCGTCGACGGCCTGTCCTCGCTCGAAGATCTGCTCGTTGGCGGCGGTCATGGCCTGATGCAACGCTCGGGCCGGGTCGAGCCCCGCCAGTTTCTGATAGACCAGCGGAATGGCCTCGACGGCCATCCGACTGGCCAATTCGCCGGCGGCGTGGGCACCCATCCCGTCGGCAACCACGAACAGATGTCCCCGCCTTTCCCAAGCTTGCCGACCGGAGGCCAAGGCGACGACCATTGCGTCTTGATTATTGGAGCGGCGCAGGCCCACGTCGCTCAGCGCGGCGTATTCGAGGCAGTGCTTCCAGCGTTCCGCGTTCTGGTCCATCCGGATCCTTTGCTGTCAAAATGGGTAGATTCTACATCGTAGTCTATCACAACTCGTCAGTTCTCGCGTGCCACAAGCCTCGTTTTATCGCCAATTCGCTATGGTCCGGCACGGGCTCCATCGCTATACTCCCGCCCTCGTTATTTGTCCACGCCACCCTCGTGCGGTGAATCTCGTGACCCGCGGCCAACTCAAAACCGCCCCGAAACGCTTCCATCGATGGTGGAAGTGCATCCCCCTATTACTGGTGGTGCTGACCTGTTTCACGGGCTGTGTGCGGCGGCGGATGACCATTCGCACGAATCCGCCGGGCGCGTTGGTCTATGTGGACGATTATGAGATCGGCACGACACCGGTCTCGACCAATTTTACCTATTACGGGACGCGGAAGATACGGCTGGTCAAGGAAGGTTACGAAACGCTCACGGTGATGCAGCCGATTCCCGCCCCGTGGTATCAGTTTCCACCCTTCGACTTCGTCAGCGAGAACCTGGTGCCGGGCGAGATTCGCGACCGGCGTGATTTCACCTTCCAGTTGCGTCCGCAGGTGGTCGTGCCCGTGGATCAACTGCGCGGACGAGCCGAGGAGCTTCGTGCCCAAGGCCAACTGCCGTTGGCGATGGCGCCGCCGACGATGACGCCCCCGGCATTCTCTGGGGCACCGCCCGTTGCCGCTCCGTCAAGCGGCTCGCCGCCGGGAAGCTTCGAGTCAATTCCGACGCCGCCGGCCGGGCCAATGACGCCCGCGCAGCCCGCGCAGCCCGCGCAGCCCACGCAGCCGTATCCGCCCGCCTGGCCTCCGCCGGGCTCCACCACGCAACCGCCGGCGACGGGCCTGCCTCCCGGCACGGCCCCCAGCCAGCCGTTCCAAGCGCCGCCGGGTGCCTGGCAGCCTCCGCCCGCCCCGGCTGTTCCTCAGAATTATCCGGGCTAGTATGCGTTGATGGATAATCCCGGCCGACGCCGTTGTCCTTCTTTCCGCGTTATCGGTTGTCCTTCTTTCGGCGTTATATTGGCGGAAAGTCGGAGCCTATTCTTTGGGAAGGATCGGCACCAGAACCATCGCTGGAGGAAGCAAGACATGAAAACCGCAAGGTCCAAGGGCACGTGGGGAACCCGTTTCTTGATTCGCCTTCTGGCGGTGGCGATGGGGGTGTTGATCTTCTGGCTTCTCGGCTTCTTGATGCGCGACATAAAGTCGATCGGGGGGCCTGACTATGATGAAATCGAGAAGAAATATGTCGATCAGACCCTCGTCGACAGGCAGCAAGGGGTGCAAGGACGGATCGACGAATTGGGCAGGGAGTTCTCCAGCAAGCGGCAGCAACAGCAGCTTGTTGGCGAGAGTTCTCAGAACCTTCAGCGAACCATCGGTCAATTGTTGGAACTGAAGCGACTCAGCATCGAGAAGAATGTGTCGCTCACGGAGGCCGAAGAGCGCGACCTGTCGCTGAGCCTGACGCAATTCCTGGAAAGCCAGAAGGCAAACCAGGAATTGAACGCGACGATGGCCGATTTAACTCGCCAGAAACTTCAGTCGGAGGAGGAACTCCTCCGAATCGAGCAGCGGATCGCCGACAGTCGCGAGCCTGCCGAGGAAGAATACAACCGTCTGGAGGAATTGCATCGTCTCCGGCTGGCCGCGTACCAACTGGCCGTGCTGGTTCCCTTGCTGCTAGCGGCCACGTACCTTGTGATCCGAAATCGCGCGAGCATCTATTTCATGCTGTTCTTGGCACTGGGCGGGGCGACGCTGTTCAAGGTCTCGCTGGTGGTCCACGAGTACTTTCCCTCTCGCTATTTCAAGTACATCCTGATCCTCGCCCTGTTGGCCGTCGTCGTTCGTTGCCTGGTGTATTTAATCCGGTTGGTCGCTTTTCCTAGGATCGACTGGCTCGTGAAGCAATACCGCGAGGCTTACGAGCGGTTTCTATGCCCGGTGTGCGAGTATCCCATCCGGATCGGTCCGCGAAGGTTCCTCTACTGGACGCGGCGGACCGTACACAAGGTTCTTCCGCGGGGAGACTCCCCGAGCGAGGCGGAGCAGTACACGTGCCCCTCGTGCGGCACTCGCCTATTCGAGGAGTGTCCCGAGTGCCGCAAGGTCCGTCATTCCCTGCTGGGCCACTGCATGCACTGTGGAGCGGAGAAACCGTTGGCGTAGTCGCGGCGAATCACTCGGTGGCGGTCCCAGCGTCGCCGATTCCCATCGCGCGGACTGTCCAACTCACCGCTGCCAGGTCGAGGGTTGCTT
Source organism: Rhodopirellula sp. (assembly GCA_012728855.1). Lineage (GTDB taxonomy): Bacteria > Planctomycetota > Planctomycetia > Pirellulales > Thermoguttaceae > JABWBD01. The sequence continues at coordinate 334 of JAAYEH010000241.1, read as the reverse complement.
GGCGCAGTTGGCGGGATCCCAGTTCGCCGGCGGCAGGCCCTTGGTGCCGGGGCCCGGTTTGATCGCGTCGCGAAGGATCTCGCCCGGATGCCGGGCCAGCTTGTCCGAGATGATTCGCACGTCGTTGACGATCGGCTTCATCCGATAGCTGATCTCCTCGACGTTCCGAACCGTTCGGTTCAGCCGCTGGTAGAGTTCGTCGTCCTTGACCAGTTTGCCGAGAGTTCCCTGGTCGCTGTTGATCGCTCTTCCAAAGTCCTCCATCTCGATCATGAGTCGTTCGAGTTGTTGGACGCTTCGATCGACCCCCTTGAGGATGTTGGGGCCGTCCTCG
>JAAYEH010000240.1 GCA_012728855.1 Rhodopirellula sp. | reverse complement strand
TGTGCTGGTCCAGCGAGTTTTCGGAGTGAACGGATGGTCACAGTCCCTAACGCTGCGGATAGAGCATGCGATCATGCAACAGTGGGGAGCTGCTAACAGAGAACGGAGCCGTCGGTGAGGACAGATAATGCGATCGAGCCCGGCAATCTCGGTTCTGCGCAGACGCCGAGCGCCGGCGGCCAGGGAAAGTCCGTCGGTAGCGTGCCGGTCAAGCGGCACGTTCAAGTGTGACGATGGGCAGATGCTTCCGGCCGTGCAGATACTCGACGCGGATGGTGACCTGGGCGCCCGGTTGGCCCTTCACCAACACCTGCGGCTGGGCACACGGCGAGGGCCTCGGCCAGGCCGGACGCGGCTCGAAGCGAGGCTGCCGATTGAGCGGACGGCGCGCGTGATAAACCTCGTCGGGTGTGCGACCACCGAGCGTCATGTGCGGGCGATGTTCGTTGTACCACTCGAAGAAGTAATGGATCTCGCGGCGGAATGCTCTCCGGCCGTAGGGCACGAGGATTCGGCGAGTCAGCTCGTCTTTCAACGTCCGGATGAATCGCTCGACGACAGCGATGCTCCCGTGCTCTCCCACCGCGCCGAACCGCGGCCGTATCCCGTGCCGCTGGCACCAGCGCTTGAATCCCTCGCACCAGAACTGCACCCCCTTGTCGCAGATGAGGTGCTTGGGAGTCGCCTTGACGGTTCCCATGAGCCGGCCCAAGAAGGTTCGCACGGAGACGGAGTCCGGCTGCTTGGCGAAGAGTGTGAAGCCGACCGCGCGGCGGGAGAAGTGCTCGATGACCACGGCCACCCACCAGCAGAACGGCCAACACTGCGGCAAGGCGAACGGGAAGAAAGAAGTCCAGAAGCCGAGCGCCGTCGGCACGAGGGTCAGGTCCACATGCCAGACGTGATCGGGATACCTGGCCGTGACCACACGCGGCGCTTCGGCAGCCGCCGAGTCGGCGATTGGCTCGGGAGGCGCCGCTCGGGCAGCGGAGGACTCGCAGTCAGCGGCTCCATTATCGGGCGGGTCGGGGGAATCGTTTGCCGGGTCGGGCTCGTGCGGCTCTTCCTTGAGGATGCGTCCCACGGTGGTCTGGCCCATGTGCAATCCCGCTCGCGCCAACGTCTCGGTCATCTTCACCTTGCCCATCGACGGACAGACCGCTTTCAGCCGCTGGACGGCATGGCGCACGAAATCCGGAAAACGGTTCACCGGCTCTGGGATTTGCACCAGCGCTTCGGGCCCGTCTTCCTCGATTCGCTTCATCCAGGAACTGACGGTAGCCGCGGTGACCAGGAACTCGCGAGCCGTCTGTTCCAGCGACCACCCCCGCGCCGCCCGGATTTCGAGAATGGCCATGCGTTCGCTGGGCGTATAGCGAGGCCGTTGGTGCGGTGGAAGCCGCGACATGCGGGCGTCCTTGATCCGCATCTGTTCGCGCAAGAGGGCGACCTGCTGCTGCAATCGATCCTTTTCCGCCGTCAGCCGGATTCGCGCATTGCGGCTGTTGGCCGCCCAGCCGCGCGTATGGGCGCAAGCAAGCTGCGCAAGAGACATGACGCGGAGCATGGCCGCTCGGACGTGGTCGTTCCAGTGCTTGGACAAGGGAATCGTGGGCGGACTGTCGGCAGGCATTTCGGGCTCCCGGACGCTCGGCAAAGTCGGCGCGTACAGAGTACCAGAAGGAAAGTGTGTTTGGTACAGGTGCAGGCGACCGACCCGGACGGCGATAGCAATCTGCTGGAGTATCGGCTGGTCGAGGGACAGTATCCCGCAGGGATGGACCTGGACGTGATCGACGACGATCTTGAGCGGGGACGTTACGCCAGGGTCACTTGGGTTCCGGAATCGCCTTCGGACACCGGGGACTGGGTTGCCATCGAGGTGGGCGAGCCGGGTTGGGTGAATGCCATGATCC
>JAAYEH010000239.1 GCA_012728855.1 Rhodopirellula sp. | reverse complement strand
GGTGGCTTGAATAGCGTCGAGGATCCGTCCAATTTGGGCGTCCATGTGCGTGATAATCGCGTAGTATTCCTGGCGATTGACCTTCACCGCGTAGGGTGTGCGGGGAAAGGGTGCGAGCATTTCGTCGCGCAGCGTACGGCCGGCCTGCATCGCTTCGTTGTAAGGATACTCGGGCAGGAAATTGACGGGCAGGTCGATCTTGTCGAGCGGATACTTCTCCACAAACTCTTTGGGCGACTGGCGGGGATCGTGGGGCGCGTTGAAGGCCAAGTACATGAAGAACGGCTGGTCATGTCCCTTGGAATGCTTGAGAAACTCGAGCGAATCATCGCCAAGAACCTCGCTCCAGTGCTTGCCGTCTTTCCAATAGCCTTCGAACTTGGTGTCCCAGGGAGACCACGGATCGGGCTGACCTTCGACGGGACGGTGGTAGCCCGCGTCGGTCTGGTTGGGCATGCCGGGCCGCTCATGCACCTGGAAGTCAAAGGCTTTTTGCGCGTCGGCCTTGACATGCCATTTGCCAGTCATGTAGGTCGCATAGCCGGCGGCCTTCATATGCTCCGACCAGAACCGGCCCGCCTGGCGTTCCCGCTCCACCTGCTTTTCCTTGTCCAGACGAGCGGCCTTCCAGAGAAAACGCCCCGTATTGAGCATGGTGCGGCTGGCAATACAAACGGCCCCCGTCCACGAGCCCTGGTTATAGGCGTGGGTGAAGGTGATGCCGTCTTCGACCAGCCGGTCCAGGTTCGGCGTCTCCACGACGGGATGCCCGAGGGCGTGGACGGTTTCGAAGCACTGGTCATCCGAATAAATCAGTACGATGTTGGGTTGCTCGGCGGCACGAGCGACCGTGGCGGCGAGCAGGAGCAGGGAAGCCAAGGAAGCGATTCGTTTCATGGCGCGATACCTGTTGGGCGTGGTTGGGCAGGCTCCGAATACAGGGCTATTGTTGCAGACGGCGCGCGGGGCTGCAAATCCGGGGGCTCACCGATCGGAACTCTCGCTGGTTTCACGCTGCTCGAGCCGCGATCCCGTACCCAATGGAAAGGCATTCCGGCCTTGTATTACGGACATCCCGCGTACCTGTGATCCTCTTGCCTTCGTCTCGGAAAGAAACATCGCGACAATCCCATGATCGGGATGCACAAAGGGGTCGGGAGCTATGCCGTTGCGCTTTCTTGCGATTGAGCACGATTTGAGCCTTGTTTTTCCGGATTTTCAGAGCATTTTTGTCTCAAGCGACGTGGCATGGGGATCTCTCCTTCGTTCATGGGTGAGGCTTGGATCTGTACATTTCTGGGCATGGTTCAAATCTCGACGTTGGCAGGTAACCGAAGGTAGGTCCCACTTGCCGAGCGGGACCTGGGCGCCGAGTCGGCTTCCCGTCGCCGCACCGAGTGGAAACCTCACTTAGCTCTCAGGTCCCGCTCGGCAAGCGGGACCTACTGGGTGCGACCCGCTCTTGAACCAGGCCCATTTCTGAACACGCTTTCGTGGTGTTCAGATTCGCTGCGGTGGGCGGCGCAGCCGCAAGTCCCGGCAATTTGAGCATTTGCGCCCGTGGCTCCGAGTGCAAGTTCACACCGTTTGAAAGAGCGGGTGTTGAGAAATGGAGCATGGTTCAAAAAACGGGGACAGGCACCTCGCCCTTCCGTGTTCTTTGGCGACAGAAGGCCATTTGGCTCGGAGCCAGTCCCCGTTTTTTGAACCATGCCAGAAATGGGGTATTGCTGGATCGAGTTCTTGGAGGATCTTGGCTTGCCAATCCGGCGGCAAGAGATCGAGGATGAGCTTTGCCATGGCCGCGACCTGCGCTTCGACTTGTTCGGCCGTGAAGGTCTCCGGGGGGCGAAGCGCGAAGTCGGCCGGGTTGCGGCGTTCGAGCAACCAAGCGGCGGCGCGCGCGCCAAAACTTCTCCTGGCGAGCCGCATTGCGGATGGAGCGGAGCAGTTCGATTTCCGCCGTCTGCTCGGCGCGGGCAAGTTGATCGGCGAACTGGGGATCGCGCTGGGCGGTATGGGTGATCGTGCCGGGGCTGCAACCGACGCAGTGGGCGGCGATTCGGCGGCTGCTTCCGTTGGTGAGAATCGCCACGATCTGCGTGCGCTGGAGCGCGGCGGAGGTGGAAGCCTGGGAACTGGGCGGTCCAGCGGTGGAAGGGTTGTGCGGGTTCATGGGGCGCCTCGGAGTTGGGGTCGAGTGGAAAGGGTGGCTCGCGGCGGGAACAAAAAACGTTACCGTTCACGGGGCGGCCGGGGACTGGTCCATTTTTCGGCCGGTTGATGCATTTTGGCGCATGAGACGTTCGCCGAAAACATGGACCTGTCCCCCTCTTTCCCGCCCCGTGAACGGTTACCAAAAAACAACGACCCGCCACAATGGCAGAAACGCGTCGTGGGGCGGGTTTGTAACCTGCCGTCTTTGCACGCAGATTCGAGGCAGGCTGCAAACCTGTCCCACTTTTTCTGATATTCTGGCGGGTGGCAACAAAAAAAGCCCGCCGCCTCACTTGGCGCTGGTTGGCAGCGCGCTCGTAAGCCGACGGGCTCATCTTGATACCTGTTGTTTGTGGTTCAGGCTCTTGCGATACCCATCCCGTTTTCGCGAGGATAGCAGGTATAGTGTACTTTTGTTAAGTAGTTCCCTTGGGCCGAACCGGGAAGTGATGGAGAGCAAGAAACTCGGCGATCGCTCTTCGGTTCGCCGCCGGAACGCGGATGGGCAGCCAAATCAGTCTCGCGGTTCGTGGCAAAGGCCGCGGTCGGATTCGTCCCGGTGGAACCCCTGACGCACGTCTGGCTCTTGCGCGACATCTCGGCTAGAATGAGTCAAGAGACAATCCCGTAGATGCGCTGAGGTGTAACCCCATGGCCGAGTTGGTCGTACGAGACGTTGAACCGGCGCTGGTCGCCCGATTGAAAGAGCGCGCCGACGCGCACCGGCGGAGCGTGGAGGACGAGCACAGGGCCATCCTGCGCGATGCCCTGTTGGCCGGCGAGGAGGAGGCGGCCCCGATTGCTTTCGAAGGATACCTGAGGAAAATGCCCGACGCGGGTACGGACGCGGACTTTTCCAGGATCGAGGGAGCGATGCGAGACGCCAACCTGGCAGAGTGATGCGGTACTTGCTCGACACGAACGTCGTCTCCGAATTGCGCAAAGGCGCACGTTGCGATCCGGCGGTCGCCGCTTGGGAGCAGGCGGAGCTAATTCCCCAAGGCGGAGCCATTTCGGTGCTTACGGTCGGCGAGATTCGCAAGGGCATCGACTTGATTGCCCAGCGTGACCCGCAACAGGCTTCACGATTGGAGTCGTGGCTGACAGGCCTGTGCCAAGATTTCGCAAGCCGGGTTCTTCCGGTTTCCAGGGAAGTTGCGGAAGAATGGGGACGATTGAACGGCCTGCGTCCACTTCCGGCCGTCGATTCTCTGTTGGCAGCAACCGCCCAGGTGCATGGCCTGATCTTGGCGACCCGCAACGTGGCTGACTTGCGCGCGGTTGGTGTCCCCATCGTCGATCCGTTTCAATTCCGTGCGGGTACGTGAGGGACTGAAGTGCTATACTTGCCACCGTGTCTTCATCGTCGTCCGCACTTGTTTTCAGCGGCACATGAACCCAATTATGATTTGTCGAAAGGGCGTACCAGCGGACATTCTGGCTATTCACTAATAAAGTAGAATGTCCCCTTTGTTTCCCCCTGGCTATTCACTAATAAAGTAGAATGTCCCCTTTGTTTCCCAAAGGTACGGCCCACCTTTTTCTTCCCCTTTTTCTGGCCTGCCTCACGCAATGTGAAGCATCTTGTTGGCGTAGTCCTTTCCAGCGGTCGGAGAAGGCAAGGGCCTGCCGTCCTGCTTGTACAGTTCGATCGTCTCCTCCACGATCTGGCACAATTCTGCGAACACGCCTTGTTCATCGTCGCCGTGGCAACCTCCGTAGAACAATCCCGGGCAACTTCCCACAAAGGCCCGATCCTCGTCGGACCATTCAACGATTTTGACATACCGAGCACTGTCTTTCATCGTCTTGACTCCTCAATCGCTGACTGCACGGCTTTCTCCTGGTACCGCTTCGCATCCGCTCCGGCTTTCCCGGCAATAGTCACGGGCTTGGCCACGTTGGAATGGACGAAGTTCCGATGGTCTCCCTTTCCCCCTCGATTCACAAAGCCAGCGGCTTCGAGGTCGCTAATGAGTTCTCTGATCTTTCGCGGCATTCGGACGGGACACCATATCGGGGACTTGCTGGAGAGTTGCCTGATTTGTCATTGTACTTCGATTACCGCTTGGAGGATACGAGCCGGGGCAATGCGGAAGAATTACTTCTTCTGGGGAGTTCCTTGCCGAGCCTCTGCTTTCAGCGACGCGAGCACGCCGATTTCTTCCGCCGTCAGCCACGACGATCGCCGGATACGGCTGCGGTTCGCTTTCGGAAAATACCCGCAGCAGCCGATCCATACTCATCCTATCCCCGGGCGTCGAGCATCTCCAGGCCTTTTCCTCGATCGTAACAGGCCTGCAACAGTGCGGTTTGTAGTTGCCAAACATCGCCCCACCGACGCGAGGTCGGTGGTGGCGTTTACCGTTTGAGTAAACAAACGGCGTCCCAAGATCCTCTCGCTTATGACCGAGCCCCGCCCCAAGTCAACGCCGCGCTAGGCGGCGTAACTCGTTGCCCAGCAACCGGCAGAAGCTATTTTGGCTCGGAGCCAGTACCCGTTTTTGAACCAGGCCAGCTTTTCCCGCTAAGCGGCCCGGCTGCTGCGCTGCGCGGGGGAATTATAGACCGAGCCGATACCGCTTGGCACGCTGGGCTACGTCCGGATCCTTGCTGACGCGGCCGACTTTGTCGAGGATTGGACCGAAACGGTCCATGTTCGGATGACGCAGGAAGCGATGGTGCGCCAACTCGACGATCGAAAGGCAAGCCGCCTGGCTGAGTTCGGGATCGTCCAGATACTGGGCGAGCCAAGCCACCGCCTCCATCGTGCGAACGGTCGACGCCCGCTGGATAGCCAACCGCTTCTCGTCCGCGCCCTCGGCGAGCTTCATGGCATTCTGGAGCATGGCGAGCGTCTCCGATTCCGGCCGCTGGCTGGGAAGGGTGACGACGCGGATATACGCCCGCAGCGCCCGGACGCGGTCGGCACGATCCTCCGCATTCTTCGCCAGATCGAGCAGCTTGTCCGCCACGCCGGCATCGGGCCAATTGCACAAGGCCCGCAGGGCGGCTTCCCGGACGGCCGCGTCCTCGCTTTTCAAGCTCGTCTCGATCATTTCCCGCGCCTTGCCGCCGCCGAGTCGGCCGAGCAGAGGAAGATACGTTGACGCCTCCGACTTTTCGCTCTGCGCCAGGGCGGCCAGCACCAGTTCCGAGCGGTCGGCATCCGCGGGCAGCTTGTCGCAAACGATCAGAATCGTCTTTTCCACTTCGTCGCGGTGCTTGCCCGGTTCGGTCTTCAGCAGCAGCTTGACCAGTCGCGGGATGTCGGTCTTATCCGGGTCGGCGATGCCCCGCAAACCCTCCAGGGCCGGCGCGTAGATGACCGGATCGGTCTGGGACGCAATTTCAACCAACGGATCGATCGCTTCGTAGCATTTGAGTTTGACCAGCGCGTCGATGACCGGTGCGCGGATCGCGGGGCGGCCGAGGGCTTCCAACATCGCGGCGGTGACCTCCTTCCGCGGAAGGTTCACCAAAGCGTCCTGGGCAGCCTCGGTCAATGCGCCGTCACCGGCGAGCAGGTCGAGCAGTTGCGGAATCGTCGACGCGTCGCCAATCATCCCCAGGCAGCGAACTCCGGCCAGCTTTAGGGCCGGCTTGTCGCTTCGCACCAGGGAGAGCACCGCCGGCAGGACTTCTTTGCCTCGCCGCGCGGCGGCCAATTCCATCACCGCCAGTTTGCCGGTGTCGGGCAACTCAGGCAACTGCGCCAAGAGACGGTCGAGTTCGTCGTCGGGCAGGGTGTGGAGGTGCCCTGCGGCGATCTGGCGGCGGTCGGGGTCAGGGCCGGAAAACCACTGGAGAATTGTCGCCGTTTTGTGATCCGGGTGAAGTCGCAGCAATCCCTCCAGCGCCGCGCATCGCACGCCGGCGGGTTGCCGGGGCTGGCTGAGCAGGTCGTAGATCGCTACGGCCGCGTCGGTCTTTCCGTCGCCGGCCCGGGCATAGCCGCATCGCAGCAGCGGGACGGCCAGATCCTGTGGCGTGGGAAGACCGGCCTTCTTGACACGGCCGGTCAGGAAATCGGTCGCCCGCTGGTCGGCCACATTGCCCAGGGCCCAAATCGCGGCCGCCGCGATTGCCTTGTCCGGCGAGTCGGCCAGACGCTCGAAGGTTGCCACGGCAGCGGTGTCTCTTCTGGCGGCAACGGAGTGGATCACTCCCAGCAACGGTGTGCCCTGCAAGGTTTCCAGCGCCTCGCGCAGCGCCGCGGCGGCTTCCTTTGCGGGGATCGTTTCCAAGGCGTAGCGGGCGATTTCCGACGTTGCCGGATCGCCCAGCAGTTTCGCCAGCAAAGGAACCTCCGCGGCGGTGCCGATCTGGCGGAGTTGCAGGCAGACGTACTGACGGGCGGCGGGTGTGGCGCCGGCGTCGGTTAACACGGCGGCCAGCCGCGCCGCGCAGGCCGATCGCTTATCGGGCGCGGCCATCGCTTCGATCACCGCCCGATCAATCGCCAGCAAGGGGGCCATATCCTGGCCGGGCTCGTACTTGGGCAGCGCCTTCCAGGCATCGTCGGCGGACATCCCGGCCGCGGCGGCGCACGATGGGGCCAACGCCCCGAGGGCAGCGAACAACACCAGGGGCAGAACGCGTTGGTTGAATAACATGGTGATTGGTCCTTCTCTTTCGGGCTGATTCAGATGGTCCACGGGCTCCGCGCGGCGCGCGACAACATGGTATTGGCTTCGTCGTCGCCAACGAACTGGTCGTGGGCAGGATCCCACTTCAGCTTGCGTCCCAGACGCAGAGCGATGTCGGCGACGTTGCCCAACGTGCTGGCGGCGTGCCCCTCCTCGACCGGCGAGACCGGATCCTGACGCGTCCTCATGCTGCGGAACAGATCGGCCGTGTGCCCGGTATAGGGGTTCGAGTATTCCGGGCTGGCGTGCAGCGGCTTGTCGTCGGCCTTGAGCTTCACGTCCAACAACGACGCCGGTTCGGCGGAGATGCCGGCGCGGTTGACATGGACCCAGCCTTCGTCGCCGGCGAATTTGCAGCCTTGCTTGTTGGGGTTGTCGCTGTTGGTGTAGCTCATCTTCAGGCCGCTTGCCCAACGCAACTCCGTTTGCCAGGAGATCCAGGTGTCGGTCATGCCCTCGGCGGGCAAGACGCCGCTGCCTTCGATCTCAAACGGCTTGGCGAATACTTCGGGGCATCCCCAGCCGGCGATGTCCAAATGATGAACGCCCCAGTTGGTGATGAATCCGGCGCAATAGTGCGAAATCATGTACATCGCCAGCCACTCGCAGCGCTGTTTGTCGAAGGGGATGAAGGGCGCCGGGCCGGTCCACCGGTCGTAGTCGAAGCCCTCGGGCGGCTCGCAGGGGGGCACGGCGGGATAGGCTCGCCCGCCGGGAGCGCCGACGTAGATCGTATGCACCTTGCCCAGATATCCGTTGCGGGCCAGATTGCAGGCGTGGCGGAATTTCGGATCGCTTCGCTGCTGCGTGCCGGTCTGGAAGACGCAGCCATAGCGGCGGACCGCGTCGCGGACCTTGATGCCGTCGGCGATCCAGCGGGTGATCGGCTTTTCGCCGTAGAGATCCTTGCCGGCTTCGATCGCCCGGCTGTAGACCACGCCGTGCCAGTGATCGGGGACGCAGCCCCAGATGGCGTCGATCTCGTCGCGCTGGAGCACTTCGAGAAAGTCGTCGTATATCTGGCAACCGCGGTAACTCTCGCTGCCCAACCGCTCGGCATAGTGTTTCTGTACCAGGTCTTGCGCCAAGAGAGCGCGGTCGCGGCGGCAGTCGGCGATGGCGACCACTTGGTGATCGGGCAGGGGAAACATCGCCCGCAGCGAACTGCTGCCCCGGTTGCCGACGCCGAACATGCCGATGGTAATCCGTTGGCTGGGCGCGACCTGGCCAGCTCGCCCCAGCGTCGAGGCGGAGACGACCATCGGGCTGGCCACGACAGCCGCCGCGCCGGCGAGAAAACGCCGGCGCGAATGCCGCCGGCGGGCGAGTGCCTTGTGGAGTGGGTCTTGGTGCATGGAACGTCTCCTTTTTTGGGGATATAAGGCGGAGGGCGGGAGGGTCAGGAAGATGCGAGTCAGGAATATGGGGGTGATTCGGCGTTGGGCGGAGCAATGGGCGGGTTTGTGACTTTGTGTTGTTTCAGCGACTCTCGACGGCCGGTTTGGGAATGCCGGCGAGGCGGAGGAAGTTCTCCAGAATGATGCGACCCTGGGGATGGTCGTCATCGTAGGCTTCCGGATGGAACTGGGTGCCGTACAGTATTCGATGCCGGTGCTTGAACGCTTCCACCGGGCACTCGTCGGTGGCGGCCAAGATCTCGAACTCCGGCGGCGCCGTGGCGACGTGAAAGGCATGCGCCTCACGGACCAGGATCTCGTCGGGCAGCGACTCGAAGAGCGGGTCACGCCGCGTGAGCCGCACCGGCAAGAATCCCCATTCTTTGAACCAGCCCGGGTGGTAGCTGGGGTTCGGGTCGATTTCACCCTCGCGGAGCTTGCGCAGCCGCACGACCTCGGCGGAGAACGCTTTGCCGATCAACTGCATTCCGCCACAGAAACCGATCATGGGGATTTTCGTGTTGCGGATCAGCGAGAAGTATTCCGGATCGTGGTCGGGGGCGAGCAACTTGGACCGTCCACCGATCAAGATCGCCTTGACGTGCGGCTTGTCCAGGTCGTCGCCGACGAGTTCGGAAAAGTGCAGGTGCAGGCAGCGTATGCCGGAGAGCGACTGCACGCGCCGCTGGAATTTCTTCCCCGAGTACAGGTCAGGCCCCTTATCGGCCAGTTGTTTGCGAATGATTTCCGGGTGCTGAATGTTGAGCACGCAGACCACGGGAGCGTCGCTGAGCGATAATTCTTCGGGTCGATCGAAGGCGTCCCGCCAGGGGTCGGTCTCGGCGGCGACAGCAGTCGTCGATGCGAGGCATAGAAGCAGGAGAGGTGCGAGTCGGAAGCGAAGCGGGAGACGCATGGCAGGTTTCTCGAAGCGATGGATGACTTGGGAAGGTCCGCCGAACATTCCGGTATGGTAAGCGGAACGCCTGATGGAAGCAACTGGGCGGCGACGTCGCCGAGTGAGGCGCCGCTTGTGATTGCGGTGGCGCCTTGCTACGATGGATCCGACGCCCGCTGAATCAACAAGCCTGGTAATCGTCATGGGTCTGTTTGAGGTTATCGCCGTACTGATTGTGCAGGGGTTGTCGATGCGGAGCGTCGTGAAAGATCCCCTCCATGACAAAGAATTAGGAATCGTGTATGACTCGAATCGTATGGATGATCGCGGTCCTTGGGCTTGGGGTGTCGGGAACTGCGCTCGGCGAAGGGATCCAGGCGCTGGTGGGCAATGAGGGGCGGGTCCAAATATCGCGGGGAAGAGAAAAACTCGGCGAATTCGGGGCGGGGCTCTTCAATCAGAAATGGGACGCCGCCGATGCCACTACCGACGTAAAGAAACCCGCTGAGATCGGCAAACGCCACCTGCGAATCGCCGTCCCCGGCGGCGGCGAGATCAGCGGCTCGGCGGCGATCAGCGGCGAGCGGGGCGAGTTGAATGCCCATTACGCGTTCACGCCCCAGCAGGACGTGGTGCTGAACTCGCTGCACGTCGGTGCGGAGTTTCCCATTTCGGCACTGGCGGGCGGCCGTTGGACTGCCGACCAGCGATCCGGCACTTTTCCGCAGGACTTCGGCGCGGTCCAGATCTTCCAGGGATTGATCCGTACGCTGGCCATCGACCTGCCGGCCGGCGGGAACCTTCGCTGGACCTTCGCGGAGCCGACGCCGGTGCTGCTGCAAGACAATCGCCAATGGGGCCCGTCGTTCTCCATCCGCATCTTCCGCTCCGGCAGTTCCGAGAAGCCGTTTCTGAAGGGCGCTGCCGTGACGATCGACTTCTCGCTGACAGCAACGGGCGGCGTGAGCGTCGAGCATGACGCTCCGGTGACGATCGTCGCCGGAAAGGACTGGGTTCCGCTGCCGGTGGAACTCGATATCCTTCCCGGCTCCGCCTTGGACTTCTCGACTCTGGGATTGCAGGATGCCCCTGCCGGCAAGCACGGCTGGTTGAAGGCCGCCGACGACGGGACGTTCTTCTTCGAGAAGCAGCCGGACCGGCCGGTACGATTCTACGGCGTCAATTTCTGCTTCTCCGCTCATTACATCACGCACGAACAATCCGACCGGCTGGCCGACCGACTGGTCCGGCTGGGTTACAACGCGGTTCGCTTGCATCACTACGAAGGAGAACTGACCGAGCCGCAGCCGGAGCGGACCCGCTTGAATCCCGAGAAACTGGACCAGTTGGATTACCTGGTTGCGGCCTGCGTTCGGCGCGGGATCTACGTGACGACCGATCTGTTCGTATCGCGGCCGGTGGATGTAGGGCAATTCCTGCCCGACGTGAAAGATGTTCGCCGCGACGCCATGAACCGTTTCAAGGTGATGGCGGCGTTGAATCCGGCAGCGTATGAGAATTGGAAGGCCTTCGCGCGGAACCTGCTCGGGCACGTCAACCCGTACACGCAGCGGGCCTATAAGGATGAGCCGGGGCTGGCCTGGTTGGCGTTGATCAACGAGGGCAACCTGGCGAACTTTGTGCCATTGGCCAGGGACATCCCGGACTACCATGAAGCGTGGAACCGCTGGCTGGCCGACCGTTACCAGGATCGGGCCGGCCTGGAGTCGGCATGGAAGTCGGCGCTGAAGGCCGACGAAGACCCGGCTCGGGGCACGGTGAGGCTGGACGGCTCGGTCCACAGCCAGGATCCTCGCGGCCGCGACCTGGTGCTCTTCCTGGCGCAGGTCGAGAAGGACTTTTTGGACCGGGCCACGACCTTCCTCCGCGAGGAACTGGGAGCGCGGGCCTTGGTGACGAACATGAACGGCTGGACCAATCACGCGACGAGCCAACGGGTTCGCAACGCGATGGATTTTGTCGACGACCACTTCTACGTCGATCATCCGAGGTTCCTAGAACAGCCGTGGCGGCTGCCCAGCCGCTGCTCAAACACCAGCCCCATCGCGGGCGGCGCCAGCGGAGGCCGGCATCTTGCCTTCACGCGATTGTTGAGCAAGCCGTTTACGGTTTCGGAATACAACTACTCCGGGCCCGGACGCTATCGCGGCGTCGGCGGCATCCTGACCGGGGCACTGGGCGCGATCCAGGGATGGGACGCCATCTGGCGGTTTGCCTACAGCCATAGCCGCGATAACCTGTTCCAGCCCGGCCGGCTCGATTACTTCAACATGGCCACCGATCCGCTCAGCCAGGCGGCCGAGCGCGCCAGCATCTGCCTCTTCCTCCGCGGCGACATGCGGGCGGCGCCGCACGCCATGAGCATCGCCATGACGGACGACGATCTCCGCCGGCCGCCGGCGCCGATTCCCAGCCTGGCGCCGAGTTGGCATTGGATCGCCTGGCTGACGCGCGTGGGTACATTGGTCGTCGACAATCCCCAGCGGGCTTTGCCTTATGATCTGCTCCTGCCTCTAGGCTGGGCGACTCCGTCCGGCGAATTCGCCGCAGCAACACCGGCGGGCGATCCCTACCAGATTGCTTCGGAGAAACTGATCGAACTGCTCCGTCAGCGAGGCATCCTTTCGGCAGGCAATCCGACCGATCCGAGCACGAATGTCTATCAGTGCGAAACGGGCGAGATTACCATCGACGGGCCGCAAGACCGGATGACGCTCGACACACCCCGCACCGCCGGCGGCTTCGCACCGGCGGGCGCGAGCATTCGCACGGAACAGGGTGTGATGATCTCGGTGCAGGACAGCGATGCCACGGTATGGGTCAGTTCGCTGGACGATCAGTCGATCCGTGAAAGCCGGCGGTTGCTGGTCACGCACTTGACCGACCTGCAGAATACGGAGATTCGCTACGCCGAGCGCGCGCGGCAAACACTCCTGGATTGGGGCAAGTTGCCTCACCTGGTCCGTGCCGGCAGGGCCGACGTCCGCTTGCAGCTTCGCGATGCGGGGGCGTACCAGGTGTGGGCGCTGTCGACCAGCGGCAAACGGCTGGCGGAAATCCCCAGCCGGTCAACCGCCGACGAACTGGTCTTCACGGCAGATGTCGCAGGTTTGAGCGATCATGGTGCAGTGCTCTGTTATGAGATTGCTCGCCGGTAGGGAGCGGGGAGTTGCGGAACTGCCTTGCCAGGGCTGAGGATTGCTCGGCAGCGTGGAATTGGGTCTCTCCGTCAGGCTTCGAGCGGAGACAAACCGTTTAGGTAATTTATTTCCGAAAAGTTGTAGTGGATGAGTCAAGTTTTAGGCGGCATGTTGGGGTTCGGGGAATTCGGCAAGGATTTTCTGGAGTTTGCGTAGAAGTTTTGGGAGCGTTGCCGGGTCATGGGATACTTCGCAGCACATCGCTTTTGTGCGGGGCGCCGTGTTGATGGACGCGACGATGTTTGACAACGAAGGGGTGGAACCTTCTGCGGTCAGAGCGCCGTGTGTCATTAGTCAAAGGTGCCTTCCCAGCCTTTCCGCTGTCTTCCTGAGGTGCGGACTGCCTGTCTCGACTCTCGCCACCGCCGTGTGGACTCCGCCGTGACCTCGGTAGCCCGGCGCGGCTACCGTCATCCACCCGCCGCGCGAGGCTGCCACAGGCTGCGGTCCCGCCCGAAATGCGCTTAGGATCGACGAGCAAATAAGTATCTGTCTATTATTCTGCGCGAAGCAGGGACGGATCGCCAGCGGGGCCGCGAGTGTGATTGAGGGGCATTGGAAAGGCTGCGGGCGAATATGGTCAGAATTGCCACGACCTTATGGAGGTTCT
>JAAYEH010000238.1 GCA_012728855.1 Rhodopirellula sp. | reverse complement strand
TCTCTCCGGCGCCGAAGGTGAACTTCTCTTCCACCCCGCCGACGTCCGAAAGCGTAAAGCTCCACCCCTCGCCCAACGCGCTGCCCGCATTGGCCAGCAGCACCGACGCCGCCATCGGCGTGTAGTGCAGTTTCGCCGTCCCGGCAGCGTAGTTCCCCTCGTTCAAGGCCAGGTTTTGACCGCAGAGCACCACTCGCTCGCCCAACGCATAGGCCGTGATCCCAAAGCCTTCATTCGCCTTGCCATACGCGCGGATCGCCGCCACGATGGCCTGGGCCACTTGCCCCGGAGTGCTGTTCGCCGTAATCGCGATCGGCTGCGCGTCGGAAGCCACAACCCCGTTGCCTAGCAAATCGAACTCGAACGTCACGATGTCGCCGTCATCGCCGGTGAGCGCAAACGTCTCCTCATCGGTCAGATTCACCCCGCCCTTGGCCCGCAGGTTCATCGCCGCCCACGCCGTGTTGGCCAGGCGACTGGTCATCGTATCAAAGCGGGCGGTGTCGCCCCGCAGTACGACCGTGTCGCTCCCCGCGGCCCAATCGGCCCGCACCGAAAGCTGCGCCACGCTCACCGCGTTGATCGCCGCGGCGACTCGCTCGGCCACCGCTGCGGCGTTGGCGGCTCCCGCCAGGTTCACCCGCTGGTTGGTCCACGCGCCGTCGAAATCCAATTCGAACACCACCGTGCTGCCGCCCGCGTCGGTCACCGAGAACGTCGTGCCGTCAATCAGTTCGCTCGGCGCCGACGCCTTGATCGAACCGGCCGGCGACGTGAGCGTCGGCATCAACCCTGCCATCACCAGCTCCCGGACTGTGTGTCCGCCCGGGAACAATTGCTCGAATCGGTAGGATCCATCGAGTTCCGTGTAGACGACCTGCTCGGCGTACGACCACGTCCCGTCACCGTCAAGATCCTCATCCGGATCGAGAACGCCGTCGCCGTTCGTGTCAGTCTCGTCCTGGTCCAGCATGCCGTCGCCGTCGCTGTCGAGGAAGATCGGAACGCCGGCTACGACCACCTCACCGCCGTCGCGACGCCCGTTGGCGTTCTCGTCCAGGAACTTCACGCCGCTGATCGAAGCGTTAGCCGGTACGATAGTTACCAGGTAATCCTCCACCTCGCCGTCGGGCAGCAGGTCGAGATCGCCGATCGGCGGGTCTTCTGTAGCCCCCAGGCCGGCGATGTGGCTCAGCCGGAACCGCGCGTAGGTGTTGCCGCCTACCGCGCTTGCCGGCACGTCGATGCGCAGACTCTTCAGTTCGCCGTCGTTGAATCCCTTCTCGAGCTCCCGATCGGCGAAAACCTGTTCCGATTGGAAATATCCTTCCCCGTCCAGGTAGCCGTCGAAGCTGCCGTCGCCATTAAAGTCCACCCAGGCGCTCAGCAGCGGCTTGTCCGGATGGCCCCCGGGATACAGCTTTGCCAGTTCGCGCGTGTCGTTGACGAATACACTGACGTACACCTCCCGTCCCGGCAACAACGCTGGGGCCACGTGCGGCACGGCGTAGTGCGTCACGAAGGTGATGCCGTCGTCGCCCGTGTCCCCCGCCAGGCTCGCGTCGGTTTCCGCCGATACCGTCGCTCCCAACGAGAAATCTGGATCCATCCAGTGGCGCGGGCCGCCGCTCGCCGCCAACGTGCCGTAGCTGTCCGGCGCGTCGCCGTAGTCCTCCGGCGCGGTGACAATCGTCACGCGGTGATCTTCCACTTCGCCGTCGACTGCCATGCCCGTGTAGGAGAGGCCCGGTTCGGTGCCCAGCCGGACGCGGAGGTTCGTCTCCCCGAGCTGCGCGTCTACGGGCACGTCGAAATACAGTCGGACAATGCCGTCGGCATGGTCACCGACGTAGTCGCTCGCCTCGAGCAATTTTCCGTCGAGGATGTGCTCCTCGATGCCAACGCTGTCCCAATCCCCGTCGCCATCGAAGTCGATCCAGGCGTTGACGTAAACCCCCTCGTCAAAGAGGGTCGGATTGCCGTCCACGTCGCGCTCGGTGCTGGTGACCTTCAGGTCGATCCACGAGCGGCGCACCGCGGAGGGAACGATGGCACTGGTGCCAACCAATCCGTCGTCGCCGGCGTCGCTGTCGGCGGCGGCGCTGGGTACGCCGTCGAGTTCTGACGTCACTCCGTCGCCCAGGAATAGCTCCTCGGTCAGCCCGGGCGAGAGGGCTGTGGAGTAGACTTGGTGCCAGGCCCCCAGGCCGGTGAGATCCGCGCCGATCGTCGTCGCGCTCTCGTCCATGTCCGACACGTAGGCCAGCGCGTCGCCGAAATCCTGGCGGTAGCGGAGCAGGCGGATCTGGTAGTCCTCGACTTCGCCGTCCGGTGATTCTCCCATCGTGCCGCTCACGCCGGCGCTGCTCAAGCGGAACCGAGCAATGACGTCGCGCTGGAACTCGTCGGTTTTCCATTCCACCAGCTCGGTCAGCGAGCCATCATCTGCCGGCATGGAGAGCGGAATGACGTTTGCGCCCGGCGTGAGCGTGTATTGTCCTACATACTCGTCGTCTTCCCACGTTCCAGTGCCGTCGTAATCGATCCACACGTCCAGCTTCGGAGCGATGAAACCGGTGAACGTCAAGCCGCTGTCGATCGCGTCGTACTGCGCCCACCCCGCCAGGAACGTTACCGTGTCGCCGACCGCCTCCGCATCGAATGCGATCAGTGAGTTCTGGTATGCCAGGTGGATCGCCTCCGCAATCCGCCCGGCTACCCCAACCGCGTCGGTTGTCCCGGCCAGGTCCACTCGCTGGTTCACCCCTTCGATCCATGTGCCGTCGAAATCGAGTTCGAATACCAGCGTCTGCCCAAGCGAATCGCTGAGCGAGAATGTCCTGCCGTCGGTCAAATCGGCCGGGTCCGATGCCTTGATCGCCCCATCCGGGTCGAACGTCAAGCCGCTGTCCATCGCGTTGGACTGCGCCCACGCCCCCACCAACGTTATCGTTTCGTCCACCGGCGGCTGAGCATCGATGGCGATCAGCGGGCTCCGGTGTGCCAATTGGATCGCCGCCGCAATCCGCTCGGCTACCTCGACCGCATCGGTTGTCCCGTCTAGATCCACCCGCCAATTCGTCCCCGACACACCATCGCCCAGGGTATCGAGTTCGAATACCAGCGTCCGCCCTCGCCCATCGCGCAGCGAGAAGGTGGTGCCGTCGCTCAAGTCACCCGGGGCCGATGCCGTGATCCGGTTCAGGTCGAACGCCAGGCCGCTGTCCATCGCGTCGAATTGAACGTCCGTCCCCAGCAGCGTCACCGCGTCACTCACCGGCGGCTGAGCATCGACGGCGATCAGCGGGCTCCGGTGTGCCAATTGGATCGCCTCCGCAATCCGCCCGGCTACTCCAACCGCGTCGGTTGTCCCGGCCAGGTTCACTCGCTCGTTCACCCCAGTCATCCATGTGCCGTCGAAATCGAGTTCGAATATCAGCGTCCGCCCTCGCCAGTCGCGCAGCGAGAATGTCTTGCCGTCGATCAATTCGCCCGGGTCTGATCCCTTGATCGTCGCGGTGTTAGTGAGATCGACTTGGATCGTGTTGGTCTCGGTGAACCGCGGATCATTCGCCAGCAACAGCCGCCGTTGGCCCGCCGGGGTGCCGGCTGGCCCGCTCGTGGTCACGCCGTCGTCGTCGTCGCCGCTGGCGTCGCGGTTCTGCCTGGCGTTGGCCTCGCTGCTGACCATCGCGCCTAAGGAAAAGCCGGGGATGACGATGTGGCGGGCGCCCCCGATCAGCACGTCCTCGGGATGATCGAGATCCTTCAGCGACGGGAAGGCTGGATCCGGCGCATCGCCGAAATCGAGCCCGGGGTAGTTGATGATGAAAACGGTATCCTGTGTGCGGACGGGATTATTGGCCCAGTCGCGGATCGAGTCGGGGTCGTTGGGGTCGTTGAGCAGTTCGATGCGGTATTGCTTGCCCGCCTGCCAGAATCCGGACGTCGGCTTCAGCGTGATGCGATCCGTCGTGTCCTCGTACTGCCAGAGGTAATCAATGCCGACTTCCAAGAGGACGTCGTCCTGGTAAAGCCGCAGTCCTTCCGGCTTGACGGCGCCATAGGTCACCACACCGTTGACGATCGTCCGCGGGTCGAAAATGCCGCTGATTTCATCCTCCAGATCGATGACAAACGCCGTCAGGTCTTCCCCGACGATGGTGATCTGATCGTTTGCCGGATTGCGGTCGCCAATGGTAGGCGTGGGCGAGTCGGGCCCTTCGTAGTCCGGCCAGATCGTCCTGCCGGCCAGTACTTCGATGGTGGCCGTAGGGGCCGTCTGGGGGAAGTCGGTCCGCTCCAGAGCGCCGCGGTCGAGGAATGGATTCTCGCCTTGGCCGGGGGCATTGGGCGCGTCGGGATCATCAACCCGCCGGTCGCCGTTCAAATCGTAAAGCGGGGCGACGATATTGGAACGCGCGATGCCCAGCACGTCGTTGAGAAAAGTGATATTGCTCCGGTCATCCAGACCCTCCAGCGAACTGTCCAGCGCCGCGCTGCCGGCCACCAGGTTGAAGTTGAGCAGGTTCGGGTTGACAAAGAGTTCCTGGCTACCGGGAATATGGATCGTGTTCACGGGGATGATGTTGCCCGTGAGATTCGGTGTGCCGCCGTGCAGCACCAGATGGGTGATCCAGGTCGACGAATCGAGGCCGGTGCCGTTGTAGTAGGTGCCACCGTTGACGTTCGGCTGGGAAAGGATGTTGTTCATCAGCGTCGGGCTGGCCCAATTGCGCATGATGAGTCCGACGCGGTCGGTGGCCGTGCCGCCGTAATAGATCGTGTTGTTGACGATCCGTGCGAAGGGGCTGGTGGTAATGGTAAAGGTGCCGCTATTGGGATCCCCCTCGACGGTGATGCCCACCGCGCCGTAGTTGGCAACCACGTTGTTTTCGATCACCACGCCCGGCGTCACGTTCGAGGCGGTAAGCGGCTCGAACTTCATGAACGCGCCCAAGGGGGACTGTCCGGTCACCGGATCGCGCAACTGGGTGGACGTAGCGCCGGCCACGCCGGCCGTCTGGTGCGCCGTATCGACCCAGATGCCGTAGTTCTCGGGGTAAGCGATGAAGTTCTGCTCCAGCACCAGACGTCCCTGCTGCCGCACGTGGTTGGAATCGCCGCGGAGAATGCGACCGCGGCTCGTCGAGCCTTCGGTTTCGCCGGTGACAAAACGCGAATTCGTGTCGAAGAAATTGCTGTCGCTGTCGTAGACCCCGCCGAGAACGATTTCCGGACCGAGCTTATAGATCTGCGACCCATAAGTCGTGCCGCGGCGAATTTCGAGTTGATAAGGGCCGGTGAGGTATTCCACGGGCGCGGGTTCCGGTGCCCCGTCGTTGTTGTAGGGCACCTGGGAATAACCGGTGGTGGCGGCCTGGTTGGAGCTAGAGGTGACCATTTCGCCGCGCTCGGCAAGGCCGATGATAATGTCGTCGATGAAGAAACCTTCGTGCCGGTTGTCGGCATGGCGGCCGGTGGTATTGGCGTCGCCGTGGTCGTTGCCGGGCACGCTGCCGAGGCTGCCGGTGACGGCGCCGGCGGTGGCGAAGTCGAACCGCAGCATCAGCCCGCCGGCTAGGCCGGCATACTGCGACAGATCGATTCGCGCTTGCCGCCATGTGCCCTTCGAGTCGAATAGTTCCTGCACCCGCTCCAAGCCGGTGTCGTACTTGTCGCGGGTGTTTTCCTGGACCGTGTGCGTCGGGTATGAGGGGAGTTCGCCGAGAAGGTGGTCCGGATCCAATTGATGGAGCAGCCAGCGCGGATACGAGTTGCGATCCGTATTGTTGGTAGCCAACATTTCCCACGAAGTCCCACCGTTCTTCGAGATGAACACCCGCGCAGTGTCGCGGGCGCCTTGCTGGTTGGATTCGCTGCTGTTCGTGTCCTCCGTTTGAAGGAAGTAGTTGAAGTACAGCGTCGGCCGGTCGGTCGAGATGTAGTCGTCCAGATAAAATGTGTTGGTCACCAGCGAGCCGGAAGCCCCGCCCGGCAGGTTGTATGACCCGGAAACGCCCGTCGGGAAGAAGTTGGGGTTGGATGTGAGGTCGCGCTGGTAATCCTCGTTGAGCACGCCGAGCTGACTCCGGCCTCCTTCGTAGCGGAGATAGCGGTTGTTGTCGGTTCCCATCGCGGTGGAACTCCACGGTTCCATTCCGAAGTAGAAACTGACGCCGCCGCCGTCTTCCGCCACCTCGCGAACATCGGCCGCGGGACCGACGAAGTGCGGCTCGAGATCGAGGCCGGTGCGGCTGTTGTCGGGGGCCGGGTTGATGCCGTGCCCACTGTCGCCGGAGCGGTATTCCGTGGTGTGCCAGAGATTGACGTCCAGCGGGGAGAAGGCCAGGCCGACATTGCCGCTGGTCCATGTGCTCGACGCGGACTGCTGGTTTTCGCCGGCGCCGAAGATGGATCGCAGGGCACCATTGGGATCGTTGGTGTCGAAAGCGTATAGCTCGCCGTCGTCAGTGTTTGCGAAGATGTAGTGCTGATACGCCCCCTCGTACAAATTCTGCGGGCCAAGGGCAGCGCCGGCAAAGGAGACCGGGTGCGGTGATCCCAACTGCGTTACCTGCCCGTTGCTGGCGATTCGCAGGATCGTGCCGACCTCTGTAACCCCATATAGGGTTCCATTGTTGAAACGGTCGAGCGCAATGCCGGTAATCTCTTGCCCCCAATTGGACGGATTGCCACTGCCGTTATCAAGGGTGATAGTCGTTGAGCCTTGTATTCCGACACTGCTTGAACCTCGGTAATAGCCTGCCTTGACATATCTGCGAGCGTTCGCATCGCCATTGATCGCGGATACCACGTTGGCGACAGTCGGATTTGCCTCGGTCCGGTTGACGGTGATCACTCCATTAATCGCAGTTACGCCGTTTGAACCTTGACTCACGTTGATCACGACTTGTATCCCGTTACCCAGGGTGCCAGGAACCACCGCGTTGAGCACGAGTGTCGGCGACGAGGCACTGTTCGAGTCGGTCCAAGTCCGACTGGCATAGGCAGGCGTCACGCTAGCGTCGAGCATGTAGCCGCGGAAGCCATGATTCGTGGTGTCGGCTTGCGTGTTGCCGAAACTACTCGTTCCCGTTCCCACAGCGCGGTAGAGCTTCTGGAACGAATACTCAGCTCCGCTGGCACTGAGACCCTGTTCCACGACCGCATAGTAGACGTAATACGTAGGGCTGCTGCCGCTGAATCCCGTGCGTTGGAACGTGAACGCCGGAATGTCCTCGAAACGTGTTTCGGAACCGCCTGGGGGCGTGTACGTGGCCTCGTGGGACGTTACGTTGTTCAAAGCGGTGTTGAGGGCGGAGATGTCCGTTGCAGTGGCGCCCGACCGGGAAGGATTGCTCGAAGGCAGAGGAATGCTTGGCGAGCCTGCCAAAGTCCTTGTTCCGACTGAGGTTGAACTAGTCCCGGTTTGGACTTCGTAGATCTGTCCTGCGACCACCGTGTACAAACGGCCGTCCGAGCGCATCACTAGATCCGTTGCCTCGGCGGAAGTCGTGGGGAGCCAACCGCTGCTGGTGTTGCCGTTGACGAAATCGCCGGCCCAGCCGGCATTGTCGGTCGTTTCCGTCGACTCCCCAGTCTGCGGGTTGACCGTATGCAGATCGCGGCGGGTCAGCGTGTACAGCGTCACGTCGCGAAGTTCCAAGGGACGGACGTGGGTGTCCAGCGCGCCGGCGCTGGTGATGTTGAACATCCCGTTTTTCGCCACAGGTTCCATTTCCGCGGTGTCGCCGAGCAACCGGTCGCCGGAGGTGTAGCCCTGGAATCCGATGTGATCCTCGACGATCCGCTGGATCGAATTGATCGGTTCCAACCGCACGAGTTCGCGGCCGTTGGTCCCATCGAAGACAGCGTTGAGGGCAGCGGGCAGGTAGCGGTTGGAAGAAACCGCCACGTAGTAGGTCTGGCCATTGCCTTCGGGAAGCTGCACGCTGCCGATGAAGGGATCGAGCTTGCCCACGCTGCCGCGCGTGAGATCGTCGAAATCGGCGTCCGGGTCGCCCGGTTGATCGTCTTCGACATCCGACTCGCGGCTGACGAAGATCAACCGCCCGGCCGAATCGTAGACGGCCAGGGTGGCGTCGGGGCGCGATAGGCCGTCGGCGTAGTCCAAGTCGAACACCGTCGACCAGGTCTTGCCGCCGTCGTTGATTCCGGGAATGTCCTGGATTCCTTGATAGTCGAGCGTGAAGCGATACCAGTCGACCTGGCTGGCCGCGCCGAGGTTGCCGGCCACACTGACGGTGTTGTGCTCGTTATCCAGCAGGTTCCCCAGATTCTGCGCGCTGGACGTGCCGGTGCTCTGCGTTCGGTCTTCCCCGACCTCGCCCGTCAATGGCGAGTGGGACGGCAGACCGTGGACCTCGATGCCGTTGGTGGCATAGCGGATATCAGCGAAACGGACGGTCGAGCCGGCCTTTTCGTCGCGTTGCTGCAAGCGGAGTTGGAGCTGGTACTCGCCGCTGGTTTGTCCGCCGGCGCTCTTCACGCGGAGGTAATAGGGGGTCGTGACGTCCGAGGTAGCCCCAGCGGGACGCGGCAGGGAGATCCGGAAGCCGGCGTCCTTCACGTTGCTGCTGTAGTAGTCGCCGCCAAAGTCGCGATCTGCGATCAACGAATAATCATCCTCTTCGGGAACATCCGTCAGCGAGTCCTCGCTGATCCGGTAGGTGACGGCGCCGCTGCTGCCGATCAACTCCACCACGGTATCCAGCGCGCCGGCGGTGCGGTCGATATCGATCCAGACTTCGGTTCCCGACTTGGCGAGGAAGCTGTAGAGATCCTCATCCTGGCCGCGGTCGGCGTTGATGAATCCATGCACCTCGAATCCGGCGGGGCGATTTTCATCGGCGTCTTTGTCCTCGGGAGCGAGTTCGCCGAGGTGCTGCGCGGTGGCGAAGGCGCGATTCAGGTCGTTGGCCGCGGCGGCGCCGACGGCCGGTTCCGCTTCCATCACGATCCGCACGTTGCGATCGTTGGCCCAGCGATCGAAGGCCACGCTCCGCCAATCGCCCGGCGCGGCGGCCGCTCCCGGGTTACCGGTGGAGAGGTTGCGATCGCCGTTGGTGTCGGTCTGCACGCCGCCGTCAGGACGGAAACCGGCGCCCAAGGTATCGTCGCGGAGCGAGGTCAGGATCACGGGGTGGTCCGGGGTGCCGATGACCTGCAAAGTTCCGCCGATCCGGTCCTCGATGTCCTTGGTACTGCCGGAGGCGGTGATGCCGGCCATGTCGCCCTGGAGCTTGACGACGAGGCTCTCGGTGAGGCTGCTTTGCAGACGCAGTCCGCCGTATGTGTGCAGGTTGGGCACGATGATCTCGCCGCGGACGACGTGGACGATGTCGGTGTCGTCCCAGACGGTCTCCGTGTCGAGCGTGCCGGAAGAAATCTCCATGCCGTTGAGGGCGTAGTCGCCCGGGGAATACGCGGAGACGATGGAATTCACCGCGTCGTAGCGGTTCAGCCGGACCAGCGGGCCTTGGTTGTCGGCGAACTGGGTGAAGAAGCCGTACTGGTCGGCGGGCCAGGCCGGGTCGTCCGGCTGCCAGGAAGGATCGACCAGCACCGTGCTGCGGCCGTAGTCGGGCCGGACGACGGCCTGCAACGAGTTGGCGTCGATGAAGACGGTTGCGCCGGCGTTGTTGAGGAACGTGTTGTTGACGATGATCGGCTGCGCGCCGGCCACATAAATCACGGCGGGACGGGTGGCGCCGCGACCGTCGCGGTTGACGTTGAATTGGCCTGTGGTGGCGTCGTAGCCGTCGTCGTTGTTCTGGAAAAGGCTATTGGCGATGCGGACGTCGGCCTGGCGGATCTCGATGGTGTTGAATTCGTTCGACGCCCCGCCGAAGGTCGACAGTCCGCCGGCGTAGTAGACCTTGGCGTAGTCGAGGCTGCCGCGGCTGCCGGCGTTGAAGATCAAGCCGCCCCAGTTGCCTGGCTCGGCTACGGAGTTGACGCTCTGCTGGTTGGTCTGGAAGGTGCCGCCGGCGCCGTAGATACGGTCGTTGATGGAGGTGAAGACGACGGGACTGCTCGGCCCCCCTTCGGCGATGAGGTTCGCGCCGCCGCGCTCCGCTTCGATCCGCGTGCCGCCCAACTTGACGATCACGCCCGGTGCGACTTCCAAGCGGCCGGCGTGGGCCGGCGTTCCGTCCGCGGTGATCTGACCGCCCGGCGCGCCGCTGATGTGCAGGTTCTGCGTGAAGATGTGAACGATGTCGACGTCGTCGAAACGCGCGAAGGCGTCCAGCGGATCGAGAGGGGCCCCCAGCGCCATTTCCACGCGGACCGAGAGCCCGTTGAAGGTGTTGCCGGTGATCTTGTTGCCGCGGATATGCGGGCCGCCGCGGCCGAGCGAATCGTCGAAATTGTTGGGGTTGGCGGAAATCGCCGCGTTGGCGCTGTTGTGGAAGGTGTTGTAGGTGATCGTCGGCCGCGGACCGAAGGACGAGGCGCCGGCCGCCACTTTTTCGTCGCGGTTGTAGGCCTCGATATGAATCGGATCGAACGACTTGTCTTCAAATGGATTGATGTTCACACGGCCGCCGCCGTAGGTGATGGTGGCGTGATTGACGGTGTTCAAAAAGATCGGGTTGGCGGCATCCTGCAAGCCGAGCCCGTCGTAGTCGGAGTCGGCCCGGAAGACCAGCCCGCCCCAGTTGCCGCCCTGGGCGCCGGGAGCGTTGCCGTTGCTGTCGCCGCCGACGGTGTCGTCGTGGTAGGAGGTCAGGTAGACGTCCGCCGAGGGCGTGCCGAGCACTTGCAAAGCTGCCCCGGCCCGCGGCGAGAGGGTGTCCGACGTGCCGACGTCGATGTTCGCCTTATTGAGCTTGATCACCGCTCCTTCGTCGACGATCACCGTTACGCCGGCGGGAACCTCGAAGCTGGCGCCGTCGGGAAGCGGCACCTCGTTGTACTTGCCGATGAGATACGGCACGGCATCGCCGGCAGTGCCCAGGCGGCTGTCCGCGCCGGCGTTGCCCACGATGCGGACGATCTTCTTGCCCTCGGCGACGACGGTCGTCAGTGCGTCGGAGATTTTATTGATCGGGCTGGCAACGGTCCCCGTGCCGCCGTCCGGCGCGATGCGGTCGACGAATACGGTGTCGGCGGTGGCCGCGGTGCGGAAAGAGAAGACAAAATCGCCCCCCGGCTTGCCGTCGGCGTCGCCGTCCAGCGCGACCCCCTCGGTATCGGTCAGGTGCGTGCCGGCATTCGGTATCATGCGGATGGTCAGGTCGTAGTCGCCGTCGGTTCGGCCTTCGGCGCCGCTGTTTTCAACGTCGGGATCGTAGTTGATGTTGCCGGTGCTGCTGACGCCGAGGAAATACGTCCCCGGCTGCAAATCCAGGGAAATGCGGGAGTCTTCGCCGTTGAAGTCGTCGTTGCGCGCGATGACGGTCTTTGCGCTCGGGTCGTCCGGGTCTTGCCGGTAGAGCGTCAGCACGCTGTCCAGCCGGCTGCCCGATCGCTGCGCATCGATCTCCGCGGTAAAGGCGCCGGAGTTTTGCACCTCGAAACGATAGAGATCGATATCGGTGCTTTGCCGCGGATAGAGCCGCCGCAGATGGACGACGTCGTGATCCGTGGGAAAGACCTCGCCGCCGCTGCTCGGACTCTCTTCGGCAGCCCCCATTATCGAGTTGAGATCGTAGGCGTGATCCAAGCCGACCCAGTGGCCGATTTCGTGAAAAGCGGTATTGAACCATTCTCCGCCGTATTCGCTTATGCCCCAATAACGGTCGCTGTTCATAATGATCATGTCGCCTTTTTGCACGCCACCCACCGAGCCGGGTGGAGCACTGGGCGCCAAGACGCGAATGTCGCCCGTCACGACCTGCAGGCCCGAACCGGTCGTTTCCACGAAGCGGACGCCGCTGGTGCGAGAAATCAACTCGAAAATCTCCCGCGTCCGCTGCTTCTGCTCGGGGTTGATCGCATTGCGCAGCGTATTGCCCTGTGGGTCCGGACCGTAGGTGTCTGGGAAACTGTAATATTTCACCGGAATGATGCCCAGCGGAAAATGAATCGTACCCGGCGTGAACGGAGCAGTTCCGCGGCTGCCGATATGGTTTTCGCCGCTCACCGGGATATCCCGATGGCCCGGTTCATCGTTGCCGCCGGCCTCGCGCAGCAACGGTCCTGCCTGCAGTTCGATCGCCGCGCTGATCGAATGAATGGTGGCTTCCGATGGATTGGGATCAAGCACTCCCAGGTTGTTCGCGGTTGCTTCGGCGGCGGCGAAGCTGGAATCGTTGTCACTGGCGGCGACCGCGGTGGGCGTGACGCCCAGCGTGAGAATGTCGCTGCCAATCCGCAGGTTGAAAGCAGTGTCTTTGGGCAGCCCGCCGGCGCCGAAATCGAGCACGGCGGAGCTGGTGGCGGCGTTGTAGCGGACCGACGTCGGAGTTAACGGGCTCCTACTGCCGTTGGCTTCAAAGAGGCGGTAGAAATTGATATTCTCCGCGGCAATGGCATTGAGCGAATCCGCGGAATCGAAGTATACGGTGACGAGGTCTTCGCGCTGGACGATTCCTCCGTCCAACAGGGTCACAGCCGACGCGTTCTGGAACCCTTTCGTGAGCTTGGCGGTAAACGCCGCGCCCGTGATCGTCACCTGGTTGCCGACGGCATTCACGTCCGATGGGGACGCGTAGCCGCCCGTGACGATCACGCTGCCACGAATCGCGTCACGTATGCGTAGGGCGAGCGCGTCTGCGTTGGTCACGCCCGAGGTGTCGACTCTCACGTTGTTGGGCGAACGCAAAAAGGTGTCGGAGCTGAGTTCAAACGTGACGGGGGCGCTGCCGACCTGGAGCGTGAAAGTATCGGCCTCCCAAAGCTGGCTGAAATTGTCGATCTGAAGAATTCTCTCGCGGACAACGGGCTGCGGCACGACGGCCTCGACCTGCGGACCGAGTTTCAACTCGAAGTCGAGCGACTGGTCCACACCATGCCCGAGGAACGTGTCGTAGCGGTAGGCGAGACCGCCTTGCGCCGCCGTGTTCCTCAGCGGCGGGGCATTGTCGGCGATGCCCGTGACCGTGTTGTCTCCCACGACCGTGATGCGGTAGAGGTCGTCGGGCAGCGTTTCCGCAAAACGCACGATCACTTCGTTCGACTTGTCGCCGATGCCGACGAAGTAGGCTTGGTTCGCGCTGGAGCTGATGAGGACGTCGGCCTTGGTGTTGGCAAGGTTCGCTGCCCCGTTCTCAATCTCGAACTGCCCATCACCGCCGGACCGGATGATGCGAATGCCGGCGAGCGTATTGGAGTCGATGATCTGTTCGTCATTGAAGACAAACGTCAGCTCTCGCGGCGCCTCGTAACGGATGCCGGTGTCGTTGCGATCCAGCAAGTTTTCGCCCACCCGGGGCACGACTTCGAGCAGGTTGGGAGCGATCGCCAGCAGCACCCGATCCTCGAACTGCTCCATCTGCAGTCCGCGGTTCTTGAGATGCCTGTCCTGCTGGGTTCGATTCCTGCCGGACCGGCCCCGTCGACCACTACCTTGTTTGCCAGTCAAGCGACGCAGTGTATCCCAGATCCTCATGGATCAGTCTCCTATGAAGTCCCACACTCGATGAGTGAACCCAGACGCCTTTGCAGCGATTCTTCCCGTTGTAAGGAAAAAATCCAATACCGTCAAACATTTCGCGAAACTCGCAAGCCGCCGCACCCCTACGGCCAGCCCGAGAGTCCTCCAGACTGCTACCGATACAAATGCCCCGATTCTTTCGATTAGAATGGCCGGAGGGGCAAAAATCAACACCCAAATTACCTAAAACGCACAGTTTCCAAAGCTTGCCGGGTAATCGTGATTGCGCAAGTCGGGGTGACTTGGCTTGATTGAAGCATGTCGCCGGCGAAGATTCAGCGACGCGGTAAGGGGTCGGGAGTCTTTTTTTCGGAGCGGCCGCTTGGGGCGGCCGCTCCGAAAAAAAGACTCCCGACCCCCTTCGGCCTGAACGGAGCCAGTCCCCTCTTTTAGCGGAATCTCCAGGGAGTGCTGGCCGCGACGACAAAGGCCTAAAACGAGCTATGCTACACGCAAAAGCAATCCTTCCGCGCGGGCGGAAAACTCTCCGCATCGCATGTAAACTCGCCATTTTGCCGCCGCTTCTCGGGGGTTTGCCGGTTGCGCGGCCTGTGCGCACGACAACTGGACTGAGAAGCGC
>JAAYEH010000237.1 GCA_012728855.1 Rhodopirellula sp. | reverse complement strand
GGCGGCAAGCTCGCTGCCCCGCTGGGCGGCAAACCGGTCATCGAATACACGCTGGAAAACCTGCGCGACGCGCCTTTTGACCGCCGCGCCATCGTTGCCGCCACCCCTGAGCTCTTAGCCATCGCGCAGCGCTACGGCATCGACGGAACTGTCAACGACCGGCCGGATCTCGGCGTCAGCCGAAGCATCCGCATGGGGCTGGAGCTGATGGATGGCACGGACGCCTGCATGTTCTGCGTCGCGGACCAGCCTCTGCTCAGGCGGGAAACGCTGGACGGCATGCTCCAAAGCTATGAGCGAGGCACCATACTTATGGCGGCGCACAACGGCCAAAGCGGAAATCCAGTCATCTACCCGTCATCTCTATACGCAGAACTCAGCAGCCTTGTCGGCGAGGAATCCGGCAAGACGGTGGCCTGCCGCCATGAAGGCCTGATCCGCATATTCCACGTGCCGGATTCCCTCCAGCTCTGCGATATTGATACCCGGGAGGACCTCATAGCCGCAGAGGAATTCCTGCACGGCTCGGCTCACTCGCCTTAAAGTCTGGGATACTTGCCGTACCAGACGACATCGCGGTAGTTCTGCGTGTCGGTATCGCCCTCCGTGCTGAACATGATCACGCGGGAGGTATTATCCAGCCCGATCTCGGCCGCTATATCCGGCCTTCTTTTCATGATCTCGTCAACAAGGCCTGTTCCCACCGCGCCGGATTCGCCCGCCACCACGCGCGGGTCGCCCGCAAGCGGGTTACCCAGTATGCGCATGCCGTTGGCGGTCAGCACGTCGCTGCACGAGAAGAAGCCGTCCGCGAAGTTGCGGATGATCTCCCACGATATCGGGTTGGGCACGCCGCACGCCAGCCCCGCCATGATGCTGTCCATGTCGCCGTCCACGCTGCGGGCTGCGCCGTCGCTTGCCACGCCCGAGTCGTAGTAGCACGCCGCCTGATGCGGCTCCATGATGTAAATCTTCGGGCACTTGTCGCCGTAGTGGTTGATAAACACGCCCGCCATGGCCGCCGCCATAGAGCCCACGCCTGCCTGCAGGAACATGTGTGTGGGCATCACGTCGCCCAGCTGCTCAATGGCTTCCACGCCCATTGTGGCGTAGCCCTGCATCACCCAGGTAGCCACCTGCGGATCACCCTCGCTGGCGGTGTCCAGCACCACTTCCCAGCCCTTTTCCGCCGCCAGGCGGTTTACCTCGCGCACGCACCAGTCGTAGTTGTCGTCCGACACCACCACCGTGCCGCCATAGCGCTCGATAGCCTCGATACGGTCCCGCACGGTGCCTTTGGGCATGTAGACGATGGATTTCTGGTTGAACTCATGCGCCGCCCACGCAACCGACTTGCCGTGGTTGCCGTCTGAAGCGGCGGCAAACGTGAGATCCCCCAGCTTGCTCTTCACCTCATCAGACTTGAGGTAATCGAAATCCACTTCATCGATGCTGACGCCCAGCTTGCGGCAGATGCTGTTGGCGACGACATATGCGCCGCCCAGCAGCTTAAACGCTTTCAGGTTGCCGCGCTGAGACTCATCTTTCACGAACAACCCGCCCAGCCCCAGGGACGCGGCAAGCGCGTCCAAACGGGCCAAAGGGGTCTTGTTGTACTTGTCTCCCATCGATTT
>JAAYEH010000236.1 GCA_012728855.1 Rhodopirellula sp. | reverse complement strand
GCGGAGAACTCGTACCACCACCAGCCGGCCCCTCGTGTCAGCGCGGCGGCCGCGTCGCGCTTCATGACCTCCAGCGTCTCGGCGCGATCGAACGTCTTGGGCATGATGTCGGCCAGAAAGGTCCGCGAGTCCTGCTCGAAGATCCACAACTTGTTGTGCAGGCGGAGGCTGTCGATCACGTTGTGGCCCCAGTAGTGCCCGCCCGCTCGCCGGTTCTCGTCGTACTCGCTCGGGCTGCAGAAGATATCGATCGAAGGAGTGCGGCAGGCACGGGCAACCGCCGTGTGGCCGCTAAACCCGGAAACCTCGGTGAACAACTGGGCCAGGGTGTAGCCGTAATAGCAGCCGGTGAGAAGGCGGCCGTCGGACGCCTCCTTGACCGCCTCTCCCCAGGCCGCAAAGGTATCGAGCATTCCCTCGGCGAAGCACTGGTAGTAGTCCATGGGCAGCGTCCCTACGCCGGCTTGGCGAGGATCGCGCACCGCTCCCGAAACCTCGTGCCGCCGGGCGCCGACCAGAATGTCGCACACCTCCTCGCGTCGGACACGGGCCGGGTTGAGGACGTCGTCGAGGCGCAGGTCGGTGCGACACCAGGCGGCCCCCAGCGCCGCATCGCTGCCGTACTTGTCGCGGAGGAACTCGCGGAACACCCGGCGTGCTGCCGCCGAGAACTCGCCCGCGTCCCACTCGTCCCGCGGCCGCGCCCGCCAGCCCTGCGCGGCGTCGTGGAGCAGGTTCAACTCGTTGCCGCCATAGTAGTTCTCGCCGCCGCGGCCGGCAAGAAACGCCAGCCCGAGCACACGCGGAGCGTAGGGCTGCAAGCGCATGTGAACCACCAGCCGCTTCAGGCCCTCCGCACCCAGACGGCGCCACTGGTGCGAGAGAAACGTGGGCCGCACCTGGGCCCGATCGGGATACGCGATCAGATTGGGGATCGTGATCTGCCCCCGGCCGCTCTGCGCCTGTTCGGAAGGTTCCGCGAAAAGAACCTCGGGATTGGGATCCATGAACACCGCGGGCAGCACGCGGATCTCCGGATCCATGCGAAAGGCCGATTCGATCATGCGATCGATCTGGGCAAACCACCACGGATAGTAGCGATCCTCGTCGCCCGGCGCGCAGATCGGCGAACCGGCCACCAGCGGCCGAAACAACTTGACGCCCGTGCCGCCATAGCGGCGGCAGGTGCCGTAGGCCGAACTCCAGAGTATCGGGGCCGTGGGGCGACCGTCGATGCACAACGTGGGCGTTCCGGCAAGCGTGCGGATTTCGTTGCGGGAGAAGCCGTCGGCCGCCGCGGCGGCCGGGGCTTGAGGTTGGTCGAGTGGGATCGAGAAGTGAAGGCCATAGCCGTCCGCGCGGCAGCCGGGCAAAGCACAAGTCAGGCCCGCGGCGCGGTCTCGCCGACTGACGAGCAACGTGGCCGGCACGATGCGCGGCAACTCTTCCGGCAAGGGGATGCGGAGAGTAAGTCGCTGCAAGCCCGCCTTCCAGTCGCTCGATTTGACTTCTTCCGGCGGCAGGACGGTCCCGCCCAGCTCGTAGTCGTGATTGGCGACGAGCGAATGCTCGCCCAGGCGGACGCCCACCGCATAGTCGGTCGAGATTACGGTTGAGGATCGAAGCCCAATGCGGCACTCGATGGTGCTTCCCGGCTGCCCTGGCTTCCCGGTCACCAGTTCGGTGATCTCAAACACATCCTGGGGAGCAATGGCCGGACACCGCACGGCCATGATGCCGTGCCACCTCGCACCTGCCCCACTGATCACCCGGCACGGCACCCAGGAGGCGTCGTCGAAGCCCGGCTCGCGCCACCTGGGGGCCAGCCCTTGATCGGCTTCCCCCTTCCACTGCCCGTCGGTGGCAATCACGGTCCGTTGGCCACGGTCGTCGATGAGGTGCAGCTCCGCCAACAGGCCGCGGCTGCCGCACTCATAGACGTCGTCGACCGTTGCCGCGAGCTCGTTTTCGCCCGCGCGGAGCGCATCGAGCGGCAGGCGGCAGAGCTTCGCCTCGCGTCCCAACCCGCCGTTGTACCCCATGTCGTCCGTCACCAGCCGGTCGTTCAGCCAGATGCCCACCAACCGATCGAAGGCGGCCACCGCAAGCCATGCTTCACGGATCGGCCCCGCGGCCGACAACTCGAAGCGCCTTCGCATATGCCGCCGCTCGGGCTGGCGCTGCGGCATCACGAGCGACGGTTCGACCCAGACGAAAGTGCCCCGCCAGGCCAAGGCGAAATCCATGGGCGCGATGGGCCGAGGACCGAGCACTTCCAACTCGCGGATCGCCACCGGGTCGCTCGTGGCCGACTCGACCATCAGCCGAATCGCCCGCGCGGGTCGCGAGGGGCTTACCATTACTTCGATCGGCGATTCGGGCAACTGGGGGGAGCCAAGCGCAGCCAGGGTTTGCCACGGACCGTCGTGCCGGACCTCGATCGTGCCCTGGCCGAACGCAGAGTGGCGACCTTTCCACTGACCCGGGTGGATCCTCACTCGCTCCACGACAACCGGCGACTGCCACTCAACGCAGAGCCACAGGGGCTCCTTCCCTGCCCCGGCCACCCATTGCGTATCGGCGCGTGCATCGGCCGCTTTCTGAGCCGAATAGTCCATATCGGGTGCGGAACTGACCGCCGTGGGAATGCCGCCCCATGGGAACAGCGCGAGGTTCACCGGCTGCGGAGGCGGGTCGGCTGCGGACGCAGCCACGAGACAAAG
>JAAYEH010000235.1 GCA_012728855.1 Rhodopirellula sp. | reverse complement strand
GCGGCGGCGACGGCGCGCGGCTTCGCCGACAGGGTCGTCGAAACATGGGACACGCGGTTGCCCAGTTGGGCTGCGCTGACCAGCGGGCGTATCGCCAGCCGCGCGCGGAGATCGTGAGGCGTTTACCACAACGCCAGGCAGGGTCTTTATCTTTCGCGATGAACATAACGCAAATCTGAAGCCTTTCGTTGGGACCATGCGGGTAATCAAGCCCGTCCGGTAAAGCTTGGCCGGCAACCGGAAGCGAGTCTTGGGTGGTGACCGGGTAACCGGCACTGCCAGGCGTAGACAGCGAGTGCTGAAGCCGTGCGAATGAGCCTCGAAAGGGCTAATGCGGGATCCTTCGGTGTGGTCAGTTCGGGGGCAACAGCGTCGTACCGCAATGGCCTGTTACGGGGCTCCCGCCGGGGTCGAAGAGCAGGGCAAGGGCACAATGGTGGTCTCGGGAGGAACGTAGGAAATCCTGTCGTTTCCGCGCAGAGCAAATCCCGGCAGGAGTTCCGGATGTCGTAATGACCGACATCCCGCCGCGCCTGCGTGCTGAGGTGGTGCTGCGAGCCGGCGATCGGTGCGAATACTGCAGGCTGTCCCAACTAGGACAGGAAGCGACCTTCCATGTGGATCATGTCGTTCCCCGAGTGGCAGGTGGGCGAATTACCGCCGACAACCTTGCCTTGGCGTGCGTGTCGTGTTCGCTACGCAAGTGGGCTCCGGCGACTCAAATTCGTTTGACGATTGGGAACCGCTTTGAGTGACTCCATTTGGAGAGGGGCGGGCCGCGGCGCAAGAAGAAAGGGCCAGTGTCGTGCTGGCCCTGAAACGGTAGGTTGATCTGCGCTAATCGCGTAACAACGGCTTCAGAAACTCCACTGCTTCCTTGAAGTCGTCCGTCTGAGTCGCCATCGTGAATTCGATCGGATTGAAGTTCCGCTCGCAGTGAAAACAACGCGCGAGATTGGTCTTTGGGTTCACGTCCGATTCCGATTCATTGCATAACGGACAGACAAACACGAACTGACCATTCCGACGTTTGTGGGGCCAACGAAGGTAACCGATCAGCCAGTCCATCCGGATCTCGTTTCGCAACCGCCATAGTAGTTCCACACTGTAACGCTTGGTCATCGCAACGCTCCTTACGTCAACTGGAAGTCCGACACGGTCCGCTGAAACAACGCCGTATCGATCCGCAACACGCCCGAAGCCGCGGCCCCCAGCAGACAAGCCGTCGCCAGATTGTTGATCTGACGAGGGATCCCGCCCGTGAAGTCGTGGATCAGACCCTTGACCTCGGCGTCGAACACATCCTCCATGCCTCCCGCTTGGTGCATCTGGATGTCCAGGTAACGGCTCGTCCCTTCCTTGCTCAACGCACGCAACTGGTAATGCACGCTGATTCGGTTGAGCAAGTCCGCGTGTTGCGACCGCTTCAAGGTCGCCCGCAGGGTCTGTTGGCCTACCAGCAGAAGCTTCAGCGGCGGTGCCACGTCGACCGCCGAACTGATCAGCAACCGCAGATCCGTTAAGGCATCGCCGTCGAGCAGGTGTGCCTCGTCCATCACCACCAGCAACGTCCCTTCCACGCGACGGGCCGCAGCGAGCACCTGCTCGAACAGCCGGTCCTTCCCTAGCCGGGGAACCTCGCCCAACTGCATCACCAGCGACTTCAACACGCCGGACGACCGCAGGTGAGTCAGGTGGCAGTAGACCGCTTCACAACGTTGCGGCAGGTCGGCCAGAAAACGCTTCAACAAGGCACTCTTGCCCACGCCCGTCGGTCCGGTCAGCAATCCCAGCGTCCCCAGTTCGGCCAGGTAGGTCAGCCGCGCCAGACCTTCTTTCATTCGCTCGTCGATCCACAACGCATCGGCCGGGGCATGTTCGCGAAACGGTTGCCGCCGGAGTTTGAAGTGTTCCTGAAACATCAGTCGCTCCTTTCTTGAAGCAGGTTCTGTAAATGGAAAACGATGACCACCATCGTTTTCGGGTCCGCTTGTTCGAAGGCATCTTCCAGCAACCTCCGCGTGATCCGCGGATGACGCTGATGCACTTGGCTGAGCAGTTCCATCTCCTGGGTGCTCAGCGCCGACACGCCGCCGCGACGGCCCAGCAAGCGGGCGAACGTGGCGGCGAACGAGGAGAACGACCAGAGATGACGTTGCTGGGCCTGGTGGTAGTCGATGCCGGCGGCGGCTTCCTCTTGTTGTTGCCGGCGGTGTTGTTCTTCCAGCAGCTTCAGGTAGCTGTGATCCAGCGGGGTGGGCGATTGCGGACCGCGCGGCGGCTGTGGATGGGCTCCCCGCTCGCGCTGGTAGCGGCGGCCGATGCCCAGGAACTCGCCGTGCAACGATTTCAGCCGCACTTCCTCCATGGTCGAGAACGGGTCGTAGACGACGATCACCCGATCGCCACGGAGCTTGGCATCCACAGCGAAGTAGAGGTTGTTGACCCGCACGTCGCAGAACTCCTCTTCCACCTTCCGCCGGACGTGTACGTGGAAGAACTCCAGCACGTCAGAGAGTTTCACGTGCCGGCGGAACCGCGTGGAGGCTTCAAAGCGTTCCAGGGGCGTCTGGCCGGTGGAACTGTGGAGCGTGCGGTGATAGTCGGCGTGCAGCCAGGCCTGGAAGTAACGGTTCAGTTCCTCCAGCGTGAGCACGTGGCCGGCGCGGACCTCAGCCTCGAATTGGTCCTGGGTGGTTTGAATCACGCGTTCGATGATGCCACCCGCCGGCGGATCGCGAGGCGGCCGGTGCAGCAGGTGGATGTTCAGTTCGGCTGCGGCCAGCTTCAAGGCTCCCGCGTGATAAACCTTGGCGTTGTCCACGTACAGTTCGCGGCTGGCTCCGTGGCTGCCCCAGGCCCGCAGCAGCGAATCGACCAGGATGTCGAGGTTTTCCCGGAAGTAATATCGGCCTTCCACCACGTAGCGGCTGTGGCAGTCGATCCAGATCGACAGATGGGATTTCACCGCCTGTCCATGATGAAACACCTTCGGTCCTTCGGAGAAATCACCGACCCACAAGGCGTTGGCGTGGTCTCGCGTCCAGCGGCAACGGATCACCGGCTGCGGATCGGCCAGCTTCTTCCGCGTCACGCCAGCCTGGCGGAAGTGGCGGTTCAGAGTCGCCTTGGGAATGGTGCGGCCAAACTCGTGGGCCAGGATTTTGTTGATGGCGTGGGGACTGCGACGCGGCTGTTGGCGTTTGAGTTGGATGGCCCGCTCAAGCATGGCCCGGCGGCCTTTGCGGATGCCGCCGCGGTCGGTGCGGGGTTTCCGCTTCAGGCCGGCGATCCGCAGCTTCTTGAACTGGCGGACCTTGCGGCGGAGCGTGGAGAGCGAGACCCGTTTCCGCCGCCCGTTGGGAAGGGCGACCTCTTTCTGGCTGAGATCCTTCAGATACCGTCTGCGCTGTCCCGCGGGAACATCGTCCAGCAGGATCTCGCCGAGCAGCGAACACCAGAAAACGGCCCAGTCGTCATCGTCTTGTTTCATCGCAAGGGCTCCAAACGAGAGGGAAGAATCGTCTGGAACCCTACCTTACGTCAGTCGAAGCCCGACCTTGTGGCGAATCGGGGGAAGAATTTTTCGCCAAATGTCGCTTCCCACTCTTCGATGACGTGCAGCAGATGGTCGGCGGTTTCCAGCGTCTTCTGACGCTGATCGCTGCGTGCCTTGTCCGGGTTGACGCAGGAGGGGTAACGATGGCAGAGGGAATTGGGATTCCTTTGCAGAATCATCTGGCAGGCTTTGTCCAACGCGAGGGTGAGGCTTCCCAACCAGCCGACCATCCGCCAGATCAGGCTGTGATCAACGATGGCTTGATCGACGGAGGACGCCTCCGGAGAAGTCTCGCTGTCTTGCGGCGGGAAATCAGGAAGGGGATATCCGATGCGCTGCCGGTTGTGCATGACGGTGTTTCGATAACCGACTTTCGCTTGGTGGAGCTGATGGCCATGAGAATCCTCTCCTTTCCCATCCCGGAGGAAGCATTGCGCGGGTCGGATAAGGCACGGGGTGGCGAACCGTTTATAGGGCAAGACGAAAAAAGGGGTAGTCGGTAAAGGTCTTGCCGCAGGATCGGCACTTCCATCGTCCCAGCCAAATGGAGACCGTGACGACG
>JAAYEH010000234.1 GCA_012728855.1 Rhodopirellula sp. | reverse complement strand
CTCGGAAGTCCGACCAGTCCATCTCCGGGCCAAACGCCGTGGTTTGCCCCGGCTTGGCCTCGATGCCAAGTAGCAGCTTCGCTTCGAGTTCCGCCTTTTGCCGTTCGGCCTCGGCTTCGTCTCTAGTCCCTGTCGAGATGCGGATCTGCCGTTTCTCGACCGGGCAGTCATACCGAAGCTGGAACGGTCGGTTTGCGGGCCGGGCAATCCGAACCTTGGGGACCTTCCGAGCGGGTTTTGAACTACGCTTCCGTTTGGCCATTGCCTCGTGTCTCCACGATCAAGTCGGGGACGCTTCCAACCAGCATGGTCAGACGGTGCCGGCGACTGAGTCACCGGTTCGACGGTCCTGGGAACTCAGGACGTAGTCGATCCAGTCACGTCCGTAGACGTAGGCGTGCTTGTGGACGTAGTACACTCGGAGGCCGGCCCGTCGAGCGGATCGCAGCGTGGCCTCTCGGATTCCGAGCCTTCGCGTGAACGCCTTCAGCGTGTAGAGTTCGTCCGGATTGATCACGCCCATGTTCGAGTCTTCGCCGGTCACCATCGTCTGACCCTTCCTACTGTGCGGGTTGTTGACTTGCCCGCAAGCAGAGGAAGTCAGCCACGAATACCCGCGGCAGCGGACCGAGACTCGTCTCAACCGCTGACGCGGCAGGCAGATATGACGAATCGCCGGCTGGGCGTCGTATTCAAAACCAGAGATTCCGGTGAATACCGGCGTATGTAGCGGCTGTTTGAGGCCACAAGAGTGACCGAGCCGAGGTGTGGGCTACGGTGTCGCTACGCACGAGAAGGGACCGCCGAGTGCCATATGCGGCAAGACTCCTGGTCCAAAATCGCGTTGGCCAGCATCGCCCTACGGCATCTGGTCAGGTTGATGACTCGTCATTCACGATCCTCGTCATCCTGTCGCGACGCCCGGTCCCGCCAGATCGCTTCAACATCCAGTGTCCCGTCCTTGAATGCCTGTAGGTAACCTCTTGTCGGTGCCTCGCCGGCGAACAGCTTGTTGTACGCAGCCATCCCTTCCGGGTCGCCTTTTTCCTTACGCGGGAACAGCTTCTTCATTCTCCGAGTCGCAGTTGACTGAGACCAACCGAACTTGGCCACTATTTGCTTCAACGTCAGCGGCTCACATACCACGTTTCCGCCCGCGGGGAAGTGATGTTCCATCACGAAAGCCTGGAGCATTGTCAACGAAGCGAGCATTCTGGCGTCCTGGGAACTGACCGGGGCGTCCGTCTTCAACCGGGGCCTTCGAGCCTTGTCCCTCAGCTCTAATTCCTTGATCGCTTCGGCCTTGATCGCCACATACTCGGTTGAGTCGAGGACCCCCACCTCGCCGTGAAGTTCGTCAGGCTTGTTTAGGAAATACATCAACGCTTGGTGGGCAGATTCAGCCTGGATCGGGCCCGATCGAAACGCGAGGCCGGCTGGAACCGGGAAGAACCGGTCTCGGCGAAACTTGCGAAGGTAACGTTTGACGGCTTCGTATGCGGCAGCGAAGTCGGCGTCCCACGGATCGTTGGAGCAGTCCGGTGGCAGCCGACCAAGGTGGCCGTTCCGACGTACGTCCTGCTCTGCCCTCCGGATGTGGTCCCAGAAAACCTCGAACACGTCAACCAACTCGATCGTCTTCTTGCTCATCTCGTGCCCTTTAAGCGAACTTGTTAAGACGGATTCCTCTGTGGCTCTAGCGAACAACGGTCACGTTGTGGCCCAACTCGGCCACATTGTATGCTCGACTTCCGTGTCCACACCGTCTTCGTCAAGCCGTCCGGCAGGCAGATTCGATGTGTTGCGGCCCCTAGCCATCTGGTGTCGGGGAAAAATTTCCGGATTTCTCGTAAGTCCTATTGACAGGTGTTTTGGCAATCAGCCCAATTTGGCCGTTCTTGTGGTGCCGGCACTCGGTCGTCTCGCCAACACGGCGGGACCGTGCTCGACAGGGACGCCGCCAGCAGGCGGGGAAGCTTCCCTAGCTGACTTCCGCAGGGCCTGTGTTACACTGGTGCGATGTTCGAGTCGGCCGGTCTGAAGTGTCGGCCGTGTGACTTGTGGTCTCAGGAGGATGATGATTTGAAACCGGGCAGCGGCATGCAGCCCGGCTGACAACTCGAAATGACGCGTGTGCGTCAAGAACTGCTT
>JAAYEH010000233.1 GCA_012728855.1 Rhodopirellula sp. | reverse complement strand
GACTATGGAAAGAACCTGCTGGGCATCCATGTGACAAACGGCCCGTGGGGGGAGAACTTCTACTGGGATGCTTATTGGGGATCCAAGCCGACTCCCGAGGCTTCGGATGTATCGGAGTCGATGCGGCGGCGGCTGGTCCGCTATCTGCGCGAGAAATACGGTGATGACATTCAGAAAGTGCGGACGGCGTGGAATGATCCGTCGCTGGATTTCGAAACGGTCCGGGTGCCGGATGCCGAGGCCCGGATGCGGATGACAGCCGGCGCCTGGCGCGATCCACAACAGTCGCGGGCGGTGATGGACTACTTCGAATGCCACAATCAGACGGCAGTCGAGATGATCGAGCACTACTGCCGGATCGTCAAAGAGGAGAGCAACAACTCGTTGGTCACAATGGCGTTTTACGGTTACACGCAAGATGAAAACTGGCCGATCGAATCGGATCACCGGGGTATCTCCAGGCTGTTGCGGTCGAAGCACCTCGATATGCTTTCGTCGCCGCACACTTACCGTCGCCGCGGGCTGGGAGAGGACGGAGAGATGCGTCAGTATCTCGCCAGTGCGGCGCTTCACGGCAAGTTGTTTATTGACGAAGGCGATGATCAAACCTATCTTGAAAAGCGGAAAGCCCGGCCCGATCCACGGTGTCATGTCAATACGGTTGAGGAGACGCAGGCGCTGCTCTACCGCGAGTTCGGCAATACGGTGACACACGGCGTTGGGTTGTGGTACATGGATCTCCAAGGCGGCTGGTTCCGCGATCTTGTGCTGGTCGACACGGTCGGACGTATGAAGAAGTGGGCGGACGTCGCAATGAACCATTCCCGCCGCCGCAACGCGCAAGTCGCGATCATTTCCGCGCCCGAGAGCGAGTTTTATCTGGGATACCGCCAGACCCCTCACAACGAGATTTCCGATGCGCTTTACCATCACCAGATGGCGGAGTTCTATCGGGCGGGCGCGCCGTTCGACTGGTATCTGATCGACGATCTCGAGGCGATTCTCGACAAGGATTACCGGGTCTATGTCTTTCTGGATTGTTTTTACCTGACCGACCGGCAGCGCGAGGCCGTGGCGGCGCTGCGGTCCCGAGACCGAACGCTGCTGTGGTTCTACGCGCCGGGGTACGCCTCGCAAAAGGATCTGTCCCTGGCGCGGATGGAGTCCCTCACCGGCTTCGCATTCGAGAGGGCGGAGGAGGGAATGCTCCAGGGCGTGCTGGCCGCTTCAGCCGAGACGGTCGGGGTCGCGAGGCGGCAGAAGACCCTCTTCACGGTGCGTCCTGGCGAGGCCGTCTGCCAAATGGCGAGCGGAACGGGAAACATGAAGGACAAGACCATGATGGCGATGAAGAAACATCCGGGCTGGACGTCAGTCTTCTCCGCCATCCCGGGCGTGACCGCCGATCTTTTGAGAGAGATTTATCGAAAGGCCGCTGTCCATGTCTACACCGACTGCGGCGACGTGCTGTCGGCGAACGAGTCGTGGCTGATGCTCCATACCAAGACCGCCGGCCGAAAGCGAATGATCCTGCCAAAAACACGCAGGAAGATTACCGAAATCACAACCGAACAAGTCATTGCCGAGAACTCAAGCAGCTTCTCAGTCAACCTGCCGAAATTCAGCACGGCAGTTTTTTTACTCGAATGAACATCGTCATCATGATGACAGTCGTTTTTCCATTTCAAAGGACGCTGAACATGCCCATGAAACTACGAATCCTAGTCGCCGCCTTTCTATCCCTGGTGTTCGCCGGAAATGCAGACGCGGACCAAAAGACGCCCCTTCCGTGGCCGGCATCCTTGGAGCAATACCACAAGCGTTTTGCGGAGTTCGACAAAGAGGATGCCGAGAACATGCCGGCCCCGGGGTGCACGGTTTTCGCGGGCAGTTCCAGCATCACCGGATGGAAGCTCATTCCGGAGGATTTCCAGGACGTCAACGCCATCAATCGCGGATTCGGCGGCGCCATCCTCCCCCAATGGCTTCTGATGGTGGACCGATACATTATCCGCTACAAGCCGGCCAGGGTGGTGTTCTACTGCGGCGAAAACGATATCGCACGCAAACATTCTCCCGCGACGGTGCGCGACAACCTGGAAACGCTTCTGGAGCAAATCCACACCGCCCTGCCGGAAACGGAAATCTACTTTGTCAGTCTCAAACCCAGCCCGTCCCGCTGGAAGCTCTGGCCGGCTATGACCGAAGCCAACAGACTCTGCAAGGAACTCTGCGACCGTTTGCCGCACGCAACGTACGTCGATGTTTCCGAGGGAATGCTTGGCGAAAACGGCGAGCCGCGTAAGGACATCTTCCGCGACGACAATCTGCACATGAACCGCACCGGTTATACGGAAATCTGGATTCCCCGAATCCGCAAGGCCTTTGCGGAGAACGTCGTGCTAAGAAATTCGACCGGACAGCTCCGTGTCAATCCCAGCGGCGCGATGTGTTTTACGACCGAGAGTTCGGACTGCCCGGTCTGGAGTGTTCGGCCGGATCAAATGTGGGTAATTACGCTTGCCAAAGGGGAAAGCCCCTTCAAGCTGAGCGATGCGATCGACTTCACACCCGGCAATCAGAACGTACCGAAGTTTTCGGCGATCGAGGATGGAGTCGAGTTTCGCTACGACTCACTTCGGCATGGCGAGCAGATATGGGACGTTGGCCTGACGCTTCAAGTCCGCCGGGCGGGTGATGAATTCGAGTTTCTCGGGAAGGTCGAAAACCGCGCCGGCGGCTGGTGTGTGCAGCATTTCAAATTCCCGATTCTGTTCGACATCCAGAAGAGTGGCGCCGACCACCAGGGGCTGGCCGTGCTGCTGCCGAGCTGTCTTGGCGAGCGCGTGGCGACGCCTGAGAAGCTCGGCAAGCTGCGTCGCTTCACCTATCCTTCGGGCCAGGCCGCGGCGATGCAGTATTCTGTGATCGACGGCGGCGAAGCGGGGCTTTACCTCGCGTGTCACGATCAGACGAGATCGCGCAAGACCTTCGCCATCGCCAATAGGGGCAGCAGCTACGATTTTTCGCTCGAGAACGAGCCCTACTGCATGAGCGGGCAAAGCTGGTCGTCTGCGCCGGCGGTCGCGATGCCGTATGCGGGAACGTGGCACACGGCGGCCAGGCGCTATCGCGCGTGGAGCGACACCTGGATGCGACGGGCGCCGATGCCCGACTGGGTCCGCAACCAGAACGCCGGCTGGTTCCTCTGCATTCTGAAACAGCAGAATGGTGATCTGATGTTCCGCTACAACGAGCTGGATCGCGTGGCGGATATCGCCGACAAGTGGGGGCTCGACGTGCTGGGGCTCTTTGGTTGGGCCCATGGCGGACACGACCGCGACTATCCCGACTACATCCCTGACCCGAAGATGGGCGGACCCGAGGAACTCAAAGCGGCAATCGAACGGGTGCAGAAGCGCGGCAAGAAGGTGATGCTTTACGCCAACGGGCAATTGCTCGATACGGCGAGCGCCTTCTACAAGGAACACGGCGTCGAGTGTACTTCGCTCCAGCCCGACGGGAAGCCTTATGCGGATCGGTACAACAAATTCAAATCGACTCCCGACCCGACCTTTGCGCGGGCGTGTTTTGGATCGGAGAGATGGTATCAGCGGCTGTATGAACTTGGCGTTCAGGCCCAGGATCTTGGCGCCGATGGCTTGATTTACGATCAGTTCGGCATCGGTGGGCCGGGGTTCTGTTACAATGAGTCGCACGGACATGCCCGACCGAACGAGGCCTGGGCGGAGTGTCGTTTTCAGCTCACCAAGAGGCTCACCGAGGCGCTGCGAGCGCGCCGGCCCGATTTCGTCCTCATGACAGAATGGGTCATCGACGGTTTGATGCAAGACTTTCCCTACTTCCACGGTTGCGGCAACGGGTTTTATCCCTTCACCCCGACGTCCCAAGAAAAGAACTTTCTGGAACTGTTTTTCTACACGTTCCCGGAGATCATCGCGACGCAACGCAACCCGAACCCGATGTCGACCCGGAATGTCACCAACCAGGCGTGCCTTTACGGGATGCAGCACGAGACCGAGTCGCGCTATGTGGCCGACGTGAAGTACCTCGGCGGCACGCTGCCGGCACCGGAGGACTACGCCGACTGCAACTCTCCCCCCAATGTTCCCGCGGTCTGCTCGACACCGCTGGAGCCGGCGGCAAAGTACCTGCGTGAGGTGATCGCGATGAGGGATCGTTTCGCCGACTTCTTCAAACGTGGCCGCTTCATCGACACCGAAGGTTTTGTCTTCGAGGGGCAAGATTCCGTCGCGCGAGGATTCCTTGCCCAAGATGGCCGGCTCGGCATTGTGGTGTGGAATCACGGTGACAAGCCGCAAGCGGTGAGCGTTTCCGCCCAAGGACGAAACTTTCTCGGTGTGTTTACCTCAGGCGAAACCGAACCGGTGGGAGAAAACCAACCGGTTCCTTCGGAAAGCGTCCGCTTTTTCTTGTGGAGTGCAAAGGGCACCGGTAACGAACCCCATTAACACAATCGGAGTCTTTTCCTGAAATGTCTTCCATCACGCGTCGCAGTTTTCTCAAACAGTCGCTCGCGACCGCCGCGGCGGCAGCCTTATCGCCCACGCACAAGGCCCTTGGTGCCAACGACGATCTTCGTGTGGCCGTGGTGGGTTTTCGCGGCCATGGTCAGACCC
Organism: Rhodopirellula sp.; assembly: GCA_012728855.1. Classification (GTDB taxonomy): domain Bacteria; phylum Planctomycetota; class Planctomycetia; order Pirellulales; family Thermoguttaceae; genus JABWBD01. The sequence goes on along the minus strand of JAAYEH010000233.1, from coordinate 4,093 downwards.
ATATTCGCAACTACCTGAAGATGCCGGGCGTTCGCGTCGTCGCACTCTGCGACGTCGATCAGGCGATCCTGGATCGGGAGGTGAGCCGATTTGAGAAGCGAGGGCAGAAAGTCGCCACCTGCCGCGACGTCCGCCGGCTGCTGGAGCGATCCGACATCGACGCCGTTTCCGTCGCCACGCCGAACCACTGGCATGCGCTGGCCACGGTCTGGGCTTGCCAGGCAGGCAAGGATGTGTGCGTGGAAAAGCCGGCTTCGCACAACATCTGGGAAGGGCGCAAAATGGTCCAGGCTGCCCGCAAATACGGCCGAGTCGTACAGGCGGATCTGGACATGCGTTCCCGATGCTTCAATGACAGGGCCTTCGAGTACTTGCACAGCGGGGCCTTGGGACGCATCCTGGTGGTTCGGGGATTCTGCTACAAAGCGCGCACCAGCATCGGCAAGACCGACGGCCGGGGGCACATCCCCGAAACCGTAGACTATGATCTGTGGTGTGGACCGGCTGAAAAACTGCCTATTGACCGGAGCGAGTTGCACTACGACTGGCATTGGGTCTGGAATACCGGGAATGGTGAGTTGGGCAACAACGGTGCGCATCAGCTCGATCAGATTCTTTGGATGCTCCGCGAGCGCGGATTACCGCGCCGCGTGATGAGCGTGGGTGGACGATTCGGCCTGAAAGACGCAGGCCAGACGCCAAACACCCAAATCGTCTTCTGCGATTTCCCTTCGGCTCCGGTGATCTACGAAGTCCGCGGTCTGCCCGACAAGCCGGGCAGCCAGCAGATGGATACCTATGCGGCTACGGCAGCGACCGGCGTGACGATCCGCAACCGGTGGAGCGGCAGGGGACCGAACACGGGCTTGATCATTCAATGCGAAGGCGGGTATCTGGACCTGGGCGCCCAAGCGGCATTCGACAACCAAGGAAAGGAGATTTGCACCTTCAGCAACGACGGGTCCGTCGATCCGCAAACGAACTTCATCCAGGCCGTGCGCAGCAGGCAGCAGGAAGACCTCAAGACGGATATCGAGCAGGGCCATCTGTCCGCGTGCCTGTCACACCTGGGCAATATTTCGCATCGTCTCGGGAAATCGGCCCATCCGGAGGCCGTGCGAGAGGCCCTCCAGCGCGACCACGATGGCCTGGAAGCGCTTCAGCGATTCGCCGAACACTTGGCGATGAATGACGTCGACCTGAACAAGACGCAGGCCGTGCTGGGACCGTGGGTGACGCTGGATGCGGAAACGGAACGTTTTACGGGCGTCCTGGCCACCGAAGCCAATGCGCTGCTGAAGCGTCAATACCGCGAGCCGTTCGTGATTCCGGAGCAGGTTTGAGTCGTAACCGGTCACGCCCACGGCCGGGGACTGGTCCATTTTTCGGCCGGTGGACACATTTAATTGATTCAAGAGAGCACCAAGCATGCACCACCAATTCCTGAAGTCGATCTTCCACTGCCTTACGGTTGCCGCGATCGCGGGAACTGCGGCGGTAGCAGCCACACCACTGCCCGTTCCCAACGGCAGCTTTGAACAAGGCGACGGTAGTCAGCCCGATGCGTGGGTCTGGACGGAACCGTCCGGCGCACTCCAGGCAGAATGGACCGAAGGGATCGCGCACCAAGGGAAACGGGCCATTAGGGTGCGGGTGCCCGGCGAAGTCAGCCCGGGAATTGCCTGGCGATTGGCCTGCGCGACGCCGGTCGCAGTCGATCCGGGCCAGGACTACGTCGCTTCATTCTGGCTGAAGGCCGCTTGCGATCGGCCAGTGAAGCTCATAATCGACGGCTATCACGGGGACAAGCTGGTCAAGCCGCGATTGGGGGACGGCCGCGTATACGTTCGTCAAGGCACCGTTCTCGGGTTCGGGCCCTGCGACTGGACGCGCTTCGAGAGAGGATTCACTGTGCCCCCGGACGTCTCGTCGCTTCGGCTGAGCTTCACCGGCAAATTGGGGTCCGATCTGTTGATCGATGAGGTGGAGCTTCGTCGCGGGCAGCTTGGCTACGATCCCCCGGCCACGCTCGTCGAGGGCCATGCCGAAAGCCGCGTCGAGGAGAAGCTCGATCGCGGGCTGGTCGCGGTGCGGCGTCCGGAGGGCGTCTACGTGGCCTGGCGTCTGCTGCGCGACGATCCGGCCGACGTCGCGTTTCACCTTGATCGGAAAAGCACAGAGGGCCAGTTCGTCCGCGCGTCCAAAGCGCCGATTACCGTTACCACGGATTTCCTCGACACCGCACCGGAAGCCGAGCAGGCGACCGGCTACCGACTGTGCGAGGTTCGCGACGGGCGCGAGCAGGAACTGGCCGTCTGCCCAGTCGAAAGCTCTGAGCCCCAACAAGCCTACCACGCCATCCGGCTGGCGTGGCCGGACGATCGTCCTGTGACCGACGTCGAGAAAGTCGGCATCGGCGATCTGGACGGCGACGGGCGCTACGACTTCGTGCTGAAGCATCCCACGGGCAGCGTGCTGTTGTACGACGACTACACCCAATGGAAGCGATCGCCCGACACCTACAAAATCGACGCCTTCACGGCCGAGGGCAAGCACCTTTGGCGGCGCGATTTGGGCTGGGGCATCGAGCATCGCAACTGGTTTTCGCCGATCATCGTCCACGATCTCAACGGAGACGGCCGTGCGGAAGTGGTCGCCAAGGTGGCCGAGGGCGACCCCCGCAACGAACGCGGCCGGGTGGTCGACGGCCCCGAATGGTTTGCCGTCTGGGACGGGCTTACGGGAAAGGAGATCGCCCGCGCCGCCTGGCCGAGTCGCGCGGGGTTCGACTGCTTCAACTTCATATCACGCAATCAACTGGCCGTGGCCTACTTAGACGGCCGCACGCCTTGCTTGATTGTCCTGCGGGGCACGTACGGGCTGATGAAAGTCGCGGCCTACGAACTGGTTGGCGACCAGCTTCGGCTGCTTTGGAATTTCTGCAACGCCAGCGCGCCGGTCAAGTATTGGGGGCAGGGAGCCCACTTCACCCAATGCGCGGATGTGGACGGCGACGGACGCGACGAAGTAGTGCTGGGTTCCATGGTCCTGGACGACACGGGCGTTCCACTGTGGAGCACCGGCAAGGGCCATCCCGACGGCCTCTATGTCGGCGACATCGACCCAGCGCGCGTCGGGCTGGAAATGTACAACTATGTTGAAACCCGCAATGAAACCGGCGGCATGATCCTGGTCGACGCGGCCACGGGCGAGACCTTGTGGGAACTTGACACTCCCACCAGTCACGTCCACGGCGGCCTCTGTGCCGATCTCGATCCGGCCGCACCGGGACTGGAGTGCTTTGGCGTCGACAAGAGAGCGATCGGCGGTAAAGAACAGATCGTCGGGAGCTGGCTCATGACCGCCGCAGGTAAGCAGCTAGAAACTCCGACCGACTGGGGTTTCGGCAAGCCGACGATCTACTGGGACGCGGACGTGCAGAAGGAACTGATCGGCGGCCGGTCGATTCGCAAATACCGAGGCACGTCGCAGTGGCCGATACCAACCTACAAATTCGTGCCCGTCGATCTGCTCGGCGATTGGCGCGAAGAGCTGCTGGAATTCGCCGACGAGGGCGAACTCCGCATCCATCTCTCCACAATTCCAGCCGTGGACCGCCGCGTGTGTCTGATGCAGGATTCGATTTATCGGCGCGATATCGCCATGGGTGCCATGGCCTACCATCGACCGGCGATGCTGTCGTACTGCCCCGTTGTCCAAGGACACAGCCCCCGGCTGAATACTTGCTGGCCCGCTTTTGACTACGACGGCAAACCGGCGCAGACGGACGGTTCCTATTCGAAAACGATGGTAACCGGCTCGCGGCGCGAAACGGCGCACCATACCGCCGAGTCGAGAACGATGACCGCCGCGGATGGCAAAATGCAGATCCGGCTGGACGGCAAGACCTACAAGAACTTCCCCGCGGAGGAATATGCCGTCCGGTTGACGAACCTGTCCAAGACGGAACCGACGGGGATCGTCAGCGACTTCCGGTCGCTCAAGCTCTCCATCGGCAAGCCGGATTCGGCAAACGCCGTCACCGTAAATGTGCTCCGCGGCTCCACCTGCAAGGCGACGGACTTCGTCCCGG
>JAAYEH010000232.1 GCA_012728855.1 Rhodopirellula sp. | reverse complement strand
GTACAACTCCAAGCAGTGCCACACCGATCGCAGCCCAACGCGCTGGCGCAAGCAATGCCACCCGCCATCCTCTGATACCTCAAGCAGATCGGCTTTCGCATCACGTTCTCTACCGTGCAAGACGCGACGCGGACGAACCATCGCATGTACCGGAGCAGGCGGCCGGGCCGGTTTCAAGTGGAAAGTCGTCACCGCCGGTCCGGTGATGATGGTCCGTCAGTGACCGGGAATCGGGCATCGGCGTCCGCGCGTGTCGTGCGAGAAGTCTCGCCGATGCCGCCAGGTGTCGAGGGTGCCGACAGTGCCGACTGGTATCGGGACTCGCGAGACGGTAATATGATATGTGGATCTCCGGGTGGTACGAAAGGAACGCGTGATGGCGGAACTGATCCTGACCAATGTGGAGAATGACATCTTCGATCAACTCCAGATGCGAGCCGCTTGCTTCGGGCGAACGCCAGCGGAGGAGGCCAAGGCGATCTTGTTGGAGGCGTTGCACGGCGCGGGCCCGAACCCTTGGGGGCCGGTGGACGCGATTTACCACCGTTTGGCGGCCTCGGGTCGAACCTTCAGCGATAGCGCAGACCTGCTGCGCGAGGACCGGAATCGATGAATGCGGCCATCATCGACGCCAGTGTCGGGGTGAAGTGGTTTGTGCCGGAAGTGTTTGCGGCCGAGGCCCGCCAATGTTGAAGGGAGTGCAGGGCAGAACAAGGCGGTGCAGCAGACCGGGCCGCCATAAGCGTCTTCGAAATCCATTTCCAAGATGTTGGCCGCAGATTGACTCCATTCACCACTGCATGAACCGAGAGGACCACTTCCACCATGAAACCCCTCACCACCTTGCTTGTCCTGAGTCTGTACTTTTCCGGCACTGCTGCGGCGACGGAGGCCGATCTTCTCATCGCCGACTTCGAAGGCAAGGACTACGGTTCGTGGGTCGTGGAGGGCGAAGCCTTCGGGCCAGGACCGGCTCGCGGCACCCTCCCGCGCCAAATGCAGGTGAGCGGTTTCGAGGGAAAGGGCCTGGTCAATACGTTCTTTAACGGCGACGGTACGACGGGCCGGCTCACCTCTCCGCCGCTGAAGATCGAACGCCGCTATATCAACTTCCTCATCGGCGGCGGCGGGCATCCGGAAAAGACGTGCATCCGTCTGCTGGTCGACGGCAAGGTCGCGCGGACCGCCTCCGGCCCCAATACGCAGCCCGGCGGCAGCGAGGCGCTGGACTGGTGCTCTTGGGACGTCTCCGATCTGGTCGGCAAGGAGGCGGTGATCGAAATCGTCGACCAGGCCACCGGCGGCTGGGGACACATCAATGTCGATCAAATCGTCCAGTCCGACCGCCGCATCGCCAGCGTCACACTCAGCCGGGAGTTGAAGCTCGACAAGCCCTACCTCCATCTGCCCGTCAGCAATGAGGCCGCCAAGCGCCTGATGCGGTTCGTGGTCGATGGCCGCATGGTTCGCCAGTTCGAGATCGGACTTGCCGAAGGCGAACCCGACTTCTGGACCTACACCGAGACGGAACCCTATACGGGTAAGAGCCTATCCCAAAGCCTCGCGAGGAGAAGGGGACAGGCACATTTTGCTCCGAAGACTCCGCAAAATGAGCCAGTCCCCGACGGTTTTGGGATAGGCTCGAAGACGCTGCGGATCGAGGTCGATCGCATGAGGGCCGACTCCGCAGCGCTCGCCGCGATTCGAACCGCCGACCAACTGCCCGGCGACGACCTCTATCGGGAACCGCTTCGGCCGCAGTTCCACTTCTCCCCGGCCCGCGGCTGGACCAACGATCCCAACGGGCTGGTCTATTATGACGGTGAATACCACCTTTTCTTCCAGCACAATCCCTACGGCACGGCCTGGGGCAACATGACCTGGGGCCATGCCGTCAGCGCCGACCTCGTCCGCTGGAAGCAACTCGCCGACGCCATCCATCCGGACGAACTCGGTACGATCTTCTCCGGCTCGGCCGTCGTCGACCAAGGCAATACCACCGGCTGGCAGAGCGGCTCGCACAAACCGATCGTCTGCATCTACACGTCGGCGGGCGGCACCAACGCCGAATCGAAGGAGCAGCCCTTCACCCAGTCCATCGCCTACTCCACCGACCGCGGCCGGACCTGGACGAAGTACGACGGCAATCCGGTGCTGGGCAACCTCCAGGGACACAACCGCGATCCCAAGGTATTCTGGCACGCGCCCAGCGGCCAGTGGGTGATGATTCTGTATCTCGACCAGCGCGGCCAGTTCGCCTTGTTCGGCTCGCCGGACCTCAAGAAGTGGGCGAAACTGAGCGACGTGCCATTTCCGAACGGACACGAATGCCCCGACCTTTTCGAGTTACCGGTCGACGGCAATCCGGCGAACACCCGCTGGGTCGTCTGGGAAGGGGGCGGGCAGTACCTGGTTGGCCGCTTCGACGGCACGACGTTCACCCCGGAGAGCGGCCCGCAGCCGTCGAAATTCGGCCCGAACGACTACGCGGCCCAGACCTACAGCGATATCCCGGCCGCCGACGGCCGCCGGATTCAGATCGCCTGGATGGCCGGCGGCAAGTATCCCGGCATGCCGTTCAATCAGCAGATGAGTGTGCCGCGCGTGCTGACCTTGCGCGAGACGCCCGAGGGCATTCGCCTCTTCTTCGAGCCCGTTGAGGAACTCAAGAAGCTCCGGGGTAAGCATCATGCCTGGCAGGATCTCCGACTCGGCGAGGCCCCCAAGACATTGGACGGCGTTTCCGGCGATCGATTCGACATTGAGGCGACCCTGGATCTCGGTGCCGCCCGATCGATCGGCATCCGGATCCGCGAGCAAGAGGTGGTGTATTCCGCTGCGGATCAACAGATCCGCGCCTTGAACAAGACCGCGCCGCTGAGTGTCGCGGACGGCAAGCTTACCTTGCGGATCCTCGTCGATCGCACGTCGATCGAGGTGTTTGCCAACGGCGGACGCGTGCAGATGGCCGGCTGCTTTGTGCCGGAACCGCAGAGCGACGGCATCACCATCGCCGCGACGGGCGGCGAAGCGACGGCCTTGCAACTGAATGTTTGGGAAATGAACTCGATATGGGAATGATGCATCCATGAACGCAAAACGAATTGCCCTGTTTGTCGCCGCGGCGGCGCTGACAACGATGCTCGTGCATGCGGCGGGACCGCAGGCAGCGGACAAGAGCCCGCAGCCGAGCTGGCCCGATTTTCACGGCCCGGGCCGGACAAACATCTCGCCCGAAACCGGCCTACTGAAACAGTGGCCCGCCGATGGCCCGCCACGGATCTGGACCTATTCCGATTGCGGAAGCGGTTACTCGGGCGTAACGATCGCCGAGGGGATGATTTTCACGGCGGGCGACTTCGACGAAGGCGAGATGCTCATCGCGCTGGACATGGACGGCAAGCTGCTTTGGAAAGCGCCCAACGGCGAGGCGTGGCGGCAATCCAGCCCGGGCTCGCGAAGCACGCCCACCTACCACGACGGCCTTCTCTACCACATGAGCCCCATGGGCCGACTGGCCGCCTTCCGGGCTCGCTCGGGCGAGGAGGTGTGGGCGGTCGACCTCGTGTCGCGGTTCGACGCCCAGTGGGGCATCTGGGGGCTGTCGGAAAACGTCGTCGTCGAAGACGGCAAAGTGTTCTGCATGCCCGGCGGGGCCAAGGGACGCGTCGTCGCGCTCGACCAACGAACTGGCGAGACGATCTGGGCCAATACCGAGATCGAGCATTCGGCGGCCTACTGTTCACCGGTGGTCGTCAGCCACGGCGGATTCCGCCAGTTGCTCACCCTCACTCAGAAATCGCTGCTGGGCATCGACATCCAAACCGGCAAGCTGCTCTGGTCCGTGCCGTTCGTACCCACCTCGCCGCAGAACGCGCTGACGCCGGTCTTCCAGGACGGCTACGTCTTCGTCGCCTGCGGCCACTCGACGGGCGGGACGTTGATGAAGATCGATTTGCCGTCCGGCACGGCCTCGCCCGTCTGGTATCGCAAGGATCTGGACAATTGCCACGGCGGAGCGGTCCTCATCGACGGCAAGCTGTTCGGTTGCGGCTGCCGGATGGGCGGCAAGAGCTTCTACTGCGTCGATTTTCTCACCGGCGAGACCCGCAAACTCGACCGCTCACTCGGCAAAGTCGCGATTACCTCCGCCGATGGAATGCTCTATGCCTTGAATCACCAGGGCGACCTCAACTTGCTCGCGGTCACCCCCGAGGGCTTCGACGTGGTCAGCCAATTCAGCCTGGGAAAGCGCCCTCCCAACACTTACCTGGCGCACCCGGTCGTCTGCGGCGGTCGCCTCTACATCCGTTCCGAGCAAACGCTCCATGCCTTCGACATCCGCGCCAAGTAACGGCCCGCCCTATCACCCAAACCATCCTCATTGCCACTTCCGCACCAAGAGGATCTGGTGCAGGACGTATGCGATATACAACAGGCTTACAACAGCGCACCCAGCAAGAACCATGACCTTTATGAAGCGTTTTAACATGGTCATGGACTGTGCCCTCCGGAGCCCAACGGACGATAGCGATGTTCTCGTCCGTCAGGAGCGGGCATTGCGCGAGTTTCACGCCTTGACCTCCGCCGTCAGCAGCACGTCATTCTTGAAAGAGGAAGCTGCGAAGGCGAGGGCTTGTTCCACGTCTTCGGCAGTCAGGTGCGGGTGCCGCAAGACGATCTCGTCTCGGCTGGCCCCGGATCCCATCCATTCCAGGATAAGTTCCACGCTTATCCGTGTCCCCTTGATCACCGGCTTGCCGCCGAGAATCGCAGGGTTAGAAACAATTCGATCGAACATCTGCAAGGCTCCTCATGAAGGGGGTTAGGCTCGGATTTGCCACCCGGCGTACACGGTGTCGAAAATGCGCCGGTCCGTCTGCGAGTCATCATCGGGCAATTGGGGATTGTGTTGGACCAATAAGGCAGAAGTAAGCGAGGCAGGAACTTGGACTTGTCGGACCGCATCGCCCGCCGACATCCGATCCCAGATCTTGCCTATCGCGTCCGTCTTGATCCCTCGGAACTTCACCTTGTTAAATTACCGTATGCGGCGAGGCAGGGAGAGAACATAGGCCGGATTAAGCAGCGCAGCGACGCCGCGCCGGCAATCGCATGACGATACAGTAGAAGACTCCCGACACCTTCCTGCAAATGACCAATGACACCCTCACTTATTCCGCCAGCCCGCGTACCGTCGGCCGATCCTTCAAATAATAGTGACAGAGCGCAATCGCCAACGCATCGGCGACGTCCGGCGGCTCGGGCGGCTCGATCAGTCCCAGTTCGTGCATAATCGCTCGCTGCACCTGCAGTTTCGTCGCCCGCCCGGAGCCGGTCAGGATCCGCTTGACCTGCGTCGAAGGGTAATGGACCACGGGGATGCCTGCCTGGGCGCCCGCCAGGCAGATCACACCGCGGGCGTGCCCCATCAAGATCGCGGTGCGCGGGCGGTTGTAGTGCGAATACAACTGCTCCAGCGCCAGAACCGACGGCTGCAAGGCCGCGATCACCTCGGCCACGCCTTCAAAGATGTCGGCCACGCGACGGGTGAGGGAACTGCGGCAATGTCCGCGGACGACTCCGGCCTCGACCAGCTTGAGCTTTCCCGCGCAGACGTCCAACACGCCGTAACCGGTAATATTCAGTCCCGGGTCGATACCGAGGATGCGATCCGGAATAGGCGGCATCGCTGGCTCATCTCCCGATCGTCCATTCGGTGCCGCCCGGTCGGTCCTCGAGGGTCACGCCCAACTCGGTCAGCGCGTTGCGGATTTGGTCGGCCATGGCGAAATTCTTGGCTTTGCGAGCCTCGGCGCGAACGACGACCAGGAGGTCGAGCAGTTTGCCGGCCAGTTCGTCGCGGCCGCCGGTTTCGGTTTCTTTCGGACTGTGGCGGAACAACCCGAGAGTCAGTCCCATTTCCCGCAGCGCGGCGGCGCCCCGCCGCAATCCGGTTACGTGCTCAGCACTGCGCCGGGCGGGATCTTCGAGCTTCTCGTCGTCGATCAGCTTGTTCAATCGCCGCATCAACTCGAACAGTTCGGCGATTGCCGCTCCCGTGTTGAAATCGTCGTCCATGGCGGTGAGAAACCGATTGCGGTGTTCGGCCACTTCCGCCAGGACCGCATCGCCGCCGGTCTCGATGGTTCCGTCTTCGCGACGGCCGGCGGCGGCCACCTCGTAGAAGCTCTCGCCGGTGACGCGCTGGTAACGCTTGAAGAACCGGTAGAACGATTCCAATCCGGCGCCGACCTCCTGGATCCGCTCCTCGCTGAAATCGATCGGCCGGCGATAGTGGCTTGAGAGGAGGAAGAATCGGATGTTCTCCGGATCGAACTGCTCGAGCATTCGGCTGAACGCGCCGGCGCCCTTCGATTTGCTGATTTTGCCCGAGGATTGCGAATCGAGATCGCCTTCGGCCGGCCGTGTGGCTCGGCCTCCCAGCTTGCCCACTTCGCTGGAAGCCTGCATCAGGCCGTTGTGCAGCCAGTAGCGGGCCATCGGTTTTCCGAAGCGGCACTCGCTCTGTGCGATTTCGTTTTCGTGGTGCGGAAAGACCAGATCCAAGCCGCCGCCGTGAACGTCGAACGTCTCGCCCAGCAAGCGGGCGCTCATCACCGAGCACTCGATATGCCAGCCCGGCCGGCCCTTTCCCCAGGGGCTGTCCCAGGAGGGTTCGCCCGGCTTGGCGCTCTTCCACAGCGCGAAGTCGCCCGCGGATCGCTTCCGCTCGGCCGTCTCTCCCCCTTCGCCGAGCATCGATTCCAAGGTGCGGTGGCTCAGCTTACCGTAGTCCTCGTCCTTGCTGACGTCGAAATAGACGTCGCCGTCCGACTCGTAGGCGTAGCCCTTCTCGACCAGGTCCGCCGTGAAGGCCACGATCTGGTCGATGTGGTCCGTGGCGCGGGGGAAATGGTCGACGGTGTCGATGCCCATCGCGTCCAGGTTGTTCATGTAGTCGCGGGTCATCTCGGCGGCGACCTCGGCCATCGACATCCCGCGGCGGTTCGATTCCGCAATCAGCTTGTCGTCAACGTCGGTGATATTGACGACCAGGGTCACGTCGTAACCGCTGTAAATGAGATAGCGTTTGATCGCGTCGAAAATGACCGGGCCGACCATGTGCCCGATGTGACTGGGCTTATAGACCGTCGGACCGCACAGATAGATGCCGACCTTGCCCGGCTGGACCGGCTCGAACGGTTCCTTCGACTTCGACAGGGTGTTGTAGACGCGGATCATGGCGATTTCGGATGGTCAGGGGTGATGCAGGACGTTTCAGCAGCCGGGCTGCTCTTGGTACACAGCGATGCGACGCATTGGGCCTCGATGGCCTCTTGGCGGCCGACCGGGCCGACCCGTTCCCCGGTCTTGGCCTTTACCGAGACCTGTTCGGGGGCGATCTCGAGGATTTCGGCCAGGCGGCCGCGAATGACTTGTTTCAGCGGCCCAAGTTTGGGCCGCTCGGCGTGGACGATGCAGTCGAGGTTGGCGATCTCCCAGCCGGCCACGGTAATCGCCCGCTTGGCCACGCGGAGCATCTCGGCCGAGTCTCGCCCGCGGTTTTCCGCGGCGGTATCGGGGAACATCTCGCCGATGTCGCCGAGTCCGGCGGCGCCTAGCAGGGCATCGGTCACCGCGTGCAGCAGCACATCCGCATCGCTGTGGCCGACCATCTCGCTGTCGCTGGGAATGTCGATCCCTCCCAGGCGGATAGGTCCGCCGGGACGAAGGCGATGGGTGTCGTGGCCGATTCCGACGCGTGCGACGTACGTAGCTGGGCCCTCCGGTAGATCCCGCTTGCCGAGCGGGATCTGTGCGGGAAAGTTCCGTTTGGCGAGCGGGATGTTTGGCAAGCGGGGGTGCTTGGCAAGCGGTGTGCGTGTGGCAAGATCCCGCTCGGCAAGCGGGATCTACGGCGGATTATAGCGGCGGAGGCGGTGCGGGAAAAGGCGGAAGATGTTCGGTGACGCCCCTGTACCCCTCCCTGGAACCAAGCCGTGGGATTGCTCCCCGCTGGCCTACGGTATTTGCGCATCTATTACACAATTTAGACCCGGCGGTGACCCAGCGCCCTTGCGATCGGGCTTACAATTGACTCTCCCAACTTCACATCCTCTTTAAGGCTTTGAAGAGCGACCGCCATGCAACAGCTTCCTACCGATCAGGCCAATCCATCTTCCCCGACGCATCCTTTGGGTTCCCATGCCAAGGTTCTGCTAAGCAGCGTCTTCGGACCCTACGCCCAGGACGACGAGTACGGCAGCCGGGCGCTCAACCCGATGGAGCTGTACCAGAACCAGGTCACCCGCGTCCAAGGGCCTTTTTCGCTCCGCATGTTTCATCGCTCCTGGGGCCTGATGCTGATCCAGGCCAACATTGAAGCGCCGACGACGATGCTCGATTTTCCCACCCTCGAGCGGTTCATCGAAGAGATCCGCACTCATAAGTACGACGTCGTCGGCATCTCCGCCATCACGCCGAACCAGCTCAAGGTGCAGAAGATGTGCGAACTGGTTCGGCAGTATCTTCCCGAGGCGACAATCGTCGTCGGCGGGCACATCGGCAACGTCCCTGATCTGGCCGAGAAGGTCGACGCCGACCACGTCGTCAAAGGCGAGGGGGTGCGATGGTTCCGTCAGTTCCTCGGTGAAGCGACCGACCGGCCGATCCGTCATCCTTTGATCACCTCGGGCATCGGCACCCGCAACGTCGGCGTTACTGTCCGAGACAAACCGGGCGACGTCGCCGCCACGCTGATCCCGTCGGTCGGCTGCCCGCTGGGCTGCAACTTCTGCTCCACGTCGGCGATGTTCGGCGGCAAGGGGAAATTCGTCAATTTCTACCAGACCGGTGACGAACTGTTCGATATCATGTGCCAGCAGGAAGAGCACATGCAGGTGAGTTCGTTCTTCGTTATGGACGAGAACTTCTTGTTCCATCGCAAGCGAGCCTTGCGGCTGCTGGAATTGATGGAGAAGCACGGCAAGGCGTGGTCGCTCTACGTCTTCAGTTCCGCCAATGTGCTCCGCTCCTACACGATCGAGCAACTCGTCCGCCTGGGGATTTCCTGGGTGTGGATGGGGCTGGAGGGCGAGGACAGCCAGTACACGAAGCTGCACGGCGCCGACGCCCGGGAACTGGTCAAGTTGCTGCAGTCGCACGGCATCCGCGTGCTCGGATCGAGCATCCTCTGCCTGGAGAACCACACTCCGGAAAACATCGACGCGGTGATCGACTACGCCGTGGGCTATGACACCGACTTCCACCAATTCATGCTCTACACGCCGATCCCCGGCACTCCCCTGCACGCCGAACTGACGGCCAAAGGCATGATGAAAGACCCCAGCGAGTACCATCTGGCCGACATCCACGGCCAGGACATTCTCAACTATCGCCATCCGCACATTCGCAACGGCGAGGAAAGCGAGTATCTCGTCCGCGCCTTCCAGCGCGACTTCGAGGTCAACGGTCCCAGCATCATGCGGATCGTCCGCACCACCCTGGCCGGCTGGAAACGCTACAAGAACGATCCCGACCTGCGGGTCCGCCGGCGCTACGCTTGGGAATCTCGCGAACTGAGCACGACCTTCTCGGCCGTGATGGGGGCGATCCACCGCTACTACCGCGACGACCCCCGCGTATCCGCGATTGCCGCCGGGATCTTAAAGGATCTGTACGAGGAGTTCGGCCTGAAATCGCGGCTGGCGGCCGCCTTGGGCGGGCGCTACGTCCTCTACAAAATCCGCCGGGAAGAGGCTCGGCTGGCCCGCGGCTGGACTTACGAGCCGCCTACCTTCTACGAAACGAATTTTGCCCCCCCGGCCGGTTCCGCGGCCCAGCGTTCCGCTTCGGTGCTCGCCAGGGTAGTCCCGGCGCCGGCTGCCAGCGCCGACGCACGCGAGCTTCCCCAAGTGGTCGCACTCGGTTCATGAACGCCTCGTCCGCTTTCCGATTGGCACGGGTTTCGTCGGTGTGGTATCCTGAGAGGGAGACGCCACACCGGCCCGTGTCCCATTGGTTCCCACTGCCGATGTCCACCCGACCTCCGCTGAGCTTGGCGATCACCCTCGGCGTGGTGATGATCGTGCTCTTGGTCGTGCTGACCGTGGGTTGGGTGCTGGTCAATGTCGTGGGGGCGCTGGACAACGCCGAAATCGCTCCCCTCTACTGGACGCTCCTGTCGGTCGGCACGACCTTTATCGCTCTGCTGGTCGTGGGCGTGGCGCTGTACCTTTCCCTCTCGATCAAGGCGATCAACCTCAACCGGCGGCAGTCGAATTTCGTCGATAGCGTCACCCATGAACTCAAGTCGCCGATTGCCTCGCTCAAGCTCTACCTGCAGACGCTCAATCGCCGGCAGCTCAGCGAGCAGGAGCAGGCGGACTTTTACCGCTCCATGCTGGAAGAGGTGGAGCGGTTGGATCGGCTCATCAACCACGTGCTCGACGCCGGCCGGGTGGAAACCGGCCACATCGACGGCAGCGTCGAAGAGGTCGCCTTGGCGCCGCTCTTGAAAGATTGCGCCGAGATGACGCGCCTGCGTTATCGCATGCCGGGCGATCGGCTCATACTGGATGCCGAGCCGTGTACGATTCGCGCCCGTCGCGCCGCCCTGGACATGATCTTCCGCAATCTCATCGACAATGCCGTCAAGTACGCCGGTTCCGAACCTCGCGTGGAGATCACCGCGCGCCTTGAGGACGGCTGGGCGGTCACCCGCGTCTGCGACAACGGCCGAGGCATCCCGCCCGAGATGCGGCGGAAGATCTTCCGGCGGTTTGTCAGGGTGGGCTCGGAGTTGCAGAGGGAGAAGGCCGGCACGGGCCTGGGGCTCTACATCGTCCGCACTCTGGTCCGCCGGCTGGGCGGCACGATCCGTGTCGCGGATTGCGCCGCGGGCGGCGGATCGGCGTTCGAGGTGCGACTGCCGGCAGCGGCGATTGCCGACCCGTCGCCGCCCGAGTCGGTCATGTCGCCATGTAAACGTAGTTGAAAAGGGGACTGGCTCCGAGCGCGCCCTTGGCTGAAATATTCGGGAAATCGTTGACCGCTCGGTGCCTGTCCCCTTTTCAATGGGCCCCTTTCCTCACACTGCCGCACTTGCAGTTTGAGTTCTGATGGTACACGGCAAGCACATCCTGGTCGTCGAAGATGAAAAGCACCTCGCTACCGGGATCCGGTACAACCTCGAAGCCGAGGGCTATCGGGTCGACACGGTCGGCGACGGCCATTCGGCGCTGCAATACATCGAGGAGAACCGCGGCAACGTCGATCTGGTCGTTCTCGACCTGATGCTCCCCGGGATGAGCGGCTACGCGGTCTGCGAGGCCCTCCGCGCGGCCGACGAGATCATGCCGGTGTTGATCCTCAGCGCCCGCACGCTCGCCGAGGACCGCACGCGGGGGTTCGACGTCGGGGCCGATCAGTACCTGACCAAGCCGTTCGATCTGGACGAATTTCTCAGCCGGGTGAAGAACCTGCTGGCCATGCATGCCCGCCGCGTCCAGGCCGCGGCCGATCACGATCCGCCCATCACGACCTACGCCTTCGGCAACGTGGAAATCCGCTTCGATACGTTGGAGGTGACCGTCGGCGGCGAGGTTGTGCGGATGACGCAATTGGAAATGAAGCTCTTGCGCTACTTCGTGGAGAACGAAGGGCGCCTCGTTACCCGCCGCGAACTGCTGGAAAACGTCTGGGATCTCCCCGGACGCCTCTCGACGCGGGCTCCCGACCAGTTCATCCTTCGGCTGCGCAAAGCGATCGAGCCGGACCCGGCCCGCCCTCGCCACTTGCTCACGCTCCGCGACGCCGGCTACCGCTTCGTCGCCGAGCCGTCAAGTTCCCAATGACGTCTTGGCCGAGGGCAATCAGTTCGGGCCTCTTGATTCGCTTTCCCATTCTTGGCCGAAGGCCTCCTGTCACCGTAGCCTGGGGTTCTGCCCTTGTCGCCACGACAAGGGTAGAACCCCAGGATCGAAGAACGTAGCGGTCCCTTTGGCCAACGGCCATACTCATCTCTCTTCCATCTTCCTTTCTCCCACACTCAGAACACCTTCCCCAAGCCTTCCCATCCACCGGTCGAATGTCCAGCAGAGTGCTCCTCCGCTCCCTGCTCCCCGCAAAGCGCCGCCGGGGAGCCTTTACTCTCGCCCCGGCGCGTGATACCTTGAAGCCGGTGTGGAGCGACCACTCCCCGATTAGGCGATCAGCTCGGGAGGATGCTGATGGCACCTGGCCGAATGCTCGCGGTTCGCACGTTTTCTTCGCCGAATGGCCGCTCCTGACAACGGACCCGAAGCCGGGTGAGCCCCAAAATGCCCAAACGCACCAGCAAAACCGGCAGCGAACTGTTCATCGTCGACAACAGCGACGACGACTGGAAGGTCCAGCGCTACCTCCACGACTGGTGCGGCCTCTCGAAGGCGATTGACGTGGCTACCGGCTACTTCGAGATCGGCGGGCTGCTCGGCCTCAAGGACGAGTGGCAGAAGGTCGATGCCATCCGCATCCTGATGGGCGACGAGGTTTCTCGCCGCACCAGGAAGGCGTTTGCGGAGGGGCTCGAGCAGGTTTCGTCGCGGCTGGACGACAGCCTGGAAGCCGAGAAGGAGAAGAACGATTTCCTGGTCGGGGTTCCCGCGATCGTCGAGGCGATCCGCTCGGGCAAGATTCAGTGCCGGATGTACAGGAAAGACAAGTTCCACGCCAAGACGTACATCACCCACGCTCGGCAAGAAGTGGTCGGTTCGTTCGCCCTGGTTGGCTCCTCCAATCTCACCTTGCCCGGCATTACGGAAAACGTCGAGTTGAACGTCCAAATCGCCGGAACGCCGGTGAGCGTGCTGCAAGAGTGGTATGAAGAACACTGGGACGACGCTGAGGACGTGACGGCGGAAATCCTTCGCGTCATGGAACGGCACACCCGCGAATACAGCCCCTTCGAGGTCTACGTCCGCGCCCTGCATGAGTTCTGCCGTGGCCACCGGCTGACCGCCAATGAATGGGAAGCGGCAAGCGCGGAGTGCGGCGGCTCCCGCATGTACTCCGTTCTCGATCACTACCAGAAGGAGGGCTACCACGCGTTGATGGAGATCGCCCGCCAATTCGGCGGCGCATTTCTTTGCGATGGCGTGGGCCTGGGCAAGACGTTCATTGGGCTGATGGTCATCGAGCGACTGGTGATTCACGAGGGCAAGCGCGTGGCGCTATTCGTTCCCAAGACGGCCAGGGTCGACGTTTGGGAACGGGAGCTTCGCCAGCGGCTGAAACATGTGGGAGGGACCGGCGCGGGCGTGTTCAGCGGCCTCGTTGTGTTCAACCATACCGACCTCGGGCTCAAGAAACACGAAGACGACTTCAAACGCGTCAAAGAACTGGCCGACGTGATCGTCATCGACGAGGCGCACCATTTTCGCAATCCGGGCAGAGCAGGCGAGGACGGTGGGCGGCCATCCCGTTACCGGGAACTGCTCGACCTGATGGAAGGCCCGCGCGGCAAGAAGGAAGTGTTCCTACTCACGGCCACACCGGTGAACAACTCGCTCCATGATTTCCGGCACATGGCGGAACTGTTCATGGGCCGCAAGGAAGACGGCACATCGAACGACAATTATTTCGCGGGACCGCTGGGGATTCACTCTCTGCGGCGGCACTTCGTCGACATGGAGCGAGAGTTGTTCAAGGCAACCCCCGCCGCCACCAAGGCAACGGAGACGAACCTCGTCGAAGCCGAGCGCGTGCTCTCCGCCGATCGAGTGTTCAAGGCCCTCGTCGTTCAGCGCAGCCGTGCTTACGTCAAGAAGAGCCAGCAGCAGCAAGGCAGCAGCGTGGCGATGTTTCCCACCCGCGAGCCGCCCACGGTTGCAGCGTATTCGGTCAAGCGAACCTACGGCCGTCTTCTGGAGATGGTCGAGAAGGCGTTCCAGAAAGACAAGCCGCTGTTTACCCTGGGACTCTACTATCCTTTGGCCTATTACATCGGCCCGGACAAAACGGTCGATCCCTGGATCGAAGGCCGGCAGCAACAGGTCTGCGGTTTGATCCGCACCCAGTTCCTCAAGCGATTTGAGAGTTCCGCCTACGCCTTCGAACAGTCGTGCAACCGTTTGCTGCTCAAGCTGCTGGCATGGGTGGAGAAGCACAGCGAGACGCCCGGCGAAAAACGCCGCCTGGATCAGTGGAAGGCCCGCCATTCCGAGCTGACCCATTTCGTCCACGAACGGCAGATGATGTTGTGGGGCGACGAAGAGGAGGACGACGCCGAAGAAGACCTCATCACCGAGGAAATGCTGGAGCAAGTGGAGCGGCTCGACCGCGACGAGTTCAACGTCCCTGAAATCCTCAACGACACGTTCAGCGATCTGGACCAGATCGTTCAATTCCTCGAAGAGCTTCGCACGTTCAAGGCGAAGCACGACGACAAGCTCGAGGCGCTGGCGAAGTTGCTCTCCACCGATCGCGTCCTCAAGAAGGGCAAGTTGCTCATCTTCAACGAGTTTGCCGATACGGCTCGTTACCTGCATTGTCAGCTTGTGGATGCCGGAATCCGTGGTGTCGAGCAGATTGACAGCGGCAGCAAAAAGAGTCGCGGCGACGTGATCCGCCGGTTCGCCCCCTACTACAACGGACTTTCGAGCGGCGAGCTTGCCGAGCGCGGCGAGGAGGAAATCCGGGTTCTCATTTCCACTGATGTCCTTTCCGAAGGATTGAACCTTCAGGACGCCACGCGGATGATCAACTACGATCTGCATTGGAACCCCGTTCGGATCATGCAGCGTATCGGGCGCGTGGATCGTCGCCTGAATCCCCAAGTGGAAGAGCGGATGCTGGCCGACCATCCCGAGCAGCGCCCCCTGCGCGGCAAGGTGGTCTACTGGAATTTCCTGCCGCCGGAAGAACTCAATGAACTGCTGACTCTCTATAAGCGGGTCACCCAGAAGACGCTCCAGATTTCCAAGACATTCGGCATCGAGGGGCGCAAGCTGTTGACGCCCGACGACGATTATGAGGCCCTGCGGGATTTCAACGAAAGCTACGAGGGTCAAACCACCGCAGACGAAGAGATCCGACTGGAGCTTCAGCGCCTGCTGGACGCCGACCCCGGCCTGGCCGACCGCATCGCCGCCCTGCCGGGCCGCGTATTCTCCGGCAAGGAGCACCCCGCGCCCGGCACCAAGGCGGTGTTCTTCTGCTACCGCCTCCCGCGTCCCGATTACTCGGAGGGGAAACAAGACGCCGACTTGCCCTGGACGGAAGAGGCCGGAGAGACGCGCTGGTATCTGTACAACCTTGACAAGCAAACTACGCTCGAAGAGGCCGCCGAGATCGTTGCGGCGATCCGCTCCACGCCTGAGACCCCGCGCCGTTGCAGCATTGAGCGGGCCACACTTTCCGAAATCCGCGGCCGTATCGAAAAGCACATTAAGAACACCTTTCTCAAGGCAATGCAGGCCCCCGGCTACGTCAAACCAATTCTGAAAGCTTGGATGGAACTCAACTGACTTGTGGTGCAGGCGTCCCGCCTGCCCGACGCGCGATCTACGTCCCAAATCGAACTAGAACCATGAGAACATCTCGCCACGATTCCCAGGTTCCGAAAGCGATGGCAGGCGGGACGCCTGCACCACAAGAACCGCAGCGAGTCGAGTTCGTCGATCCGCGGAGCACGCCTTTCGTGCCCATGCGATGCCGGGGAGAACTGCCTCACCTCTACAAGGACGGGGGATCGTATTTCGTGACTTTTCGTCTTTGGGATGCGGTGGTGCCCAGCGCGCCGCCCATCGACAAGAAGTCGCTGCACAAGCTCCCAGGGGAGCAGATCGCCAAGCTGAGCGAACCGCCGTTGCAACTCGGATCCTGCGTCCTGGCGCGTCCTGAACTGGCCAGGAAGGTGCAGGATTCTCTCCGGCATTTCGATCAGCAACGCTATCTCCTCAGCGCCTGGTGTATCATGCCCAACCACGTGCATGTGGTTTTTACGCCGTTGGCTTGCCACGACCCCTCGGACATTCTCCATTCCTGGAAATCGTATACCGCGCACCATGCGAACAAGACGTTGGGAACGCGTGGGACTTTTTGGGAGCGTGAATCGTTCGATCACCTCATCCGGAGCCTGGAGCAATTCGAGGGCTTTATCCACTACGTCGAGCATAATCCCGTGGAAGCCGGCCTTTGTACTTCGCCCGACGAATGGCCCTACAGCAATCGCGGTTATGCTTGTGGTGCAGGCGTCCCGCCTGCAGAATGAGCTAACAAACATCGTGGCACATGCAGAATACCTCAGTCTCATCCGCAACCACAACCCGATGGCAGGCGGGACGCCTGCACCACAAGACGCACCTTCAAGGACTTGACTCATGGCCGATCCCAGAAAAATCGAGGCCGCTGTGAAGAGTGTCCATAACCAGAAAGCGTTCATCCAGGATCTCCTGATCGACGCTCTTGGCTGGGACATCGACGAGCGTGCCGAGGATGTCGAGGACATTAGCTTCGAGTGGTCAGCCGAGGAACTACGTGCCAACGACCTGGACAAGCACATCGTCGATGGCACCATCCGACAGATTCGTCCCTTGAAGGGCAACCCTTGGGGCATCTTCATCCTGGAGTTCAGGAATCCCGATGTCTTCGCCACGGGGCGAGGCATGACCGGGACGCTGCGCAAGGTGTTGCGTGGGCTGGTTCCGTCTAAGAAGAAGCGGTCGAGTCTTGCCTCTTTCCGCAACGAGAACCTCTTGTTCATCTGCAACCACGATTACAAGCACTACCGCTTCGCCCACTTCAAGACACCCGACAAGAACTGCCACAGCGCGCCGCTGGCTGCGTTCGGCTGGGGGCCGGGCGACCCGACAACGGAAATGGGGTCGGGTCTCATTTTATTGCGGAGGCGAGGGGGTTTTGGTAAGATGCGAGCATGCCAAGGCGCCCGCGAGTTGCAACGGGAGGGTACGTCTACCACGCGCTGAACCGCGCGGTCGGTCGCGCTACGATTTTTGAAAAGGTCGGTGACTACGCGGCTTTCGAGAAGGTGTTTCGCGAAGCGAACGAGCAGATTGACATGCGATTGCTGGCTTTTTGCCTTATGCCAAACCACTGGCATCTGGTGCTTTGGCCGCGCGAAGACGGGGATCTG
>JAAYEH010000231.1 GCA_012728855.1 Rhodopirellula sp. | reverse complement strand
TTCCGGGCTTGGCGTCGGCCCCGCTGGTCATCTCGAGGAATTGCGGCCCGTTGCCGACCCGCAAAATGACCGTCTCTCCCTGACGGGCCACGACCGACATGCCAAACAGCCTCTGGTACCAATCCAGCGAGCGCCCCAGGTCCGTGACACGGATCGTCACATGGTTGATGGCGGTTACCGGAATAGCGGCCGATGCAGGCTCACTGCCAAACAGTCGCGGAGCCAGCGTCAAGGCGCCCAGCGAACTGAGAAAGCCGCGGCGCGAGAGAACGTGCTGTGGAGCCGAAGTCTCCAAGTGGTTCAGATGGGAACGCATTATTTAGACTCCTTATAACGTTGGCCAACCTTGAGTTCCGGGCCACTCGCACCGAATCATGGGTCGCGGAACCGACCCCATATCCTGGAAGGTCAACCGGCAAACTTATCACTCATCCCTGGGTCGAGCAAGCGTGTTCACAACTCGTGCTATGACAAGTTCAACGCGTAACCGTTCACGGGGCGGCCGGGGACTGGTCCATTTTTCGGCCAGTTGACGCATTTTCACGGTACAGACGATGCCCGAAAACATGGACCTGTCCCCCTCTCTTCCGCCTCGTGAACGGTTACGTTCAACGCTTACCGGCCTTCAATCCGTCGACGCGTTCGGCTGCACTTCGATTTCGTAAAGCAACCTCGCTTTTCCATTGGTAGAGACCGATAGCGGAACGAACACTACACCTTCGGCGACGCTCGTTTGGACCTCACCCGTCCGTTTACCATTCACCGCCAACGAATGGACTTTCGCCCGCTCGGCGTGTTCCAGTTGCAGCGTGAGGCCGGCGCGTCCGGCGCGGACCAGGTGCGGCAGCCGTCCCCATTCGAGCAACAATTGGCGATTCGGGCCGCCGTAGCGAGTGCCCGTGTTCTGCAAATCGGTGAGGTGAGTGATGAGCAGCCGCTTGCTGCGCGTGATCGGCTCGCCATCCAGGCTGCTGACCCATACCGTGGCGTAGGTGTCCAGGATGTCGATCGTGGCGGCGCGTGTTTCAATGCGTTTTCCGGCGGGCGCGAAACCTCCGGCTGTGCATGCCGTGTCTACCGTCAGAGTGCTCGCGGGGGCGTCGATGGTCACTTCGCCGTTCTCACTCTGGATGCAGTTCTTGTGCAAGTCGGTCCGGTTGGCCGCGGGCAACCAGCCCGACCGGCCAAAGGTGTCGAGAATTGTCTTCTCATTGGTGGCCGCCAGCGGATTGGTCTCATCGGAAAACACAAGCGGCAGCTCGTGCTCCGTGGCCTGGGACGCAGCGCCCATCCTCCAGCCCACGCGCGTCAGCCACGCAAGCCGGTTCCAGGCTGGCGCTCGGTCGCGCGACACGGCGGCCGACGCGAGCAACGCTTCGGGCGTGGAAGTGATGGCGACGGAATGCTTCGCCGGCTGCAGATCGCCGCGCAGAAACAGGCACAGACCAGCGCGTTCGGCGGCTTGTGTCAGCGGATCGGCAGCCACATCGAAGTAGTACATGGCTGCGGGCCGTGTGATATTTTCGCGGTTGTAGCTGTAGACGTGACGCCAGAGTCCGTCCCAATCCTGCAGTGCGGCCAGCGCGCCGGTCATCAGGCCGCCCACGCCGCGGTATTGGCCGGGGCCGCAGTAATTGAATTCGGTAATCGTGAACGGCTTGTCGAGCAACCGCGAGAAGGCACTGTCTCGGCAGCCGAGGCCGCCGCCAGCCACTGCGTTAGCGTTTCCGGAACGCGACGGCGGCAACCGCAGGTGCGACAGGTACTGCGGATGATCCACATAGAAATGATCGTCCACATAGTCGAACCGGCTGCGCACGGCCTGCAACTGCACAGGATGGGTCCACCCGTTACAGTCGGTGAGGAGCGCCCGGCAACGCATCTCGTCGCGGAGAAACGTCCGCGTGCGATCGAAGAAACGCCCCTGGACGTCGGCGACAAAGGAATTGAACGTGATGACGCCCGGCCCCTGGCCACGGATGCTCGGCAGCGGCACCGTGCCTCGCGCCAGGTCTTGCTTGTCCGAGAGATTTCCCAACGCGGCGGCCAGGGCCTGACGGTCCGGGTAGCGCGCGGCCAGCCAGCGATTCCACGCGGACTGCCAATCGTCCCGCAGCCTGCCCTGGAGACCGTCGATGAAGTTGCCCGGACAATCCTCGTTCATCAGGCTCAACGACGCCAGGGCAGGATCGTCGGCATAGCGGAGTTTCGTGTAGGGGTTCGTGTGGTCGAGCAGCGCGCGGGCGAAC
>JAAYEH010000023.1 GCA_012728855.1 Rhodopirellula sp. | reverse complement strand
TTCGACCGCTGGGGCGGGACGAGTTCCAGGATGGCCTCGGCCAAGTCTCCGTGGGGGTCGATCAGGCCGGTGCCGTGGCCGGCCGCGATGTCGGACGCAACCAGATTGAGCAGCAGCGTGGATTTGCCCATGCCCGTCTTGCCGATCACCGCCAAATGCCGCCTGCGATCGTCCAGATGCATCCCGAACGTCTCCCGCCGGGACCGGTATCGGACGCGACCGAGCACCGCCTCGCCCTTCCTCTTTCCTGAGGGGAGAACCGGGGGCGGCTCGGCCTGACGCCACGTGTTGGATTCCAAGCATTCGGTGCGGACAGTCTCGGTTGCCGGGTGGAAAAGCGTGGCGAGTTCTTCCTCAGACAACAGGAACTGGCCGCCCTTCAGATACCGGTCGTGCCGCGGATGGCAACGTCGGATGCCGGAAAGGCGGAAGTTTGACCGCCCGGGGACCGTGAACTGGCCGAACGCTCCGGCCAATTCGGCGATGGCGGAAGCTGCCGCCTGTTCCGTAAGGTCCATGCCGGCGACGGTGATGCGGATGCGAACCGAGAACAGGTGACGTTCCAGCTTGTCGCGAGCGCCTTCCAGCGGCTCCTCGCGGTCGTGCAATCGCCCGGTGGTGCCGATGGGTTTCGCACCCATGCGATCGAATCGCGTGGCAAGACGAAGGATCATGGCCAAAGGGCGTGTCCGGGCACGCATCGTCGCCCGTGCGTAGAAGGCGGCGAGCGAAGGGTGCCGTGTCAGGATCGGGCGACCGAGCGTGGCCAATGCCTTTGCCATCCGGCGGCGCTGGCGGATGGTCGCCGGCCGGACGTGGATGGCGATCGACGGCTGCAAGCCGTGACTCAGCTTGGCAGAGACGGCCGCCAGAATGCCGCTGAGAGGATCGGCGGTGGTGCGGAGCAGAACGTCTTCGAATTGCGGATACCGCCGAATCGCGTAGATGTCCGGGACCAGCCGCAGATCGGCGTACCAGGAGGGGGCACCAGCCGGGGCATCGAGCGCCGCCTCGTCCACTAGATTCAGTCGACAATCCGGGTAGGCGGCCGACAACTGCGTCAAGACGGCCGCGCGGAGTGCCGCCGGGAAGCGACAGAAGAGCCCGACGGTGCAATGCCCGGCTCCATAGACGAAGACCAGCGGACGACGCGAGGCGTTCGTTTGATGGAGTGCGGCCAGGGCCTGCTCCATGAAGCGGGGACCGCGTTGATTGTCGGTAGTGGCAGAGACGGCCAGCAGCACGGACCGGAGCATACCAGTTTTCGACGGCGAATTCGGCTTTGGCGTCCAATGGCAATCGTCGCAACGTGCGAAGGAAAGGGAGCCAACCAAACGGAAACGGCGGAAGAGGCGAAAGCAAATCAAGAAAACCCGCCCCGGACAGCGATGTGATCGAGCGGAGCGGGCCCGATGTGGCCCCGTGTGGTGCCGATGCTGTTCCAGACCCAGAAGCGTTTCGGGGGTGCGTGGCCCGAGATACCGGAAGGCCGGCGAAGGTCACCACAACCTGAGGACCGGGGGACTCTCCCGGTGCTTGTGGTGAGGAATGGAGGGCCCGTACGATCGCGGGACCCGCATCATGCCTGGGGAGCCTGCCGAT
>JAAYEH010000230.1 GCA_012728855.1 Rhodopirellula sp. | reverse complement strand
GTGTCTCAGCCGTCGTTCTACTATTGGAAGCGGAGGCTTGCCGGCGGTGGCGGCCGACGACGTCAGTGCGTAAAGCGACGTCCGCGATCCGGTCCAGCCGCGGTCCCCTCGATCGGCTTCCGATCGGTGGTGGTAACACTAACGGTAAACGCGGCGAGCGTTAAGGTACGGTTGCCAGGTGGCGCGGAGATCGAGATGAGAGACGACCTGGTCGTGATCGAGCAGGTTGTGAAACAACTGCTTGATCACCAGACGGGTATGGGAGGGAAGGGATGCTGAATCTCACCACGCCAATGAAGATTTACATCTATACGCCCGTGGCGGATATGCGGAAGGGCATCGACGGCCTTAGCGGGATCATCCGCAGCGAGTTTGGCGAGGAGCCCACCGACGGCAGCTTGTACGTCTTCATCAATCGCCGTCGCGACCACATGAAGCTCCTGCACTTCGACGGTGGCGGGTTCTGGCTGTACTATCGACTGCTGGAGGCCGGCACATTCGAAGAAGTCCAAGGGCCTGACGAGTCCCAGTGCCTGGTCATCGATGGTACGCAACTGGCGATGCTGCTTTCTGGTGTGTCGCTGGCAGCGGCTCATCGTCGGCGAAAGCGCTATTCGTCCCACGGATCCGGGAGAGCGGCTTAAGGGCTTTCTTGGGCCGAAGACTTCCTCAGCAAACACGGTTTCGTCGCGAGGCGAAATCGTGTTTGCTTTTTTTCTGGAAGCTGCCCAGCATCAACGGAAAGATGTGGGCTTACCGCGGAATGGACATCAAGCTGAACGTGTTCGACTTCACGGTCAGCCGACCGATTGGAAGTACGTCGATGAACAGGCCAGCCCGTGGCCGAGATCTTCCAGATCCGCGGCTCCTACGAACACGCGGGGGCGCCGCGAGAAGCTGCCAGAACCACGCCGGCCGGCTGGTTCCTTCAGGACGCTTGGGCCCGCGGCATCGTCATCGGGGTGATCGCCAGTCCCGACTATGGCGGCGGCTACGAGAAGGCGTGCGTCTTTGCCCCCGAACTGGGCCAACCGTCCATTCTCGACTCCCTCCGTGCCCGCCACTGTTACGGCACCACGGCCGCCAAAGTCTCCCTCGACGTCCGCGTCTTGCGAAAGACAATGAACTGGTGTGGAGCAGCCCGGTCTGGCTCGGGGCGAAGCAGTCATCCGCCGCCCATCGACGGCAACAGGCAAACCTCGCTCGTCGAGGCGACGGGGGAATCGAGCCCTCGCACGGCCAACTTGCCGTCGATCGTCACCTTGATGATTGGCGCAAGCCTGCCACCGGTGACGATCGAAGACGCGATTCCCGGGTAAGCTTTATCCAACTCGCCGATCACCTCGGCGAGCGACGCTCCAGAAACCTCCCTGTGACGCTCGCCACCGGTGAACTGCTCGAACAAGAGGGGCATCGTCACCCTTGCCATCGCTTCTCCTCTTCAGAGGCCATCTTCTTGTTTCGCAGCCGCGCGGCCGCCCAGGCGACGTTCGGAATTTGCTGCAACCGACCACCACCAATCATAATCAACCACCCGCCAGGACATCAAGCGGCCCGGCTGCCACCATTGGGCAACGGCCAGACGCTGTGGCAATTGGATGGCCCGCGGCCGGGCTGCTCCGCTTCTTGAACTTCTGGCGGGTCGTTGATCATAATGGATCAGCGACCCGGTGAGAATGTCGCCCCCCCCACGATCATTCCACGCACTGTGAAACCTGATTGGGGGCTTATCCAAAACTCGTCGGGTGTCCCATTCTCCTCGCAAGGTTTTGTTTGGGACTCCCAACTCTTTGGAGACGGAGTCATGAGGATGAACGCAATATCGGAATCTCTTACCCGACGGGGAGTTCTTACTGCCGTTGTCGTTGTCGTGTTAGTGGCTTTCCGACGGATCCGGCCGGGAAATGGGCCGCGGCAAACGAGGTCACCGGCCGTCGGTGGTTTCGCTCGTCTACAGCGACGACCGCGGCAAGACCTGGGAGCGTGGGAGCATCGTCTGTCGTAATGGCGACGTTGTCGGTGGTGAGACCGTGGTGAATCCCAGCGAAACCGTCGTGGTGGAGTTAACGGACGGCCGTGTGATGTTCAACATGCGGAGCGAATCCCAGAACGGGCGACGCCTGGTGGCGGTCAGCCCTGACGGCGTGTCCGGATGGACGGGCCACCGCTGGGAAACATCGCTGTT
Source organism: Rhodopirellula sp. (assembly GCA_012728855.1). Lineage (GTDB taxonomy): Bacteria > Planctomycetota > Planctomycetia > Pirellulales > Thermoguttaceae > JABWBD01. Next base: position 7,941 of record JAAYEH010000230.1, on the reverse strand, counting down.
GGAACCTGTCTGCATGGCCAGCCTGATCCGCTACGACTGGCCGAAGAACGGCCAATCCGGAAGCATCCTCTTTGCCAATCCCGACAACCTCGAGCGGAAGATGACCTGGGGCCACAGCGGCAAACCGGTCACGCCGCCCAACTCCGATCGCAAGCGGTTGACGATCAAGATGAGCCGCGACGACGGCCAGACCTGGCCGGTATCGAAAGTCCTCGAGGCGGGCCCGTCCGGATACAGTGACCTCGCCGTGCTGGCCGACGGCACCGTCCTCTGCTTCTACGAGGCCGACGTCGTCTCCGGCATGTGCGACGACCGTTATCTGCGCCTGGCTCGCTTCAATCCCCGTTGGCTGGCCGATGCACCCGGGCTGTCGAACTCCTGCCCCTTGCTCTCATCCCCTCCGTTGACGGAAGTCGAGTCTTCTGTTCGTTGAGGCCCGGCGGTTCCCCACGCGGAATTCCGCGTGCGCGCGGCGGCAGTGCGTCGTTCCTTAGATAGAGTCGCCAGAATTCGTGCTTGGCGGCGTTTTCATGGGCCCGCCGGGAGAGTGATTGGCGGGACCGGACCGAGGAGTTTCGCCAGGGGGTCTTGGCGCCTTGGAGACAAGGTTGTGGCAAGCAGCGGGAAGAACGATGCCGGCGCGATGACTCTGGAGCAGTTGATCGCGTTGAATGACGAGATGGCGGCTCTGGCCCGCGCCGGGATTCCTTTGGAGCGAGGGCTGGCGGCGCTGGGCGGTGAGCTGCCCGGTCGCCCGGGAAAGTTGGCCGAACTGCTCGCCGCGCGGATGAGCGCGGGCGAGAGTCTGTCGCAAATCCTGGCCGACGAGCAGGATCGCTTTCCGCCGGTGTGGCGAGCGGTGGTCGAAGCCGGGCTGAGGTCGGGCCATTTGGCCGCGGCCCTGGAGTCGCTTTCGGCCACGTCGCGCCGCGTGGCCGATTTGAGAAGACTGGTGGGCGCCGGGCTCCTCTACCCGTTGATCCTCGTCACATTCGCCTATGCCCTCTTCTTGTTTCTGATTACCTGGGTGGCCCCCACGGCGCTGGAGACCCATCGAGACCTGACGGGATTCTCCGATCCGTTGCTCGAAGCGCTGGCGTGGCTGGGCCGGACCGCGGCGTTTTGGGCCATTCCACTACCCTTGGTCGCGGCGATGCTGGCGACCTTCTGGTGGCATCGCTCCGGACTCGCCCTCTGGTCCAATCGCCAGGGAAACTCGCCGGCATCCTGGCGCGAAACCGGCGTTCGGCGAACGCTCCACAACGGCCGCATGGCCACCTTTGCCGAAGTGCTGGCGCTGTTGATCCAAGAACAGGCTCCCTTGCAGCAGTCGGTCGTGCTGGCGGCGGAAGCCGGCGGCGACCGCGCCATGACTCGCGCCGCGCGAGAAATCGCCGAGCGAATCCAGCGCGGCGACGTCCTGGCAAGCCGCGAAGATCTGCCCAAGGGTTTCCCGCCGCTGTTGGGCTGGCTCCTCTTGACCGGTAGTCGGCAACCCGAATTGAGCGATGCCTTGCGACGCAGTGCCGCCGTCTACCGCGAGCGGGCGGAGCGCGCGGCCACCTGGACGGCCATCTATCTGCCGATCGCGGTCACGGTGGTCGTCGGAGGAACTGCCACACTCGTTTGCGGATTGACGGTCTTTTTGCCGATCGCGAGACTGCTTTACCATTTGACGTGGCCGGTGGGATAATGGCAACTTACCGCTACACTGCCGAGGATTTCCAAGGGCGACCCGTCGATGGGCACGTCGAGGCGGAGAGCGTCGGCGAGGCGCGCCGGCGATTGGAGCAGCGCGGGCTACGAGTCTTGGAGGTGATCGAGGCGGAAGGCGTTTCGCCGGAGGCGCCCGGGCGGCCGCTCAGCGTGGACGAGGCGCAGCGGTTCGCCCAGCGTGTGGCTGAAGTAAGCAACGCCGCCATACCGCTCTCGCCCGGCCTTCGCGCCGCTGCGGAGGAAAGCGACAACCCACGACTGGCTAGCGCGCTGCGGTTCCTGGCCGGCCAACTCGAAGAGGGCCGGTCACTGGACGACGTGCTGGGGTCGTCCGACGGATTCCTGCCTCGCTACATGAGCGGCCTGATCCGCGCCGCGGCGCGGAGCGGCCAACTGGGCCCCGCCCTTTCCGAACTGGTGGATCACTGCCAGGCGATCGGCGTGTTGCGTCGCAATATCTGGAGAGGACTGGCCTACCCGCTGATGGTCGCCTGCCTGGCCGCAGTCCTGTTCTTATTCATCCTTGTCTTTGTTGCAGGTGGCTTCGAACAGATCTTCAGCGACTTTGGGATGGACTGGCCCGTCTTGACGCAAGCGGTCTTCACCTGGCGGCGAATCGGGGTCTGGCTCCTTCCGGCGCTGTTGCTGGTCGCGCTGCTATTGGTTCTCTTCGTTCGTTGGCGCGTCGATCCGGTGGCGCGGCAACGGTGGCTCGCCTCGATGCCGGTGCTGGGGCCGCTATGGCATCACTTAGGGTTAGTGGAATGGATCGGCCTGGTGCGGGTATTGGTTCGCAACCAGGTCAACCTCTTGGAGGCGTTGCGGTTGGCGGCCGACGGCGTGTCCAACGCCAACGTCGCTCAGATCTCGCGATGGCTGGCCGACGGGATTGCCAGGGGACGGAGTCTGTCGCAGATGATGTCGTCGTCGCGCGAGATCCCCGCCACACTGATTCCGATGGTTCGTTGGGGTGAAGAAGCCGGTGCGCTGGCCGATTCGCTCGATTTGGGTCGGGAGATGCTCAAGGAGCGGGTGCGCATGCGGTCGCTCTGGCTACAAATGGCCGTGCCGCCGCTGTTGTTCATCGCCATCGCCTGCGGCGTGGTCCTGGTCGTCGCCGCGTTGTTCCTGCCGATGATTTCCCTAGTACAGAATCTCACCTGACGATGAATTCCACGCTTCGAGATATCCTCATCGTGCTGGTTCCCCTGGCGGCCGTGGCTACGGGCGTGGCGATCCTGTGGGTGCAGTCACGGTTGCAGATCTACGGCCGGGCCGCCGCGCCCCGCTGGCGGGCGAAAGCCATGTCGGCAGTCGGCTGGACCGTGTTGTTGCTGGGCATCTTCGCGGCGGTAACGCCGTTTTTCGCGGTGGTGGGCTGGATCATCACCGCCGTGATCCTGATCTCTCTCTACTACCGCTATCAGGCGATCGAGCGGCGATCGCTCCTCTGGGCGCTGATGATGGCCGCAGAGCGGGGAATTCCGCTGGAGACCGCGGCCCGCGCCTTCGCCGAAGAGCGGCACGACGCGATCGGCAGCCGCGCCCTGGATCTCGCCGAGTACCTGGAGGCCGGACTGCCGCTGGCGCCGGCCCTGCGGCGGTCGCGACTCCCTTTTCCGCCCGCGGTCCTGCTCACCGCGGAACTGGGACAACAGACGAACGACCTGGGCGGCGCGCTCCGCCAGATGCTCGCTCAAAGCGATGAATCGGACGCAGTCCTCCGGTCCGCGGCCGAGAAGTTGTTCTATCTCGGGTTCCTGGTGTTGTTCAGCTTCATGCTGAACGGGTTTCTGGTGCTGAAAATCGTTCCAGTCTACCAGAAGATCTTCGACGACTTCGGCGCCACGCTGCCGCTGTACACGCGGTGGTTCATCACGTTTACTCATGTTTTCGTCAACTACTGGATGTTCGTCCTGCCGGCGTTGTTGCTGCTGCTGATTGTGCTGGTGCGGAGTCTTTCATTCTATACGGGATCGTCGGCGCGCTGGTTGCCCGGATTGACCCCGCTTTGGCAGCAGGCAGACCGCGCCATCGTCTTGCGATGGCTGGCGGTGGCCGTACGGCAGAATCGTTCCCTGGCGGACATGATGCGGTTGCTTTCCGGTTATGTTGCAGGCAAGCGGCTGAGACATCGCTTGGAGCGGGCCGTGAAGCGGATCGACCAGGGATCGGACTGGACCGACAGTTTGCAGCGGGCCGGGCTGATTGCCAAAGCGGAAGCCGCGCTGTTTCGCTCCGCCCAGCGGGCCGGTAATCTCGACTGGGCCCTGGAAGAGATGGGGCACAGCGCCGCGCGGCGCTTGACGTATCGCCTTCGCAAGGTGATCAACGTGGCAGTTCCGGCGGCGGTGCTGGCATTTGGCCTTACCGTGCTTTTCGCGGCAACGGCGATGTTGGTTCCCTTGCTCAGCTTGATTCAGAACTTGACATGAAAAGCTCCATTCCACCTGGCGGTTTCATTCTCAAAGAGGCGATGATGGCCCTGGCCTTGTCTCTGACTCTGGCGGTCGGCGTGGCCCAGATGCTCGCCACGGTGGCGCAACAGCGGCGCTCGATGAAACAGGTCACCGCCGCCCACCGCGAGGCGGGCAATCGCATGGAAGAGTTGGCCAGGCGGCCGTGGGGCGAAACGACGCCCCAGCACTTGGCTTCGCTCGGGCTCTCCGAGGAATCGCGGCAGTGCTTACCGGGAGGGAAACTCCACGTCGAGGTTGCCGATGAGGACGACGATACCCGCCGGATCAGCATCCGCATCGATTGGCGGCGTCCTTCAGGAAGCCGTGGCGAGCCCGTGCGGCTGATCGGCTGGAAATTCCGCAACGGAGAGAGCCGACCATGAGAGCGCGCCGCGGCTATTCCCTGATCGAAACCCTCGCCGCCATGACTCTGGTCACGACGACGTTTACCGCCGTGGCCGTCTCGCTGCACCAGATGTATCGCTCGACCCGGAGCGTCCAGGATGAATTGAGCATGGAGTTGGAACTGGGAAGATTTGCGATTCAGTTCCGCGCCGACGCCCATCAGGCTCTCTCGGTCGAGATGGAGGACTCCGTCAAGACGAAAACAGATTCCCAAACGCTATCGTTGGTTCTCCCCGATGAGCGGACCGTTCACTACGTATTGCAGCCGCGCCGGATCGACCGAACGGTTCGCCGCGGCGCCGAGGCTCGGCATCGCGAGACGTACCGCCTGCCCAGGTGGTTCGCGCCCCGCTGGCAACTCGAGCCCGAACGGCCGCCGGCAATCGTGTCTTTACTCTTGGCCCCACGGCCCGCCGTTTCCGGCAGCCCGCCCGTCGTCGCCGTTCGCGTGGACGCGGCGGTAGGCCTGCTGCGGTCACAGTCCCGACTGACCCAAGAATGAGGCGATCCATGTCCGGAGATACTCTCCCCAACCCGGCCGCGCGGCCGCAACCAAAATCGTTTAACCGCAACGGCCAACGGCCTGCGCGCGGGGGCGGTGATCGTGCTCGTCGCGGAGCCATCCTGGCGATGGTACTGGCGGGCCTGCTGGTCGCAAGTCTGTTGGGACTGGCGCTAATCAAGAAGGTTCTCCTGCATCACCGTCAGGCGCAAGTCGCCGGTCAGCAGCAACAGAGTTTCTGGCTTGCCGAGGCAGGCGTACAGCGCGCCGTCCAGCGGTTGGCGAAGTCTCCGGACTATCACGGGGAGGAGTGGGTGATTCCCGCCGACGTACTCGGCGCGGCGCGGCCAGCCAGGGTGACTATTGAAGTAACCAAGGCCGACGAATCCTCCCAAGCCGCTGAAATCCGCGTGGAATCGCGTTTTCCCGACGATCCCATCCGGCGGACCATCTACCGGCGAACGCTCCCATTCCATGTCAACCAACAACCAAGTACTAAGATCTAAGGTCTAAGATCTAAGCCCTATCTCCGGAGGCCCGTCATGCGACACCAATCCTACCGAGCGTTTACCCTGGTCGAATTGTTGGTGGTGATTGCGATCATCGGGATCCTGATCGCGTTGTTGTTGCCCGCGGTCCAGGCCGCCCGGGAAGCGGCGCGGCGGACCCAGTGCGTCAACAATCTCACCCAGATCATTCTCGCCGTGCAAAACTACGACATGGCGCACCGGGTCTATCCTCCGGGCACCATCAACGATACGGGACCGATCGAAAGCCTTCCTCAGGGCTACCACTACAACTGGATTTCACAGACGCTGCCGTACATGGAGCAATTCGTCACCTACCGCCACATCGATTTCAATGTCGGCGTGTACCACGAAAACAACGAACAGGTCAGAAAAGTCCGCATGGCCACGCTCCATTGTCATTCCAGTCCGGTAGGCCAACGAGAATTGGGATTCAGCAGCTACGCCGCCTGCCACAATCACCTCGAAGAGCCGATCGACAAGGATAACCACGGCATCTTCTTCCTCAACAGCGCGATTCATTACGAGGATATCACCGACGGCGCCTCGCACACGATCTTTATCGGCGAGAAGGAAGTCGACGACCAGGATACCTTGGGATGGATGTCGGGCACGCGGACCACGCTCCGCAACACGGGCACACCGATCAACGAGGAGAGGGCGCCTCGCCGCGGTCGGCGGCCTGCCCCCGAACCGCCGGTGGATCGCGGGCCGCTCCATGTCGGCGGGTTCGAGAGCTTTCACCCGGGCGGCGCCAACTTCGCCTTCGGCGACGGTAGTGTGCGGTTTGTCTCTGAGACGATCGAACCGGCCCTCCTCCAGCAACTGGCCGATCGGGCCGACGGGGAATTGCTGATGGACGATTATTGAGGCCAAGCCGGCGCCAACCCGCTCGGCCGGGGCAGTTCCGGAAGGGAGGCTTGACTGTACTGCACATTGCAGTACAATTAAGCCTGAGGAGGAATTGGCCGTGCAAAGATCCAATGCGTCGCGGACAAGGAAGAAACCTGCGATTTCAAGTTCGCTCATGGTCCGCTTGGACCGCCGGAGTAAAGAGTATCTTTCGCGAGCGGCCCAACTGCGACAAGTCAGTGTCAGCGACTACGTCCGCACCGTGACCGTGGGCCAGGCGCGCCGCGAAGTGGAAGCGGCTCGCGAACAGGTTCTTGCCTTGACTCCCGAAGAGCAACTGGCCTTCTGGCAAGCTCTGAACGAACCGGCCGGACTCACGGACGCTCAGCGCCGTCTTGGCGCGCTGATGCGGGGCGAGTCGTGACCGGCGTTCGGTTTCCTGAGGGGTTCCAGTTGGAACGCCTTCGCAGGGAGCATTCCCGACGCCGCTTTCAATCCGGCGAGGGCAAAGTCGATGAGTGGCTCGCCACGCTGGCATTGCAGCACCAGACGAAGCACCTTTCGGTGACGAAACTTCTGCTCGACGAGAATCGGGAGGTCGCCGGCTATTATACTCTGGCGACAGGCCAAGTGGATTTCGGTGAACTGCCTGGTCAGATGGCAAAAGGGTTGCCGCGCCGCAGATTGCCGGTTGCCGTGCTAGCCTGGCTGGGAGTGGCGACCTCGTACCAAGGCCGTGGCCTTGGGCAGCTTCTCCTGGCACAGGCATTGCGCGACTGCTGGGAGGCTGGGCGGACGTTCGCTTTCGTTGCAGTCATTCTCGACTGTATCAATGATGCCGCCAAGGCATTCTATCGGCATTGGGATTTCGAAGAAGTCCCCGGTCATCCCTACCGCCTGTTTCTCAGTGCGAAGAAGCTGGATGCAATGATGTCTTAAGGACTTGTGCGGAGTTTCAGGACGGCACTCAGAGAGACAGCAAGCCTCATGCAAAGGCGCAAAGGAAAAGGCTGAGAACGAACGGACGAAAGAGGTCGACGAGCACCGTAGCCGAGCATTGGACGCCGGGTTTCTTTCCTCTTTCTGCTTTGCGACTTTGCGTCTTTGCGTGAGACCTTCCTGCTTCCTCCCTTCCCTTCGCAGTTCTACGGATAGCTCCTTGCCACACGAAAACCAATGGAGCCGCGCCGCTGGTGGGGCAAATCACTCGCCCTGGCGGCGCAGCGCACGCGCCCGGCGGAGTCGCAGTACGCCCCGCCGCGCAGCACCCGGCTCTCTAAATAGACTTGCGCGATTCTGGGAGGCTGAGGTAAAACAGGGACTCGCAATCACTTACGTCGTTTGGCCTCACACGCCAGTGAAAGGAGTCCCTGATGGAATTGTGGAAGAGAGTTCAACAGGTATGGGAGAGATTGTCAAGACGCGAGCGCCGGATTGTCCGGTCCTTTGCGAAAGGTTCGCCGAACGCCGTACTGCGCTG
>JAAYEH010000022.1 GCA_012728855.1 Rhodopirellula sp. | reverse complement strand
TGATGGTTGCCATCCCTGGCCTCCTCCATTGCGTATCTTCTCAATGAGCCGAATCCCACGGCCCAGACTTACCCCCCTCTTGATAACACAAAGTCCGTCACCGCGCGAAGTGCAAGGTGCGCCCCCGGGCTGCTGAACCCAAGAATCGCCCTTGGGGCCGAAAGCGGCTTCGTGCTAGAATTCCAGCGCTATAAGGTGGCCTCGTACGGCTGGACGTGCCATGCCGCCCCCGGACCCACCCTCGGCACAGTCGACTACTACCCAAGGGGGAGTTTTTATGTGGCAGCGGACTAATATTCTTGTCAGTGTCGTCGTGCTCATTTCGGCGGCGCGGGTCTCGGCGCAAACGGCCCCGCAGGGCAGACCCAGCCCGCAGCCATATGCGTCTACGCAGAATCGCCCTTCTCAGCAAACCGCCCCACCGCAGCAAGTCCCAGCCCGCTTTCAGCTAACCCCCCATGAAAATGCCGAGCTGAATCGGGCACTAAAGGTTTGGGAACAGGCCAGCAACCAGGTGAAGACCTTCGAGAGCGACTTCCATCGATTCACCTACGATGCGGCGTTCGGCGATCCGACGAAGCCCATCGTCGATCAGGGGCACCTGATGTACTCGGCCCCGGATAAGGGTATGTTCAGGGTCGAAGGTCCGCGGCCAGAGCATTGGATTTGCGATGGCAAAGCGATTTTCGAGTACAACTTCCAGAGCAAGCAGTTGGTCGAGCACCGACTTCCGCCGGAGTTGCACGGCAAGGCAATCTCCGACGGGCCGCTTCCGTTCCTTTTCGGGGCAAATGCTGAAAAGCTCAAACAGCGATACTTCATGAGGATCACTACTCCCCCCGACAAGAACGGGAAGGAGGTCTGGTTGGAGGCTTACCCTCGATTTCAGCAGGACGCGGCCAACTTCCAGAGCGCCGACGTGATCCTTTCCGTCGGCGGCATGCAGCCAACCGCCGTGCAAATTTGGGAGCCGGGCGGCAAGCAGCGCAAGGTTTACGAGTTCAAGGGTATCCAGGTCAATCAGAAAAACCTGTTTGGATTTCTCAAGGGAGATCCGTTCGTTGCCAGGCTTCCCGGCCTGGACTGGAAGCACGTTGTTGAAGAGGCGCCGGCGGCCGCGGAAGCTCGGCGGCGCTGAATCGGAACCATGCTCGCAAACCGACCGGTGGCTGCCCGTTGAGCGGAGAGGCGTCCCCGTACCCAACGCCCCGGGATCCCACGACACTCAGCCCAGCCACCTCGGTTTGCGCGCAGCGGCACCCTTCGGAAGATCGTTCTCAGTGCGATCCCCAGCCCGTCTGCTTCACACGGGCATCTCAATGCGGGCGTTTTGGTCGCGAATACTCTTCAGGCCGGTGAATTGACGTTTCCTTGGCCAACGCGCTATAATTCGGTTGCCCTGAAAACCAAATGGGGTATGCGCTTCATGGCGGTTTTGACGAACGCCGGGACGTGGGTGTAATGGCTTATGCTGATGGGAGATCGAGGAGAGTTCGGCCCGGGACTTCACTGGCACTGATTCTCCACGCTGCCTTGCTGGCCCCCCTGTGGGGCGGATCCGAGCCGGCTCTTGCCCGGAACGAGCCGGGCGCCGGGCCGGAGAAGCGGGCCGGCCGATTGATCCCCCTCAGTCTTCCGATCACCGGCAGATCCACCGATGGCGTCGTTCGTGCGGTTCGCCGCGCCCTCGAACAAGCCCAGTCGGAAGGCAAGCGGCCCGTGCTGGTGTTCGAGTTCGAGGTGCGAGCCAATCAGGATGAGTTTGGGCGGGGCAGCCAGTTCGGTCCGTCCTACGAAGTGGCCAATTTCCTCTCCGGCGAGCAGCTCAACCAGGCGACGACGGTGGCTTTCTTGCCTCAGTCGATCCAAGGTCATGCGGTTCTGGTGGCCCTGGCCTGCGACGAGATCATCATGGCGCCGGATGCGGAGATCGGCAACGCCGGCGTGGATAGCCGCAGCATCACGCCGCCGATGCATGCCGCCTACAAGGAAATCGCCGGCCGCCGAAAGACCATTCCCGCCGAAGTGGCCCTCGGGCTGCTCGATCCCGCGCAAGAGATCTGGAAGGTCGAGACCGAGATCAGCCGGGAGTATGCGACGCGGGAGGGACTCGAAGATCTGCGGAAACGCCGCACGGTGAAGATCGACGAAAAGCCGTTGTTCGCCGCCGGACAGCCCGGTGTGTTGTCGGGACGCGAAGCGCGGGAGTTGGACTTTGTCACCTATTTGGCCGACAGCCGAATCGAGGTGGCCAAGGCTCTCGGACTGCCTCCGGAGGACTTGCAGGAGGATCCGTCGCTCAGCGGCGACTGGCGGGCCGTGCGGATCGACATCAAGGGGCCGGTCGGTTCGGAAATGGTCAATCAGGCCCAACGGATGATTCGCGATGCCGTCAGCCGTCGCGAGATCAACTTCATCTGCCTGTGGCTCGACAGCGCGGGTGGTTCCCCGATCGACAGCGTTCGCATGGCCACGTTTCTGGCAGACCTCGACCCCAGCCAAGTCCGCTCGGTGGCCTACATCCCGAACGAGGCACGATCCGACGCCGCATTGATTGCACTGGCTTGCGATCAGGTGGTGATGGAAGCGGGGTCGGTCTTGGGCGGTGCGGGGGACGGCAATTTCGACGCCGATCAACTCGCCGGAGTCCGCCAAACGATCCGGGAAGAAATCGCTCCGCGGACATCGCGATCCTGGTCGCTTGTCGCCGCCATGGTCGATCCCGAATTGGAGGTTTTCCGATGCACGCATCCGGCGGGCGAAATCGGTTTTTTTTCCGAAGAGGAACTGCAAGAACAGGACGACCACCAAACGTGGACCAAGGGAAAGCGGATTACCAACCCCGGCAAGCCCTTTTCGGTCCAAGGCTCGGAGGCGATCGATTTCCGATTGGCTGAGCATTTGGTGGAGAGCTTCTCGCAGTTCAAGCAGATCTATGGCCTGGAAAACGATCCGGACCTTCTCGCTCCGGGCTGGGCCGATTTCCTCATCACCGCGTTGGCTTCCCCCGGACTCGCGATGTTTTTGCTGGTTATCGGTTTTGTGGCCCTCTACGCGGAATTGCAGATGCCCGGGATCGGCTTGGGCGGGTTCGTCGCGATTGTCTGCTTCTTGCTGTTCTTCTGGAGTCGTTTTCTGGGAGGAACCGCCGGGTGGCTGGAGGCTATGCTCTTCGTCGCCGGCGTCTGTTTTCTGCTGCTGGAGGTATTCGTGCTGCCAGGCTTTGGCGTCTTCGGCCTGGGCGGAGGACTGCTGGTCATCGTATCGCTCATCCTGGCGAGCCAGACGTTCGTCTTTCCTCGCAATGAATACCAGTTCGCCACCTTCCAGCGTTCGCTGTTGATGATCGCGGGAGTCATGGTGGGAACGTTCGTACTGGCAGTGTTCTTGAACCGTTGGTTGCCGCAGGCGTCGATGTTCGGGGGCGTCATGCTGGCGCCGCCTTCCGACGACGAGATGGAGGCGATCAGCCGCCGAGAGTCGCTGGTCGATTACGACCACGAACTGGTCGGCTGCCGAGGAATCACTACCACCCCTCTTGTCCCCAGCGGCAAGGCCATGATCGACAACCGGTTGCTGGACGTGATCGCCGAATCGAGCGAGGTGATTCCGCGCGAGACCGAAATCGAAATCGTGGAAGTCCAGGGAAACCGCATCCTGGTCCGATCCATCGATGAGCTGACAAATGGTTGAGGTGACCCGTGGAGTTTTGGACGTGGGCGGTCTTGTTGCTCTTGTTGGGGCTGGGGATGGTCGTTCTCGAAGTGTTCATCCCCTCGGGCGGCATCTTGGGCTTCCTGGCCTTTTGCTCGCTGGTGGGCTCCGTGATCACTGGGTTCATGGCCGGGCCGGTGACTGGACTGGCGGTGTTGGGGACCACCATTGTAGGGATGCCCATGATCGTGATCCTCGCGCTGCAATACTGGCCGCACACTCCCATCGGCCGCAGAGTCCTTCTGACCACCCCCGACAGCGACGACGTCCTGCCGGATAGCCCGAAACGCCGGCACCTCAAAGCCCTCATCGGGCGCGTCGGCCGTGCCAAGAGCAAAATGCTGCCCAGCGGGGTGATCACGGTCGACGGTCGCACGATCGATGCCGTCAGCGACGGCCCTCCCATCGAGCCTGGCCAGAAGGTGCGGATCGCCGAGGTCCAAGGCAACCGCGTGCTGGTCCACTCGATCGACGAAGCAACGCCTTCGCAGACCGACGCCGATCCGCTGGCGCGTCCGATCGATTCCATCGGCGGAGACCCCTTTCAGGACTCCTCTGCTTGACATTTGCCCTTTGGACCGCTAAACCGGTGGCAGCGAAGGCGTTTCCGGTCTTCGCTACACACAGGCTCCAATCACTGCCATTTCCTATCGAGGGACCGCACGATGCCACTGTTTGCTCAGAATCCCGGGGAAATCCTCACCATTATCGCCATTTTCGCCGTGATGGTCTTCGGCGTGGTCGTGCTGGCCGTCTTCACCCGCTACTTCCGCCTCTGGATTCAGTCGAAAACGACCGGAGCGGGAATCGGCATTCTCGATCTCTTGGGAATGACGTTCCGCAAAGTCAACGCGCAAGTGATCGTCCGCAGCAAGATCATGGCCTCGCAAGCCGGTCTGGGAGATGCCGAGGGGGTCACACCAAGGGCCCTGGAAGCCCATTATCTGGCCGGCGGCAATGTTCCGCTGGTGGTTCGGGCACTGATTGCCGCCGAAAAAGCGAAGCTTGATCTCGATTTCAAACTGGCCACGGCGATCGACCTTGCCGGCCGCAACGTGCTGGAAGCGGTTCAGACGAGCGTTTATCCGAAAGTGATCGACTGTCCGATGCGAGGCGCCGGCAAAGACTCATTGGACGGCGTGGCCCAGAACGGCATTCAGTTGAAGGTTCGTGCGCGGGTGACGGTCCGCGCCAACTTGCAGCAGTTGATCGGCGGCGCCACGGAGGAGACGATCGTGGCACGCGTCGGCGAGGGCATCGTCAGCGCCATCGGCTCGGCGAGCACGCATGGTGAGGTGCTTGAAAACCCCGACCGCATTTCCAAGACGGTTCTCGCCCGGCGTCTCGACTCGCAAACAGCCTTCGAAATCGTGTCGATCGACATCGCCGACATCGACGTGGGCGACAACATCGGCGCCCGTCTGCAAGCCGATCAGGCCGAGGCCGACATGCGGGTCGCCCAGGCAGCCGCGGAAAGCCGCCGCGCGATGGCCGTGGCCGCGGAGCAGGAAAACGCCGCCAAGATCGAAGAGAACCGCGCCAAGCTGATCGAAGCGGAAGCCGAAGTGCCCAAGGCGATGGCGCAGGCGTTTCGCGAGGGGACGCTGGGGATCATCGACTACTACAAGCTACGCAACGTTCAAGCCGATACGGACATGCGAACGGCGATCGCGCGGCCGACCGTCGTACCCAGTCGGGGAGGATCCGCGGCATGATCGCCTTGATTCCACTCTTGGCCGGCATCGAAGATTTGATCGGCGTCCTGGTCTTTGTGTTGTTCATTGTGATCAGTGTCATCGGACAGATCGCCGCGAAATGGAAGGAACAGCAGGAGAAGGCGCAGCGGCGCCAAGCTCCGGCGCCGGTGCCTCGCCCGGGGCAACCGCCACGGCCTCGCGCCGCGGCGGGGCAAGATCCGCTCAAGGACGAAATCGGCGAGTTCCTCCGCCGGGCCGCCGATCGACGCGGCGCCGCCGAACCTGCCGGGCGACCGGCCCCGCCTCCGCCCCAGCGCCCCCTGCGCGAGGCTCAACGGCCGCGGCCGCCGAAGCCGCCGATTGAGGAACCCGTGGAAGTCGAGTTGGTGGAAGTGGCGAGTTCTCCCGCGACGAGCCGGCTGCCGTCTCTGCGGGCCCGGGAAGCAACCCAAGTGGTACGCCAGCTTGGACGCGACATCGATCTGTCCGACGAGCGCATGTCGCAACATATCCACAACGTGTTCGACCATCAGGTGGGCCAGCTCACGCACGGCCAGACCCACGTCCAAACCCACGAACCGCATCCGCAGACCACCGCCGCTGGCCTGGCCGCGATGATCGGCGACCCCGTTCGTATGCGCCAGGCGATCCTGATGAACGAGATCCTCCAGCGCCCGACGCGGTTTTGGGATAGGTTCTAAGATTCGTCTCCGACCCGCGGCATATTTCCTTCTGCCGCTCGGCGCAGTCCATCTCGATCGACAAGTTGGATCCGAATACTATCGGGCTGATCAATGAGGCCGGCTTCGTGCAGTCGGCGGATCGTGCGGGAAAAGGTCTCGCTGGTCAGATTCAAGTGGCTGGCCACGTGCCGCTTCAAGGTCGGTAGTTCGATCAGTCCCCCAGTGCCCGGATCAGCGTCGAGCAGGTAGCGGGCCAGGCGGCCCGTCGCGTCGCGCAAGACAAGATCCTCCATCAGCGCCACCAGGTGCCGAACCCACACCGTCAGTCCGGCCATCATGTCCAGGCAGAATTGGTGGTCTTGGTGCATGAGCTGGCGAAACGGCTCCAACGGCAGCATGGCGCAGGTGGTCGCGGCGATCGCCTCGGCGTGGGCCGGGCAGGGTAGACCGCCGACGGCCGCGACTTCCGCAAAGGTTTCACCGGGCCCGACGATGTGCAGCACGTGCTCCTTTCCCCCCGGCCCCACTTTGAAAACCCGTACCAGTCCGTTGCCGACGACGTAGACCCCCGGACACGGTTGCCCATCACGAAAAATGCTCTCGCCTTTCTCGAATTTCACAAGCCTTCCCATCGTCACCAGTCGCTGAAACCCGGCCGTATGGACCTGTGAGAAAAGGCGGCAACTTTGAAGAACGTCGATCAGGTTCATTGTCAAGTATTTCTTCGCCGATGCTGAGGGATCACCAAAGGGATTATAGTGGAGCCCTAGGCCGTGAGCCAGGTGGCGACGACTCCGGCGATGAGGGGATTAGGCTCCGCGAATGACTGTCGTGTTTGCCGACAGTGGCGGTGCCGACCCCTTCCGGTGTCAACGACCTGGTGGCTGTTGGTGATGGGCGTTGTTTCCGTCGGCGTCAACGCCCTTTCGTTCACCGCCTTGAAATTCACCAGCGCCACGAATCTCGCCATGCTCTTCCGGCTCGACCTGCTCTTTGTCGTGTTGCTCGGCGCCGCGCTGGGGCTCGAGCGAATCAAGCTCTGGCAGTTGGCGCTGTTGCCCGTCATGCTCGTCGGTTTGGTTCTGCTGGTAGGTGTCCACGACTTCTCCTGGAGCCCACAGGTGATCGGCGACGTGATGGTGATCGGCGCGGCGTTCGGATTGGCCGTCAATGCCTTTCTTATCCGGCATATCCTTCGCAGCATCGACGCCGAGACCGTCTCGCTCTACAACCACGGGCTGAGCACGATCGGTTTCGTGGCACTGGCCGTTTGGAACTCGGAGATAACCGAAGCGAGTCCACTGCTCACAAGCCCGACGGCCTGGGCGTGGATCGCCGCCTTGGGAGTTACGGCGGCCGTCTCCCTGCCGCTCTATTATGCCGCCTTGCATCGCATGCCCGTCTGGAAGCTGCGGACCTTTATGCTCACGGCGCCGCTCTTCGTGGCCGTGATTGAGTGGCCCTTTTTCGGATTGCATTTCGGCGCGCTTCAGTTCGTCGGTGCGGGCATCGTCTTGAGCGGCTTGTTGGCGTTGATTCTCTTGGAATCCCGCTCGGACGTGGCCGGCACCGACGAGCCGCTGGCGGTGCCGATACCCTCTTTCCCGCAGCCCTTTCCGCACAGCGATCCCGAGAAACACGCGTGATCGGTAAGAAAGTACGTCGGGCTTTCCAGCCGGACTATCCGTTACAGTCAGGCTGGAAAGCCTGACGTACATCGCCGGCAGACGTTGGCGATGTCGTCCTGATCCTTCAGGTGCCGCACTTCGATTCCTTCGCCGGCCAGCGGACCCGCGAGTTGCTCGTACTCGTGGATATGGTAAGCGACGACGATCGCGGTGACCGCGAAACCACGGCGGCGAAGGCCGCCGAGAACGACGGCCGTTTCCGCCGTTACCGACGGCAGGATCGCCAGCACGGTGGCGTCGCGAGGCAGGCGGCCGGCCGTCTCGGTCACCAGTTCCGCGAACCTCAGGCCCGTGCTCAATTCCACCCGCGCCAACGTCTCCAGAATCCGCATCAATTGCTCCGGCCCGCGCCGCGTTTCCACGACCATCGGTTGCAGCCGGTATTGCTCGCTCTCGGTGGCGGCGGCAGCGGTGCGGGCGGCGCGGCGCGTGCGGAAATCCACCTCCCAGCCCTCCTGGCGAATTCGGTCGGCGGCGTCGCGGCCATTGGTCACCAGTCCGACTTGTTGTCCCATCTCGTACAAGGCGTTGGCCAGCGATGCCGCGGCCGTCACCGCCAATTCGGATCGATACGGCTCGTGCTGCGGGTCGAAGCCGTCACGGTTGAATTCCAGCAGGATGGTGGCGCCGGCGATCGTGGTCGGTTCATAGATTTTGCTGTGCAGCGCCGAGGCCCGGGCGGTGGCCCGCCAGTGGATGCGATTCAACGGATCGCCCCGTTCGTACGGCCGCGCGCCGGCGATTCGTGTCGGATCTTCATAGAGCCGGTGCGTCAGGCGTATCTCGCCGATCGGTCGCCGCGAGGCAATGTCAAAATCCTCCAGCAGCACGACCTTCGGGTAGACCAGCAGGAAATGCGGCTCTGTCAGCAGGCGATAGCGACGGTGCAGGCCGAACAAGTCGCCGGTCTCCAGCACCAGCGGGCCGATCTGGAAGAAGCCGCGGCCCTCGCACTTCAGTTGGTAGAGGAGCGTTTGGCGGCCGAGGCCCTTGAGGCTCACCAACTGGATCCGGCTGCCGGCCACGTCCAGCTTCGGGGGCCGGAAGGCCAACGCGTGCCGCGAGAGATGATCCTCCACCAGTGCCCATACCACCGGGATGCGGCTGCGGTTGTTCAATTCGATGACCACCGCCACGTTGTCGCCGATCGACGCCGAAACGCGGCTACATTCTCGCGTTGCCGAAAGGCTTTCCGCCCAAACGCGACTGAGCAGGCGGCTGGTCAACATCGCTCCCAACAACGCGTACGTCGCGTAGGCCAACAATCCCAGATCGAGCGAGAGGGAAACGGCCAACAGCACCAGAGTGCCGAGCAGCCACTTGCCGGCATGCACATCGGGAGAACTCATCGCCAGTTCGTCACTTCGGGCAGCATCGGGACCGGCACCTCTTCGACGATCTCCTCGACCACCGAAGCCGCGGTGACCTTACGCAGGCGCGCCTCGGGCTTGAGGATCATGCGGTGAGTGAGGACCGGTGCCGCCACCCGCTTCACATCGTCCGGTTGAACGAAATTGCGACCGCCCACCGCGGCCAACGCCTGCGACGTGCGAAACAGAGCGATCGAAGCCCGCGGGCTGGCGCCCAAGGCAAGCTCATCCGATTCCCGTGTTCCCTGTACGATCTGCACGATATAGCGGCGGATCTTGGGATCGACGTGGACCTCGCGGACGGCCTGCTGGGCGGCGACGAGTTCTTCCGCGGAAACGACCGGCTGGACGCGATTCACGGGGTGCTCCCGCTCCAGGATCTCCAGCATCTTCAGTTCGTCCTCCGCGCTGGGGTAACCGATGCTGAACCGCATGAGGAACCGGTCGAGTTGAGCCTCGGGAAGCGGGAAGGTTCCTTCGTGATCGATCGGGTTCTGGGTAGCGACGACCAGAAACGGCGGCGCCAGTTCGTGCGTGACGCCGTCGACCGTCACCCGTCCCTCGGCCATCGCTTCCAACAGCGCCGACTGCGTCCGCGGAGTGGCGCGGTTGATCTCGTCGGCCAGCACGATCTGGGCGAAGATCGGGCCGGGGCGGAACTCGAATTCCGCCGTTTTCTGGTTGAAGATCGAGGCGCCGGTCACGTCGGTCGGCAGCAGGTCGGGCGTACACTGCACGCGTTTGAACGTGCAACCGACGGTGCGGGCCAGCGCCCGGGCGAGCATCGTCTTGGCCACGCCCGGCACGTCTTCCAGCAGGATGTGCCCTTCGCAGAGCCACGAGACCAGCGAAAGAATGACCTGCCGCCTCTTGCCGACGATCACTTTCTCCACGTTGTCGAGGATCTTCCGCGCGGTCGCCGCCACGTCTTTCATGCCTGGCCCGTTCTCTCTAGCCGCGACGACTGGTAATCACACCGCCTTGGTGAACCCTGGCATAGCGACCGCATAGCGGCCCTCCGCATCGGGCTGGACCGGTGCGGGCGAATCCATCGTGAACCCGTCCAGACCCGGCGCCAACTGGAGGTTCGAGGCCATCGCCTCGTCCCAGGTCACCATCGCTCCCGACTCGGCGGCCATGCGGCCGAGGATGCCGGTCATGGCGGCGAAAGCGCAGCGCTCGGTTTCATTATAGGGCTTGTCCTGGCGGATGGCGTCGAACAGCAGGTCGTGCTCCACCTGGTACTGGTTGGTCGCCTCGCCTTCATGCTGCCAGATGATGTTGCCAACGGACTTGTCGGACTGGTCGTGCCCCTTGTACAGGCGCGGCTTGACGATCCCTTCGCCGAGCACGGCCGAGCCGGTCGCCCCGTGGATCACGTCGCCGAAGAAGCCCCAGCAGTTGGCCATATGCCGGCCCTGGGCGAAGAGCCGGGTGCCGTCGGGGAACGTGTACTCCACCGCGTAATGATCGAATAACTGGTCCGGCTGGTCGCGGACCTGCCGTCCGCCTTGTCCCTGCGCCGAGACGGGCCAGGCGTCCTTGACCCAACAGCACACGTCGAGGTTGTGAATCAGCCAGTCCAACAGAAAGCTGCCGTTGAGCCAGGTGAAGCAGGAGTAGTTGCGGATCTGATGGGCAAGGTCGTTCATCCCTTCCGCCTTCGGCGAAAATCCGACCGGCCCGTGCTCGCGGTAGGCCCAGCAGGTGATCACATCGCCGATTGCTCCCTCGTGGATCCGCCGGACCGCTTCTTCCAGCGGCGCGTAATGACGCGACATGAGGCCGCCGGCGATCTTGAGGTTCTTCTGCTTTGCCTTCTCTCCGGCTGCCAAAACGCGGCGGATTCCCGGGGCGTCGACCGCGAACGACTTCTCCATGAACACGTGGCGGCCCGTCTCCACCGCATATTCGACATGGATCGGTCGGAACGCCGGCGGAGTGGCCAGCAATACCAAGCCTCCCTCGCCCAGACAGTCAATCGCCTTCTTGTAGCCGTCCATGCCGAGGAAGCGACGCTCCGGCGGAACATCGACCTGCTTCTCGAAACTCTTTGTGATGTTCTTGAGGCTGGCTTCCAAACGAGTTTCGAACACATCCGCCATGGCCACTAGTTTTGTCGGGCCCTTGGTCGACAAGGCGTTGACCGCAGCGCCGGTGCCCCGGCCGCCGCATCCGACCAACGCAACACGAACCGTATTGTCCTCACCGGCATAGCACCTCGCGGAAATTGCGCTGGTCAAGGCTGCGCCGGCCAGCACGCCGGTGCTCTGCTTCAGAAATTCACGACGGGAACCGTTGCGGCGGGTGTTTTCGGTAGCCATAGAGAACATTTCCCTCGGTTAGAACGGACGGACTGAGAGTCTCTCGATCGCGCTCCCCCTCGAAAGCGGACTTTATTCTGTGCCACCCCTTCGTGCTTGTCAACACTCCCGCTACGGGAAATCGAGTCGGGGCTCATTCGCCAAGCGGATCGTGGTAGCTGAGGCAGATCGGACAGAGCGAATGGCTCACGTTGGCCGGCGGACGCTCCACCCATTCGGAAACCCAATCCCATTGTTCGGAAGCATCCATTCGCCGAATTCGCCGGCAATGGCTGCATTGATGACTCTGCCCGTAAGCATCGCAATAATGCGACGCATTGGCCGCGTGGTCAGGCCGGTCGATCGGATCATGAGGCGTTCGCACACGATTGGGTGCGTTACTCTCCCGCATTGGCAGGCTCGCCGGCCGGAAAGCGAGCGAGCTGGACGAGCGTACGAAGCCGTCCTTGGATTTCCTCAGCCGCTGCGGCGGCGGTTTCAACCCGGCGTCTGCAGCGAGACCGGTTCCTATCGAGATTATTTGCGCTCAATTCGTCGCGGGCAAGCTCCAGCGGTATGCCCCACAAGCCGGTTGCTTGCATTCCGCGCGCGGATAATTTACAACCGCTGGCGAGGGCCTTCCGTTGCGACCTAAGTCGTTGCGACTCAACAAGCCAAACCTGTAGGCACGGCACACCGAACTTACCAACCAAGACTCTAGCGAGGAGGGAACGAGAATGCCCGACCGATCCACAACCGGCCAATCGCGGCCGTCGCGTCGTGTGTTTCTGAAGAAATCCGCAGTTCTTCTGGGGGCAGGCGCGCTGGGAAGTCTTTCGGCCCAGCGGGCCGCCCACGCCGCTGGCAGCGATGTGCTGCGGATCGGCCTGGTCGGTTGCGGCGGACGCGGTTCGGGAGCGGCGGTCAATGCCATGAACGCCTCGCCGGCCAACCGCCTCGTTGCGATGGCCGACGCCTTCGCCGAACGGATCGAACTGAGCCGCCAACAACTCCAGAAGGCCAAGCCCGACCAGTTTGCCGTCGATGCGGATCACAGTTTTGTCGGTTTCGACGGCTATCGGCAACTCCTCGCCGGTGATGTCGACGTCGTGATCCTTGCCACCCCGCCTCATTTTCGTCCCATTCACCTCAGAGCCTGCGTCGACGCCGGCAAACACGTCTTCGCGGAGAAACCCGTCGCGGTCGACGCGCCCGGCGCAAGGGCCGTCCTGGCCGCTTGCGAGGATGCGAAGAAGAAGGGACTGAGCATTGTTTCCGGCCTTTGCTGGCGGTATCACGCCGGCGTTCGTGAGACGGTCCAACGGGTGCTCGACGGCGCGATCGGCCGAGTCGTCGCCGTCCGCACCACCTACAACTGCGGCCCGCCCTGGTTCCGCAACGTCGCCCGCCAGCCGAACCAGTCCGAGATGGAATACCAGATGCGCAACTGGTATCCCTTCACCTGGCTGTCCGGCGATCACAACGTCGAACAACACGTCCACAGCCTCGACAAGGCCGCCTGGGTGCTGGGCGACAAGCCGCCGGTCCGTGCTTGGGGGATGGGCGGGCGCCAGGTCCGCACCGAAGACGCCATCGGCAACATCTTCGACCACCATGCCGTGGTTTACGAGTACGACGACGGTCCCGAGGTCTACTCCTACTGCCGCCGCCAGGCCGGTTGCTACAACGACACTTCCGACCATATCCTCGGCACGAAGGGCCGCGCCAACATCCTCAAGTTCCGCATCGAAGGCGAGAATCCCTGGCGCTACGACGGTCCCAAGACCAACATGTACGACGCCGAGCACGTCGCGCTGTTCGACTCGATTCGCGAGAACCAGCCGATCAACGACGGCCTCCACATGACGCAGAGCACGATGTGGGCGATTCTCGGCCGCATGGTCACCTATACAGGCAAGCAGATCACCTGGCAGGAAGCGATGGACTCCGCCGAGACCCTTGCTCCCCAGCAGTATACATGGGACGCCGCTCCGCCGGTCCTCCCCGACGAATCGGGCAACTATCCCCTCGCCGTCCCCGGGATCACGCAGTTTTCCTAACGCGGACTTGCGAGATCATTCCTTCGCCGATCATTACCCTTCAGCGCCAAGGAGAATTCGCCCATGCAGAAGACACGACGATCGATGGTGGTGTTCTGGTTGAGACGCGGACGGCGGTACCAACGTCTTGCTCGCGCCGCGCTCGCTGCACTGGCGATCGCGCTGGCGTCCGCGGCAAGCGCCCCGGCAGACGAGGCCGAGTTCCTGAGCGATGCCGGCGGCGGCTTCACTCTGGGGCACACGCAACAATGGGGCGATTTCGGTCTCAATACCGCGGCCGCTCGCACCGGCGGCACCGGGTCGCGATTGCAGATCGGCGACAAAACATTCGACAAAGGCCTGGGCCACCATGCCAACGGCGAGATCGTCGTCGATCTGCGGGGCCAGTACAGCCGTTTCCTCGCGTGCGTGGGCGTCCAGTGGCAGGGCGGCAAGCGCGGCAGTGTGATCTTTCGCGCCAACGTCGACGGTAAGACCGTTTTCGAGACCGGGCCGATGTCCGACAGCGATCCGCCCAGGGAGATCGACGTGCCGCTGGCCGGCGCGCGCGAGCTGCGTCTGGTGGCTTCCGACGGGGGCGACGGCATCGGTTGCGACATGGCCAACTGGGCGGAAGCCCGCCTGGTTTGCGATCCGCGGATGCCCCGCTTCGGATCGAGCGCCGTCTATCTCGGCGGCATCGAGACCCCGCCGGCCGGCCCCGCGTCCGCCGGATTCACGCTCGTCGCCGGTGAAAACGGCCCGCAAGTGGCGCTGATGGAAACGGCCAGGAAGTGGACGGCGAGCGTCGACCATGGCGAGGAGGTGCGACTGGTCGTTCCGGTGCAGAACTTCAAGGAACCGTTGCAGGTGTCGTGCGATGTCCGCGTGGTGCAAGGCGCCCGGGCCGAAGTCGAACTCGCCTTGGCCGGGCGCCAGGTTCGGCGCACTCTTCAGTCCGGCGAGCCGGTCGTGCTGACCAGCGGGCCGGTGGACAGCGGCGCGCGGGCGGAACTCGCCCTGTCGGCGCGAGGCATCGATGGCGAGGCGGCCGTGAGCTTTACCAACCTGCGCTACGCGCTCGGCAAGGAAAACCGTCCGGTCCCCCTGGGGTTTCCCGCCGCCGCCGAAGTGATTCCGCCGCCGGTCCTGCCCGATCTCCGCCCGTCGATCGAGCAGGAATTGGTCGAGTGGGACTGGCGCATGCAGGACGGCATCGACACACCTCGTGAACCCCGGAGCTGGGACGAAGCAATCCAGGCCGTCTTCGAGCGAGGCGATCGTCTGATTGGGAACCTGGCCGCGGCAGGCGCCGCTCTCGACGAACTGACCGGCCCCTGGGAAAACTTGCGGTCCCGGCGGCAGGCGATGGCTTCGGCCGGCGCGTCGAGCGACGCCGAGTGGGAGTCGCTCTGGCGGGATGTCCACAAGCTGCGGCGGCAAGTCGCTTTCTCCAATCCGCTGGCAGACGTCGGTCGCCTGTTGTTCGTCAAGCGGGTGCCCAGCGCGTTCAGCCATCAGTTGACACAGTATGCCGGCCGCTGCGCGCGGCCCGGCGGCGGCCTTTTCATCCTCGACGCTCCCGGAGAATCGATGCGCTGCCGGCGGCTGGCCGATCTGCCGATGGGAAGCTATCTGAGCCCCGACGTCTCATGGGACGGCCGCCGCGTGCTGTTTTCCTTCTGCGAAACGGATCCCGGCGCGACCGATTGGCGAGCCAACGAGCAGCAGTTCTACCATCTGTTCGAGATTGGCGCGGATGGCTCCGGTCTGCGGCAACTGACCGATGCGTCGTACGACGACTTCTCACCGCGTTATCTGCCCAATGGAAAGCTCCTCTTTCTGTCGACGCGGCGAGGCGGCTTCCATCGCTGCGGCCGCGGTCCCTGCCGGGTGCATACCTTGACCCTGGCTGACGCCGATGGTTCCGACCCTCGGGTGATTTCGTTCCACGAAACGCACGAATGGGATCCGGCCGTGCTGAACGACGGCCGCGTGATTTATACACGGTGGGACTACGTCGATCGCAACGCCGTGTTTTATCAGCAGCTATGGACGGCCCGGCCCGACGGCACTAGCCCAATCGCCTACTACGGCAACAACACTTTCAACCCGGTGGGCGTCTGGGAGGCCCGGCCCGCGCCAGGCTCCAGCCGCGTCATGGCCACGGCGGCGGCACACCACGCCATGACCGCCGGTTCGATCATCCTGCTCGACGTGGCCAAGGGGATCGACGGCCTGGATCCGATCACGCGGCTGACGCCCGACGCCTTGTTCCCCGAGAGCGAGTTTCCCGTGGAGCGTTGGCATGCCACGGCCGGCGTGCCGGTGGCGCCTGACGTGCCGCCCGAGGAACGCCGCTGGCCGGGACACTGCTACCGCACGCCCTATCCGCTTTCGGAGGACTTCTTCCTGGCTGCCTACAGCTTCGACCCGCTGATCGGCGAGCCGTTTGCCAATCGCGCCAACATGTTCGGCCTCTACCTGGTGGATCGGTTCGGGAACAAGGAGCTGATCTATCGCGACGTGAGCATCGGCAGCCTCTGGCCGATCCCCTTGCGCGCCCGTCCCTGTCCGCCCGCGTTGCCTTCGTCGCTGGTGGAGGACCGGCCCGGCGAAGGAACCTTCTACCTCCAGAACGTCTACGAGAGCTGGCCTTGGCTGGGCGGAGCAAACGACGCGGTGAAGCGGCTTCGCATCGTGCAGGTGCTGCCCAAGACCACGCCGCACGCAAACACACCCCGCGTCGGTCTGGCAAACGCTTCGCCCGGCAAACAGGTTCTGGGAACGGTGCCGGTGGATGCCGACGGTTCCGCCTATTTCCGGGCGCCGGCGGGGATTCCGCTGGCGTTCCAGGCACTCGACGAGCGCGGCATGGCGATCCAGACGATGCGAAGTCTCACCTACCTGCAACCCGGCGAGCAGGCCGGCTGCATCGGCTGCCATGAGCATCGCAGCACGGCTGCTCCGGTCGGCATGGCCACGCTGGCGGCTCGGCGCCCGCCTTCGGCGATCGAGCCCGGTCCCGAGGGGTCCAATCCGTTCAACTATGCCATCCTGGTGCAACCTTTGCTCGATAAACGTTGTGTCGAGTGCCACCGCCCCGAGCGGGCCGACGGCGGTGTCGACCTGAGCGGCACCCCGGCAGGCGAGTTTACCGTATCCTACAACGCCCTCGCCCCCCTGGTGCCGTTCTCCCAGTGGAAAGGCGCGCCGCAGGCCAACCACGAACCGTTGACCTACCCGGACCGTTTCGGCGCGCGGGCGAGCAAGCTGATGAAGTTGTTGTCGGCGGGCCACGAGAACGTCTCGCTTTCCGACGAGGAATACGAGCGGCTGATCACCTGGATGGACGCCAACGCCCTTTTCTACGGAACCTTCGACCCGCAGAACCAGCAGCGGCAAAGGCGTGGCGAGCGAATCGCAGGACCGGCGCTGCAGTAGCGGCGGGGAGCAGGGAACGAAGGGAGATGTCTATTGCGAGTCGAGTGCGGTCTCCAACTCTGTGCATTTTCAAATCCGAGGGAAGTCGGGCCCCACGCGCTTTCGGGATAGAGGGCTACCGATGGCCCTCAGGGCCGTGGCGATCGCGGTGAATCTGGGCGCAAGGCGTCGCCCGTTTTCCGCGGCAAGCAACTGCGGCGTGAAGGGGCGACGCCGGGAAGGATGGACCCACTTGGGTTGTCCGTTCGTCTACCGTCGGCACCATCGTCGGGAGAGAACTTGCCAACGCACTCGGTAAAGGAAAGGACAACCACATCGCTGGCCCGAAGAAGTGCAGGGAAAATGCTTGACAAATGCGGAAGCCTTGTTATGCTCACCGAATAGCTGGGGTGGTTTAGGCACCCAATTTGGAGAAGGCGGTTTGTTCGTTCCACACTGTCTGTCCATCAGCAGGAGAGGGTAGAATCATGGGTCTTTTCGGCGGCAAAAAGGACAAGAGCCCGAGTGAGCAGGAACAGAAGGAAGCGCAGAAACGTCTGGAAGAAGCCCGGCGTGCCATGGAGAAGCAGCAGAAGAGCGATACGCCGAATTACAGCAGACGCTCGCCTGGTGGCGCTAGCGGAGGGTAAGATTCCTGGCAGTCTGGGAGCCTGCTGGGCGATTCCGGCGGTCCGAATGAACTCGGGCTGGGGTTATCGTGGTGCGCGCTGTGGTTCGCGGCGGCATCGGTCTATGTTCGCTTCCGTGATTTGCAGGTCACGTGGCGAATTTCGCTTGGCATAGCCGCGAGCGCGGTTCCATGCGTCGTTGGCTTGTGCGGTTTTGCCAGAGTGCCAGCTCACAGCACCGAGGCCGGTCAGGGCGCGCGCGGCGTGGCCTCGGAATTCGTTTTCCGGTTTCTGGGCGAGATTCAGAACTTCCTGATATCGCCGTTCGGCATTCGCGGTATCCCCTCGCTCGTGATCAGCCGCGGCCAATCCAAGACGATGATTGGCGGCCAAGTCTGCGTGTGCATCCGCGGGCAGGAGTCGGCCCACTTGATCGAACCAGACGACCGCCTCATCGGTCTTGCCATTTCCGATCGCGCACCATCCGAGGTGCAGCATAGCGTCAATTCTTGAGTACAGGCTTCCAATGCTGTCGGCAATCCTGAGAGATTGCTGAAAGCAGTCTGCCGCAACCGCGTAATCACCTCCTCGAATCGTCGCTTGTCCGTAATGGTAGCAGCCTTTCAGGTCCAATAACCTTGCGGTTTCCAAATTGCTGCCGCTGCGTTGACTCAATTCCAAAGCCTCCCCAAGCGTATCCTCAGCCTGTTTGTATTTCGCCAAGTCGTCCAGGGCGAGTGCCATGAAGCGGAGCCCCGCAACGGTATGCTGGGCGTCTCCGTCGGCCTCCGCGTCCTTTCGCGCTCGGTCCGCCATCTCGAAGCCCTTTTGCCAGCGATAGTGCGTGAACGCAATCGCGGCCAGGGCAAGACGATTGGCTGCCGCTTCCCCACGCAGCACAGGCACGCCCAGAACGCTGAGCCGTAACGCACTTCGGAAGGCGCGTGCGGCTTGGGAACGGTCACCTCGGTAAAGGTGCAGCGAGCCCAGTTCGTGAAAGGCAATGGCACGCGTCTTGCGACTGTGCCGCCATGATGTGTGGCGAACCGCAAGTTTCAGTTGTTTCTCCGCGTCGGAATACTCCCCTCGGCGGCTGTGTATCCTGGCTGCCTGCGTGGCCAGCATCGCTTCAAAGGCCGGTTCGACGCACTGACACTCGATCAGTCCCTCGAGACACTCAAGGCCAAGCCGATCCGCGCGATCGACCCACTTCTCGATCATACGGAGTTGAGGAGAAGCGACGAGGATCGCCAATTCGCTCCAACGTCCCGCTTGCAGCAGGTATGCCGGCAGATGGGTCTTGGAATACTCGCACATCGTCTGGGGATTGGAGTCGAATTCCTTCCAGGAAGCGTTGAGCAGGGCCGTGGCGCCTGCGTGTACGTTGACGGTGTAGTCCCCTGCCAAGTATTCGCCGGTCTGTTGGTCGCATGCGGTCAACCACTCGACGAGTGACTTGTGAAACGGTGCGATTGTGTATTCGTCCCGTTTGTCGCCGGTCGCACGTATCGGGAAGAGCGAACCAAGTTGGCGGAGGCTATCCCTGCGCAGAGTAAACTCATCGACGCCCGTGGCTTTGGCGAGCAAGTGGAGAGGGAGGGGCTCGCGTTGGGCGAGCACAACACTCAGTATGGGATGAATATCGCGTTTGTACTTGTTGATTGCTTCCGGTGGAAAATGCCGCCTGAAAACTCGCCAATAGTACTCTCGCATTCCGCGGGGAAAGGCATGCAACTCGTCGAGCGAGAGACGCTTTTGTCGGATCTCGTCCATGATTACCTTGGCATAGAGGTATACCCCCTCGCTCTTGGTCAAGAGGTTCTCGACGACTTCGCAGCCGGGCGAGGCCCCGAGGAAGATCGCCAGTTGCTTGGACAAATAGTCGCGGACGTCTTTCTTGTTCGGCTCGCTTTCAGTATCGAGCGTGAAGGGCAGGAAGTCATTCGACGAAAACGCTTCCGCCAACCGATCGTCCTTGCGACTGGTAATGACCAGGCGTAGCCAGCGCGGCGTGTCCTTCCAGCATCTGGCGATAGCGTCGGCGATTTCGTTGACGCCATCATGAGTTGCTTCGTCCAGCGCATCGATCACCACGAGAAGGGGGCCAGGCGGGCGATCCGACGTGCCCTTCAGTTCGGCAAGCGGGCTGACGATGAGCTTGTAGAATAGGGTGAAGGAGTTCAGCCTGGTGTCCGCTTCAAGGTCCAAGTCTTGCAGACGTTTCTGGTAGGCGGGAAGATGGGTGGCCAACTGAAAGGCAATGGAGCGAATCGCCTTCTCGGGGTCAGTGAATTCCGCGTGGCCATGCACGCAAAAGTGTATCG
Source organism: Rhodopirellula sp. (assembly GCA_012728855.1). GTDB lineage: Bacteria > Planctomycetota > Planctomycetia > Pirellulales > Thermoguttaceae > JABWBD01. The sequence continues at coordinate 22,788 of JAAYEH010000022.1, read as the reverse complement.
CTCCCACGTCACCTCGTCGGTGAGCCAGTTGTGTGGCAATTGCCGATTTTCCCGTCCCCGGCCCGCCGATGACCCAAAAGACGCGGGATTCCTGCTGCTCACGCAGCCACTGGTCGATCTTCCCGTCTTTGCCGATCAGCCATTCCCGGCCGGCAAAGCCCGTAATATGCCGTTCCATTTCGACTTGAAAGTTGAGCGGCGTCAGGTTCCCGAAAATTCTTGCCCAACCGCCTTCAAAATCGAGTCGATTCTCCTCGAGTGCTTCGACGAGCCGGGGGAATCGCGTCTGTTCATAGACCGGTTTCTTCTCGTCGATCGGCACACAATCCCGCATGTCGAGCCACTGGATGCGGCAGATCGAAGTCGGCGGTCCCTGGTCGACCCAGGCCAGCATGATCGGAACCACAAGCTTGTTTCGCTCGACCGCCTTGGCTATCTCGTTGAGACAGTATCCGTCACGGCCAGCGGGACTGTCCGGGGCTGCATAGGGGTCCGCCCGGCGAATGGAGTATGGCGTCATCAGCAGCAGAACGCGATCACTCTCAACAATCGCACGCTCGATTTCGTTTTCCCAAACATTCCGTGTTTTCAGTTTCTCGATGTCAAACCAGACGTCATGTCCCCGCTTTTTCAGATCGTCTCTGATGCGCTCGGCAACCTTGACATGGTCAGGAGGTTCGTGGCCGTAACTGAGAAAGATTCTAAGCGGGCGCGCCGCCCGAGAAGAGTCAACAACCGCCTCCGTTAGGGACGGCTGCGCCTTGAAGGCTCCGTCTTCGGAGCAAACGCAGGCTCTTTCGCCAGGCGCCAATTCACGCATGCACTTGGGACATTGCATTGCCTGCTCCAAGCCATTTCCACACACTGCGATGCGTTCGGCGGGGCTGAGCCTTATCCAGCGTAGGCAATCACAGGCCGAACGAGATTCATTTGCCGTGTCAACCCATATTACCACCCATGTCGCGCGACAAGAAGCGAGTTCTGGTTGCAGTAGATCATAATTGCAAAAGCCGCTCAGCCGTCGGCGCGAGCCTCCCGCACACGTTTCGCCTCGCAGACGGCGCGAACCGCTCCGGGCGCCGGTTCGATCCGCCGGCCCTGGTGGCGGGTCCAGACCTGGGTGAACTCGGCGCCGAACAGCAGGATCAGCGATGAATAGTAGACCCAGACCAACAGCAGTGCCAGCGAACCGGCCGCGCCGTAGGGGGAGCCAATGCGGGCGTGGCCGAGATACAAACCGATCAGATATTTCCCGATCGCGAACAGCAATGCCGTGACCGTTGCACCGACCCAAACGTCGCGCCAGCGGATCTTCGCGTCGGGCAGGACTTTGAAGATCGCCGCGAAGAGAGTCACGACGATCAGGAACGACGCAAGCCAGTTGAGTCCGACGAGGAATCGCGTCGCCAGCGATTCGCTCGCCCAGACCCTGATCGCATCGTCAAAAACCGAGAGCAGTGTGCCGATGATGAGCAGGGCGAGCAAGAGAACGGCGATCACCACGACCATGACGAAGGAAAGGGCGCGTTTGACAAGAAATGTCTTCACGCCTCCTCGCTGCGGGTCGGGCTTGACCTCCCATGCCTTGTCCAGTGCGGCCTGAAGCTGAGCCATAACTCCCGTGGCGCCGAATACCAGGGCGACGATGCCGAAAGTCGTGGTCAAGAGCCCTCCGCCGCTCTGTTGATGGCTTTGGAGAATCGACTGGATTTGCACTCTGGCTTGCCGGCCCATCTGCGTTTCGATTTCCTGCAGGAGGGTTTCCTGCGCGTTGGCGTCTCCTTGCCAGAGCGTGCCGGCAATGGCGATGACGATAATCAGGATCGGCGGCAGCGAGAACAGTGTATAGAACGCCAGCGCGGCGCCCATGCTCATGCACTCGTTGTCCGAGAAACCTTGAACCGTCTGTTTCAGAATCGTCCAAGCACTACCCATCGCGCCGGCCTTGGTTTTGAGTCGTCTGCCCGCTCACTCTAAGGAAGGCTTTACCAATTCGCCCCGGGCCTGGGCTTCGGTGTTTTCGTAAGCGCCGTAGAATTCCGAGTTGCAGTCGAGCCAGAGCGTGATGCGGTGGAAGTCCTCCTCGCCGAGCTTCACGCCATAATGCGACTCGTCCAGGTATTTCATCAGTCCGGAGGCCATTGCCCCGAACTGACCGGGCACCGTGCGGCTGCCGCCGTGGATGCCCTGGTTGATCGACCCGTTGCCCACGTGGAAATAGAACCCGTACTTCGCGGCGAGGTTCGTGTAGGAGCGGGTCCAGCCGTTGCCGCCCTCGATGAGGCCGGCCAGGTCGAGCGCCTTTTCCTGCTGGTGGCAGGCGACGCAATGGCGGTCGAGCGCGGGTTGGACCAGCCGGACGTAGCTGAACGGGTTCGAGCCCTCCAGGTCGGGCTGGATCGGCGACGCCGCCCGCCGCAAAGCCAGCGGCACTTGCTCCGCGGGCTTGGGTGGCTGGTGTTTGCCCTCGTGGCACCCCTGGCAGAGCAACCGCTCGCCGGGGTGCAAATAGGTGGCCGACCGCATCGACTGCACCGCCAGCCCGCGCGCGTCGATCGCCTGGAAGTAAATCGGCACACCCGCCGGCGCCTCGAAGTAGACGCTGCCGTCGGCCTCGACCGGAACGGTCCCCAGCACCGCGCGGGCGTTGGTCTGGTTGGCGATACCGATCCGCGGCTGGTTGGGCGGCGCGGTCGACTTCGGCAAGACCTGAATCACCCGCAGCGAGTCGATCTTTGTCCCCGGGGGCCAGGCGAAATCCGACTCGTAGACGTTCAGCACGGCCACCGTCGACTTTGAATCGCCCGCCGTATTGATTCGATCCTCGGCAGCCTGCACTGTCTGGTTCGGCAGATACGGCGGCGTCGGACGAGGCTCCAGCGGAATCGGGCTGATCGAGGCGATCGCCGCATCCCGGTAGAGCAACTCCCTGTTGCCGTAGCGGTCGATCCAGTAGAGACCGTGGTTTTTCGCCCCGGCGTCATAGGCGCAGAGGTAGTCGTCCTCGCTCAACGGCCAGGGTGTGCCGTAGCACATGTACCGCGCGGTCGGCCGCCCCTCCGCCTCCGGGAAGGGAACCTCCGGCGTCAGACGCTCCAGTTGCGCCGTGGCCCCGTCGTCTTCGATCCGCGGATCGATCAACACCAGCGATCCGAAGGCGTGGCCGTGGTGCGCGCCGGTCGAAGCCACGTACTTGTGCGACCCCGGCACGGCTCGAACACTCATCTCCATCCACGGCCGGCTTTCCCTCTTTTCCGGATAGTTGCCGTGAAAGCTGCGGGGATCGCGGCCGTCGGGATAGCAGGTCCAGATATGGTGGGCGATGTTCGTGTCGCGGTCGACATAATCCCAGCGGCTGTAGACGAGCATGCCGTCGTTGTTGACGCTGGGATGCCACTCGTGCGTCTCGTGGAAGCTCAGGCAGATGATGTCGCTGCCGTCGTCGCGCATGGAAAACATCGTGTAGACCGGACAGTGCCGCCCGCACCGCAGATAGCCGCCGCGCCGTTCCGAGATGAAGACGATGCGGCCGTTGGGAAGAAAGCAGGGGTCAAAATCGTTCCACGAGCCGTCCGTCAACTGCACCAGCCCGCTGCCGTCGGCATTGCATCGGAAAATGTGGTAGCTGCACTCGGGCGTCCACTCGTAGGCCTCTTGGCCCTGGTACTTCGGCCAGGCGGCGGCCTCGCTGTAGGCAAAGAGAATGGTGCGGCCGTCGAACGACAAATCCGGCGACAAAAACGACCCTCCCGATAGCTTTTTGCCCTTCAAACGGCCGTTCTCGACGACCGAGTGCTCCAGCAAATCCGTGAGCTTCGGTTCCGGCCCAAACGGATCGGAAAGAACGAACAGTCCACCGCCTGGCCTGGCGTTGCAGCCGTAATACTGGTCGCACATATGAAAGACACCGCCCGCCGCGTGCCGCTTGATGAACAGAATCTTCTCCATATCGAGGAGCGGATTGCAGAAGGCCACCTGGCGGACGATCCGGCGGGCTTCGAGGTACAGTTCCTTTCGGGTTGCGACGGGCGCATCGCCGGCCTTTTCGATCTCGGACAGTCGGCGTTCGACCCCGGTAAGGCGTTCGGCCAATGGATTTAGCCGCCGCGCGTCGGCCTTCGGTCCCAATCGCTCGGTCAGCGCCATGCCGCGGTCAACGACCTGGCGCAAATGCGGCAACGAAAAATCGGCCCGCATGGATAGCGGCGCCTCGCCGAAGATGGCCGCCACGGCCGTGGCTGGCATCGTCCCCGGCCATGAGTACGGTCCGACGCTTTTCTGGTCGGCGGGCTTGCCCAGGGCAAGATTCTTTTGCGGGTCGGCAAGCCCGTAGACCTCGACTTCGTCCAGAGCGAACGAGCAGCGGCCATCGACGGCCAGGCGGACCACTCGGGCAACAACGTCTTTTCCCTTCAAGTCAACCACCAGCGGTTTCTTCTCGCCGGTGCCGTAGAACGGGGCGCCGTCGTGCTGGTAAACCTGTTGGAACCGGCGGCACTCGGGCTCTTCAGCCACCAGCACCTGGATGCGGGTATTTCGGGCGCCCTTGCCGTGATCCGTGCGGTTGTAGACGACCACGCGGTCGAGTTGCACGGCTTCGCCGAGATCCACTTGCCACCAGGGATCCTGCTCGCCACTGGCCGTATGGAAGCCCCAACAGCCATTCTTGATTCCGTCGCACCCGCCGGCGGCGTCCTGGACCGTGGTCACTTTGTCCGGCCGCGCCGGCTGCCGGGTTGTCGGCTCTTTCGCACCCGCGAAGAGGCGATCCTGCTCGATCCAATCGGCTTCCACCGCAGCCTGCGTGGTTTGCCCCTTGGCGTTCGACCACAGCCCGACGACCAACCCGGCGAGGACGAACAACCGGAATAAGGCACAGCGACGGGAAAAGACTGCTTTCATGGCGGCACCTCGGCTGCGGGAGGGAGTACACGGCATTGGCAAAGAGGCGAGCGACAAAGCCGCCCGTCCTCGATGCCGTCCATTGTAACTACCACCCCTTTCGGTGGAAACAGCGGGCTACTCCGCGATTGACTTGGCAGGTTCCGATGGGCCGCCTGATCGGTCATCTGTAATCTCGTAAATAATCCGCGACGGTATCCGTCCGGTTGGGCTCGCGTGGGGCAAAGCGAAGCCGTTTTCCATCCGGGGGGCGTTCGTGGAGCTTGACTTATGCGCCGCATCCAGGCAAACTCAGCGAATTGCCATTAAGGCAGATGCTGGAGCGGGCAGAAAGATGAGCGGTGAACCAATTATCTTGGTCGTGCAGAGGTGAGAATCGTCGGCGGTGTTTTGGGATTTACCGTTACGGTTTGACTCTCTTGGACGAAGGCGGCGAATACCTCTCGGAGTCCTTCAAACGGCAGGAGAACCGCGGAATGAATCGTAACGCAACGGTCGATGGGGCAGTGAAGAATCTGGGCTGGCGAGTGACGTTCGCCGGTCTGGGGATCAATCTTGCTTTGGGAATCCTCTACACCTGGAGCGTCATCAGCAAAGCCGTTCCTGACGAGTGGGGCTGGGGAGAAGCGGACCGGTCCTTTCCGTACGCGGTCGCCTGCCTGATATTCAGCTTGACGATGGTGCCTGCCGGGCGGCTTCAGGACAAATTCGGGCCTCGGTTGGTGGCCAGCATCGGTGGACTTCTCGTCGGCATAGGCATGATCCTGGCCAGCACGACGACGGAATATCTGTATTATGTGGTCTATTTTGGCGTCTTGACCGGGGCGGGAATCGGGTTTGGATATGCTTCCGCCACGCCGCCGGCGGTGAAGTGGTTTCCGTCCTCGCGGACCGGGCTGATCGCGGGACTGGTCGTCTCGGGCTTCGGCCTGGCCTCGGTCTATGCGGCGCCACTGGCGAAGACGCTGATTGCGGCCTACGGTCTCCCGCAAACGATGTTCATACTGGGCATCGCTTTCATGGTCGTGGTCGTGGGCTTGGCGCAACTACTGTCGCCACCGCCCAAGGGCTATGTCCCGGCGGGCGGAAGCGCGGGGGCGGCGACCGCCACGGTCGCGAAAGCGGATTTCTCGCCGATGGAAATGCTGCGCACTACACAGTTCTACCTTCTCTGGTTCCTGTACGCCTGCGGGGCCGGCGCCGGCTTGATGATTATCGCCAAACTGGCGAAGATCGCCTCCCTCCAGGCCGCCATCGAGCAAGGCTTTGTACTGGTGGCCGCCTGCGCCGTCGGCAATGGTGGAGGACGCATCGTGGCGGGGATGATATCGGACAAGATCGGCCGACAGAAGACCATGCTGGGCTGTTTCGTACTGCAGTCGGCCTTGATGTTTGTTATGGCCAATGCGACGACCGGTTCGCCGCTGGGCACTCTACCCGCCATGATGTTGCTCGCGGCGTTGATCGGGGCCAACTATGGAGCAAACCTGGCGCTGTTCCCCGCGATTACCAAAGATTTTTATGGTCCCAAGAACTTTGGGGTGAACTATGGATTGGTTTTCACCTCGTGGGGGGTTGGCGGATTGGTGCTGTCGCTCCTGGCAGGTCGGCTCCACGATATCAGCAAGAGCTTCGAATACGCCTACTACACGGCCGCGGCGCTGCTGATCTTGGCCGCTGTGGGAACCTTCTTCATACGCCCGCCACACGGATCACGGTCGGACGATGACGAAAAGCCTTCCAAAGAAGCGGACGCGGCCTTGGCTCAGGCATAGCCGAATCGATGCTATTCTCGGCGGCGGCACTCTACGCAGATGCCGGTGACAAAGAGGCGGTGGCTGACGACGTGAAAATTGTGCTGGCGCGCAACGCGGTCGCGGACCTGCTCGATCGCCTCGCTGTGGAATTCGATTAGCTTGTTGCAGACCTGACAGTAGAGGTGATCGTGGCTGGGATAGCCATAGTCATGCTCGTAGATGCCGCGTCCACCGAGGTTCATCTTTCGCAGCAGGCCCGCCTCCACCAGTTCGCCGAGAGTGCGATAAACCGTTGGGCGACTGACCTCGCGTCGTTGAATCAACTCCTGCAGGTGTTCGATCAGCTCATCGGCGTCGAAATGATCGTGATGGCTGAACACCTGCTCGACAATGAGACGACGCTGCTGCGTGACGCGCTTCCCGTGCTTCTGGAGGAACTGCGAAAACCGTTCCTCCGGCGAGAGGGGTACCCGGACTTTGGGCAGCGCGAAGTTCTCCGGCATTAGCCGATCTCATCTAACATCCGGCCGAGAGCGGTTTCCAACTTCGTGTCGGTCTCGTAGGTGCCGGCCGCAATTTCGGCTCGGATCTGACGAATCCGGTCCATCCGCATCTCGGGCATCTCGCGAACCTGGTCCACCAGCCGACCGGCATCGGAGATATCCAGCTCATCCTGAATAGATCCCGCCGATCGGGTGGTCGAGGGGCCGGACAGCCGGGAGCTATGCGGCGAACTGATCGCTTGAGCACCGTGGAGGTGCGACGGGCCGTAAACGTGCATCCTAGTTCTCCTCAACAAATCGGGGCTCGGTTCGACTGCGCCCGAACGGGCAAGCGATCGCTCGACTCGCGGTCGTCGAGAGGACGCGCGGGAAAAGACGGGTCGAACGAGCCATCGTACTTGTTTCCTTCAAAACGCTGAATCCGTCCTACGAAATTATAGGTCACTGCCGCCGGCCCCGCGACCGGCCGCAGCACACCGGATGCGTTTGCACCCGTGTCATCGACCGGCCGGTTGCCGAGCATTCAGCGAAACCTGAAGCGCCCTGGTGGTATCAAACCGCGTTGGTTCCCGACCTGTAACGCCTATTCCGACTGGGTTTCGCTCAACGAAAACGCCTCGTCTCCCGACTGCGGGCCTTCCGCATTCAGTATGCTTTGGACCACTGCCGGACGCCAGGGCTGTTTCAATCATGGTACGTTTGTTCACCTGCGGTAGTTCATCGAAAAAGCGGCCCGGATTATAGGAAAACCCCGGAAACCTGGCAAGATCGATGGGATTACGCTCAGTGCCGCTTCCTGCCGCTGTACGCAAGGCTCTCCGGCCTTACCGTACCGCTGAGTCAAACTAGGAAGCCTGAGGTACCTTTTCGCCGAGGTAATCGTATGCAACCCCTCTTACCGGGCGTCGGCCCGTGGGTTTGTGAGGCCACGCGAGGGTCGGGCGCCTGAAAGGCGACCTTTGATGCTCGGCTGGCCGAAAGCACGGCCGTGTACTGCAAATGGGGTGTTCGATTGAGTCGCCGGTTCTCGAAGAACCAGGACCATCGGACTACGCCCGGGGTATCGCACCGACTGCGGCCAATAACGCATGGAGAATCGTCAGCGGATGGGGGGGGCAGCCGGGAACAAACAGATCCACGGGAACCACGCAGTCCGCGCCATGATGGACTTCCGGATGATCCACATAGGGACCGCCCTGGATAGCGCACGCTCCTACCGCGATGACGATCTTCGGTGACGGCACGGCTTGATAGGTTTTCTCCAGGGCCAGACGCATGTTTTGAGGGACCGGACCGGTAATCAGCAAACCATCGGCGTGCCGTGGCGAGGCCACCAGTTGAATACCGAAACGGCCCAGATCCCAGCCCACCGTATTCAGCACATTGGTGTCGGCCTCGCAGGCATTGCATCCGCCCGCACTGACCTGACGCAGTTTCAGCGAGCGACCGAGCAGGCGGTAGATGGCGTCGTCCATGGTTAGCGGGGGCAGCGGCGAGTCGTCGCTGACGACAAGCGACTGGCGGCTTGAAGACGCCAGGCGGAACTCGCGAGAGAACCGCACCGCTTTCGCATCGCACGCGCGTTCGCACTCGCGGCAGAAGAGGCAGCGGCCCGTGTCGAGCGATAGCCTGCCGGTCTCACGTGCCCGTTGGATGGCCCGGGTAGGACACACTTCGACGCATCGGTTGCACTGCTCCGTGCATTTGCCGCTATCGATTTCGGGGCGACCGGCGAACTGCTCCGGCAAATCGGGCGCCGGGCCCTTCGGGTAACGTATGGTGCGGTAGCCTTGTTGCCACCTGGCTCGGAGAACCTTTAACATGCCCCTTCTCTTTCGTCCTATAAATCGTGCCCGCAGTAGGAAAGGCTAAAGCTCTTGTTGCACAAGGGGAAATCCGAAATCGGCTGGTTTCTCATCGCCATCGCCAGACCAAACCAGTTGTGGAAAGACGGATCGACCACTTTGTAATGCTGGAAACGTCCGGCCGAATCGGTGGTTGCCACGTGGCAGATCTCTCCGCGCCAACCTTCGCCGAGCGTCACCACGGTCTTTTCGGGCGCGAGGGCGCCAAGGGATCGTTGAATGGGGCCGGACGGCATCGCGCCGAGTTGTTCCTCGACAAACGCCAGCGATCGCTGCACTTCCAACCAACGCACGTAAGCGCGGGCAAACACATCGCCCGTGTGCCATGTGGAGACCGGAATCTGCGCGAAGCTGTAAATTCCGGACGGAAAATCCTGGCGGACGTCGCGCGAGATGCCGCACGCCCGCGCGGCGACGCCGACCAGGCCGATCTCTTGGGCCAGGTCGGCGGAAAGCGTTCCCGTGTCTTCGAAGCGCCCCATCACCGACGGGCTGTCCCAGAGCAATTCGACGGCGACGCGTGCATCCTTGGCGGCCGTGCGGACTCGCCGAACGAGTTGTTCGATCGTTGCGGCGGACATGTCGCAACTCACGCCGCCGGGGCGAATCAGTCCTCGCCCAAATCGATTGCCGCAGAGCATGGCGGTCATGTTGAGCACATCGCCGCGAATCCGTCCACAGAAAGACATGGTGGGCAAATAGCCGATGTCGCCGGCCAGCGCTCCCAGATCCCCAATGTGATTGGCGACCCGTTCCAGTTCGGCGGCGATGCCGCGAATCACCTGTGCCCGGGCCGAAATGCGAGTGCCGGAGAGGGCCTCCACAGCGCGGCAGTAGGCCGTGGCGTGAGCGACCGAGGTATCGCCGGCCAGCGTTTCGAGATAGTGTATCGTTCGAGGGCCGGGGCCTCCGATCAGTGCCCGTTCGACGCCCCGGTGTTGATAGCCGAGCGAGATCTCCAGATGGAAGACCGTTTCGCCCTGGCACTGAAAACGAAAGTGCCCCGGTTCGATGACTCCCGCATGAACCGGCCCCACGGCCACCTCATGCACTTCTTCGCCGTCCATGTGAAAAAAATCGGCAACGCCACAGGCAAGCGGTTGTCGCGGTTGCACCGCGGCGCCGGCGGAGGATGCGATGGGGGGTTGGAACCGAATCGGTTTGCGCCAAGGGTGGCCGACGGGGACAACGCCGCTTTGCTCCCAAATCTCCCGCTCGAACCAATGTGCCTGCGGGCAGTCGGTGGTGATCGACGCATATTCCGGTCCCGTCGCGGCAACCAGCACTTGCAGCGACGCTTCCGAGTCGGAGGCGATGACGGCCGTGAGCTGGGACTCGCTGGGGCCAATGGGCCGAGCGAAGAGGGCGGCCAGCCGGCCGCCGCCCGCAAGCGATTGGATCACTTCGTCGCGAAAACGGTCGACGTCCGTCGTGATTACATCGGAAATCGCGAAGGTTTCGTCGTTGCGCACCGTGATGCTGCTAGGATTGGACATTACTCGACTTCCACGACTTTCGCCGCCTGATGCAGCAAGTCACTCAGTTCCGCCGGCAGGTACAAACCGAGAACGAGCACCGCCAGCAGGAACAGTAAGGGAGGGCCGACAGACCAGAGCGATTCCGCCCTTGCTGCGGTTTCCGCAGTGGACGGCGATTGGTCCCCGGCCGGTTCTCCATAGATCATGGGAATGACGGTTGCCAACATGCCGATGAACACGGCCGCCAAGGCAAGCAGGTAGAAGAGAGCCACGATCATGCGGTCACCGTCGATCATTCCCCGCAGAATCGCGAACTCGCTCAAAAAAGTTCCAAAAGGCGGCGAGCCGGTGATGGCCAAAATGCCCATGAGCCACAGCAGGCCGGTCGTTGGCAGGGCTCGCAGGATCCCCCGAGTCTCCGTAGTCGATTTGGTGTGGAAGCAGGCCAGCGTGTTGCCGGCCACCAGGAACAACATCGCTTTGGTGAGCGAGTGATTGACGGCATGAAGCAGGCTGCCGAAGCCGGCAATGCCGCCGATCCCGGCGCCCAGAGCCAGAATGCCCATGTGCTCGACGCTCGAGTAGGCCAGCATCCGTTTGTAATCCATTTGACGGATGATGAACACGGCGGCAAAGGCCATCGACAGAAGTCCGAAAAGAACCAGCAAGTCTCGGCTGAAATCGCCAAGCCCGGCTTTGACCAAGAGGGCGTGGCTGCGAAGAATCGCGAGAAACGCGCAGTTCAACAAGGCGCCGGAGAGCAGCGCCGAGGCCATCGAGGGCGCCTCGCTATGCGCGTCGGGAAGCCAGGTATGCATGGGCGCCAGGCCCATCTTGGTTCCGTAGCCGACCAGCAGCAGCAGGAAGGCGGCCTTCAGCCAACGGGGATCCAGTTGCCGGGCATGCTGCTCCAGGTCGGCCACGGTAAGATGAACCGGCGTTGTCGGACACGATTGCGCGGCCACGGCCAGGAAGAAGTTGCCCAGCAGGGCCAAGGCGATGCCCACCGAGCAAATAACGAGGTATTTCCACGTTGCTTCCAGGGATCGCGGACAGCGGTGAAAATAGATCAACGGCGCACTGGCCAAGGTGGTTGCCTCGACGGCGACCCACATCAAGCCCCAATGATGGCTGACAACGACCAGGGTCATGGCCGCCAGAAAGAGCAGAAGACTGCCCGTGAAAACGGCCTCGGGATAATTGTCGAAGGGGGGCTCGTCGGCGGGATCCGGCGCGGCGGCGCGCCCCTGGGAAGCGAGGTAGCCGACGGTATACAACGAAATCATGAAAAAAAGGACGCTGGTGACCGCCAGGAAGAGCAGCGAAGCGGCGTCGATGGCCATCCATCCGTCCAGCACGGCTTCAGGCGGTTTGATGAATGCCGCCGCCGTCAGCCCTAAGTGGCAGGAGGTGGCCGCGACCAGCAGCCCCCGTCGCAACCGGTTCCATGGCAACGCGAAAGCAAGCATCGCGGCAGTCGTCGGCACGGCGACCAGAAGCCAGAGCATGAGACTAATCCTTCAAGGATGACAATTCATCCGTTTCCATGGTGTCGAACTCACGGCTGAGGTGGTGCATGATGATGCCCATCACGAAGACGGCGGCAAACACGTCCAGCAGCACGCCCATCTCGACCAGAAAATGTTCCTCGACGGCAAAGGCCCACCCAAACACATAAATGCCGTTCTCCAGGCTCATGTAGCCGATGACCTGCATCACGGTCGTGTTCCGGCTGACAATCAGAAAAAGGCCGCAAAGCAACGTGAAGATGGCCACGGGCAGAAGTAGCGGCGAAACATTCTCCGCCCCGACCGGCAACCGGCCGGCAATATGCATCGCCAGGCCCCACAGCCCCATGCCTGCCAGCAACGAGGTGGTGAAGCCGGCCAAGGGGTCCGTCTCCGTCCGCATATCGGTCTTGCGAACGGCGCGGCGCAGCAGGGTCGGCAAGGCGATCGCCTTGATGATCGTGCTCGCCAGCGCCACGCCGGCGATTCGCAGCGAGATGTCGGGCCACTTGGTTAAGACAGGGATCAGTCCCAACAGCGCCCCTTGAAAGGCAGTTGCCTGAATGCACGCCCGCAAACGGCTCGAACCCAGAATCCATAGACTGGTCAAAACCAGCAGCACCAGAACACCGTCAAGCCAGATGCTCATGATCTACCTCATTGCCAGCACGAGGGCGACAATCGACAGCGCGGATGCGGCGATCAGGAATTGGGGAACGCGCACCAAACGAAGCCGAGCCATGAGCGACTCGACCGCCCCGGTCAGCACGGCTAAGAAGGCCATGCTCGCCAGGCCTTTGCCAAGGTCGGCGATCAGGCTGCCGGTGTGAATCGGAATCAATACGCCCATCAGGAGAGTACCGAGAATCCACATCTTCAAGCAAGCTCCGTATTGGATCATCGCGAAGTCGGGCCCGCTATGGTCGAGAACCATCACCTCGTGGATCATCGTCAATTCCAGATGGGTGTTGGGGTCATCGACGGGGATGCGGGCGTTCTCGGCGAGAAACACGACGAACATCGCGGCCGCAACGAGAAAGACGGCCGGCCCCCCGCCCGAGCCCAACGCACCAGCCTCGATTCCCGCATAGATCTCGGTCAACGAGGTGGCACGAAACGCGGCGGCCAAGGTGGTCATCCCCAGCAAAAACGCCGGCTCGGTGAGGGCCGAGAAGAAGACCTCGCGGCTCGCTCCCATGCCCTCGAAACTCGAACCCGTATCCAAGGCGGCCGTCACGGTGAAGAATCGGGCAACGCCCAAGAGATAGGCCACGAGCAAGAAGTCGCCGCGGAAGGAAACGAGCGCGGGCGAGCCACCCAAGGGTACGAACACCAGCGCCAGACACGTGGCGGCACATCCGACGATCGGCCCCAGCACAAACAGAACCGTGGTCGTGCGACTGTAGACGGCGCTTTTATGGAGCAACTTCCAAAGGTCGCGATACGCCTGCAGCCAAGGCTGGCCGCGGCGGCCGGCAAACGCCGCCTTCGTGCGGTTGATGATGCCCGGCATCAGCGGCGCAAAGACCAACGCCAGGATAACTTGGACCATTCCCGCAGGCGACAACATCGTTCAGCCTAACTTCCAGACAAGTAATACAAGAATTGTCAATGCGATATAGAGTACGTAGAGCTGAATCCGTCCGTGCTGCAACCAGCGCAGCTTCGACGCGGCCCAGGCAATCGCCGCGAAGGCGGGTCGAAACAGGCACTCAAGAAAGACGTCGGACGTTTCCGATTCGAAATGCGCGTGTTTTGGAAACAAACCGCTGGGCGGCTGCAGGCTGATGCGTGGTCTCAAGAATATCCGGAACAGAAGCAGCAGCGGGCCGGCGAACGAGGACGCCGTGTACTGCATTCTGGGCGTGGGGGCGGCGTAGCCGCAATCCCACGTCGGCCCGCACGGCACTTGTCGACCGGAAAGCAGCCTTCGTCGAACCATTGCCAGCAGGCCGACCAAGACGAGCAGAGCCCACGACGAAACACAGACCACGATCAGTGGGATCCACGCTTGCTCGACGCCGTTTTGCAGAGTGGCTCGCAAACCGGCGGGAACGATCGCGGCGACGGCCGACCGATAGACATAAGGCCATATCGGGCCTACCAAAGCCACGAGGAAACACGCCCCGGCAAGAAAGAGCATCGACGCCCGCATCGCCAGGCCGACCTCGTGGGCGTGTCTGGCCTGGTCGCTTCGCGGCTCGCCCAGGAACACGCATCCGAAGGCCTTGGTGAAACACGCGGTCGCCAGCCCGCCGATCAGTGCCAGCCCACCGACGACGAGCACGCAAAGCAGAGCCCATTCGACGCCGTCGGCAGGGGTGCGATTGGCAACCCCGATGAGAACGCCGGCATAGATCAATAACTCGCTGACGAACCCATTCAAGGGAGGCAGCCCCGAAATGGCGCACGCTCCCACGAGAAAATTCCCGCCCGTCGTGGGCATGGTCTTCAGCAATCCGCCGAGTCGGTCGATGTCTCGAGTTCCGGCCCCGTGCTGGACGGCGCCCGCCCCCAGGAAGAGCAGACTCTTGAACAAGGCGTGATTCAGTACGTGGAGCAAAGCGCCGGCGAAGCCCATGAAGGCCATGACAGGCAGGTGATAGGCAATGCCGAGCAATCCAACGCCCAGCCCGAGCAAGATGATCCCGATGTTCTCGACGCTATGGTAGGCAAGCAGTCGTTTGAGGTCGTGCTGAGCCATAGCAAAGAGCACGCCCAGGATGCCGGAGACCACGCCAACCGTCACCAGCGTCCACCCCCACCACGACGGCGCCTGCGGAAGAAACGTGAGGACGCGGAGGAGTCCGTAAATCCCCGTCTTGATCATCACCCCGCTCATCACGGCCGAAACGTGCGAAGGCGCGGCGGGATGCGCCTCGGGCAGCCAGACATGGACCGGAATCAAGCCGGCCTTTGTGCCGAATCCCACGACCGCCAGGACGAAAAGCAAGCCGGCAAAGCCTGGTTGGCAAACGAATTGGTCGAAATCCAACGATCCCGACGACCGCCCCAGCAGAAGGAAGAGCACCAACAGACAGGCCGTCCCCAAGTGCATGGCGGCGAGATAAATCCAGCCGGCACGCCGGACCGGCCCTTGCCTGTGGTCGGTCAGCACGAGGAAGAACGATGCCAGCGACATGCCCTCCCAGCAGACGAGGAAGAGCAAACCGTTCCGTGCCGCGACAACCAGCAACATCGTCGCAGCCAGCAGATTGAAGAAGAACCACGAAGGGCCGATGGCGGAAGGCCGATAGGAGCCATGCATGTACTGAGCGCCGTAAAACGCCGCCACTGCGACGATTACCGCGATCGGGAGAACGAAAACCGCCGAAAGCGGATCCACCGCGAGCGAGAAACGCCCGAAAGGAACCTGCCAAGGAATGCTCATGCTCACCGGCTGACCGGTACAAAGCACCTCAGCGGCGTCGAATAGTGCCAGGAAGCTCCCCGCAATGGCCGTGCCGGAGCCGATCCCTGAAGCAAGCCGGGGCGTCTTGCGAGCCAGAAGCGATAGCAGCGCTCCGACGGACAATACCATTAACCCAGCAACGAACCACCACATGATGGAGACCTTCTAGGCAGCGGAGGGGGACGCGAGGATACGTCGATCGACCGCTTCGCAGGCCTTCAGGATCTCTTCTCGCGAGCCGTGGCGTGAAATCACCTCGGTAAATTCGGGCTGGTGCAGCGCGAAGGAAAGACGCGCAAGCATCTGCAGATGAGCCCGGACCGTGGGGCTGAGCATGGTGAAAAGCGTGTGGACCGGCTGCCCGTCCAGGGCACCGAACGCAACGGGCTGTTCGAGAAAGCACAAAGTCACCATCGGTCGCGGTACGTGCATCACCACCGGATTACGCACGTGCGGCAACGCGATCCCGTTGCCAACGGCAGTCGATCCGAGGGATTCCCGGGCAAGAATTACCTGGAGCACGAAGTCGCGGTCGACTTCCTGCGGCAGCGGCATAAGATCCACCGCGGAGCGCAGCGACGCTGTCTTCTCTTTGCCCGCGACCCGGTAGTAGATGCCGCCCGCGAGGATTGCCTCGGCAAGTCCCACGGGGGCGTGGCCGTTCTGGGGTTCGGCAAAAATCTCGGCAGAAACATTGACTCGTCGAGAAGTGGCCCACTCCAACAGCTCAGCGCGATTGAAACGGTATTGCTCGTTGACGCGGTAAGCTGGCAGCGTGCCCTGCTTGATCCAGCGGTAAATGGTTTTTTCGGAGACGTTTAGAATTCTCGCGGAGTCGCGTACACTCAGTTCCATTACTGTTCCACATGGAAGAACCGCCGCCCCCTTTGGACATCAGAGGACAAGAGCATAAAGGTAGCCACTCCTGTCCAGTTTATCAAGCGGTCTTTCTGGAACGTCGTCGTCTGCACTTTCAAGTCCCCGGGCGATTCCGCCTTGGCTACCAGCCATTTTGGCTGCTAGCCGGCCTGAAGATAGCGTTCGACCTGGCGGATCGCATCATCGACGTTCCAGGTATGATCGGCCAGTTCCACCGCCGTACCTTCGGAGAGCCAGCTTTCGACGCGTCGTTGGGCGGAAATGACCGTGCTGTGGCTGCGGCGGCCAAAATACTCGCCGATTTCGGTCAGCGCGTTTCGGGTATACTTGCGGGCCAGCCACATTGCCAGCATCCGAGGGTGGCTGATCCGCTTCGATTTCCGATTCGACTGCAAACTGGCCCGTTCCAGTCCGAATGCCGAGCAGACCGCCTTTTCGATATCAGGCAGCCGTACCGGCCGCGTGCTGCTGCGGATCAATTCCCCCAGGGCCTCCTCGGCCAGCGCCAAGCGGATGGGCTGGCCGGTAGCTCGGCTGGTGGCTTGCAGCCGGCACATGGCGCCGGACAGTTCGCGTGCGTGGCTGGTCAACCGCGCGGCGATGTACTGGAGCACGTCGGGCGGGATATCGAGGTTCATGCGATTCGCCAGTTGCGCGGCGATTCCCAGCCTTGTCTCATAATCCGGCGCCTCGATGCGACAAACCATGCCTCCCTGCAAACGGGTGGTGAATTCCGGAACGAGTTCCGACAATTCCGCCGGCGGGCGGTCTGCTGAAAAGACGATTTGCCGCCCTTGGCGGAGGAGGGCGTCCGTCGTGTAGAGTAACTCGACCTGCGTATGGCGTTTACCGCCGAGAAACTGGATGTCGTCGACAATGAACCAATCGACGTTTCGATATCTCTGGCGAAACGTCGGCAAACCGCTGCCCCGCAACGCTTCGAGGAACGAGGTAGTAAACTGTTCGGCCGTCAGGTAAACCACCGCCGCGCCTCGCCGCGACTTCTTGGCCGCTGTCCATATTCCCTGCAGCAGGTGCGTCTTGCCGACGCCCGTCGGACCGTAGAGAAGCAAGGGCGACAACTCGCCCGGCCGCTCGGCCACATGCTGGGCCGTCGTCCGGGCGAGCCGATTGGATCGCCCGGCCACATACGTATCCAGGGCCGCGAATGTCGGCCGCGTTATGGGATCGCGCACCTCGGCCGTTGCCTGAGACGGCTGCGCCGCTTGGCTTTCCCGCGCACACGACGTTGCGGCCGCCGACTTCCTCGCAGAGGCGGAGGGAGTGGCGCTCGGCGGCGGCAGCGTCGTGTCAATGTGGAAATCCAACGGCAGACGCTCACCGAACGTGGCCAAGCAGGCGTGTTCGATGTGTCCACGAAAGTTGGTCCGCAACCAGTCCTGGAAGAACCGGTTCGGCACACCAATCGTCAGCGTCCCTCCGGCAACCGCAAGCCGGATACTCTCGCCGAACCATAGTTCAAACCGCTTTTGTCCGACCCTGTCAGCCAGCGCAGTCCGCAAGGCTGACACGATCTCCATATCGTCCTTGGCCACTTCCTGCTTTCCCCGGCGCGCACCGTCCCCGCAGAAAAGAAAGCACCGTCTTGGTGTCAATCCGGCGGGCCCGGCCGACTCCGAGCCCACGGCAGAGAACGGGACGCAGTTCATCGACGGCCGAGCCGTCTAGGTTAGCGTTGTGTGTCACCCGTCGAGCCCTGATTTTAGCTCTGCTAGCTCTGCTGTCAAACGAACGACAAGCCCTCCTGCGGGAAAAAAATTTTCCTTCTCACGGCACGACCGAATCTGCGGCAAAACCGGGGAAGTCGCCCGCGAAGGCGACCAATTTCCACCGCGTCGATGGCCTGCCGGGCAGGGGAAAACTTGTTTGGTGGATCGACCGGCCGAAGCTTGCCTTGAGAGCCACCGTCGCGATAACTCCCGTTCTGATCGGAACAAGCGTCGGAGCGTTGCCGGCCGGCGGACGAACGCGGCAGTCGGCAAACGCTAACCGGCGGTCGGATCCGAAAAGACCTTCAGGTAAACCGTCCTCCGGTCCCACGCCTGAAACCCGCACGCCGTATACACTTGAAGCGCCGGTTCATTTGCCGAGTCGACCGCCAGCACCAGCCGGGGCCGTCCCGCCCGGCGCGCGGCCCATTGGGCGTGGCGGACAATCTCGCTTCCCCAGCCACTACCGCGAACCGCCACAACGAGTCCCATATAGACCAGTTCCATATTCCCCTGCTTGGGATAGTCTGTCAGGAGTAGGCAACCGACATCCCGACCATGGCAACGGACGGTCAGCCAATGCGAGGGGTTAAACGATGGCGACCCGCGGTACCCGGCGAGAACATCCTCGATTGAACGGATACCATCGAGCCCTGGGCAATCCCGCGTGTTCTGGTAAGTGGTCTCGACCAGCCGGGCGAAGCGGTCGTGCTCTCTTTCGCAGTACGGGAAGAACTCCAGCGGGCTGGAAGGGCGCCGATGGGGGAACTCGACTTCCAGACTCACCAGATACAATAAATCCGCCAGGAACGTGAAGCCGTGGGCACGAAGCAACGCATCGTCCGATGGCCCAACCTGCTCCAAGGCAACCTGGGCGATGCGAACCCGCGATCGGGACACTCGGTCCAGTGCCGCCGCCAGCAGGCGATCGGCTGTTTGAACGGTCTCGCCGCGGACCAGGCCGGGCAGCCAAAGGACTGCCGAGCGGCCCGGCTGGACCTGACCGTAGACGGCCCCCACGCGCCGTGTACCGCGCCGGGCCTCCAGAAACGCGTCGAGCGATGCCGCGCCGCTGCGGAGATCGTCCGCGGCGGCGCGAAGTTGCTCCTCTTGCTGCTCCGATGGCAGTGACTGGAATGCGAGTTGCAGCACGCTTTCGACCTGCTCGATCGACACGGTATGGATCGTAAGATCATTGCGGTCTGTTCCCATGACGCAAGGATACTCGATCGGGCCGACTCCTCCAATGAGTACCTCCCGCCCGGTAGATCCCGCCTGGTAGATCCCGCTTGCCGAGCGGGATCTGTGCGGCAAGATCCCGCTCGGCAAGCGGGATCTACTCGCGATGCCTATAATGATCTGGAACCGTGCGGCAACTTCCTTCTTCTCACCACGTATTTCCATGAGGCTCGCGATGAAATACGTTCCAACAGCCTTTCTCACTGTTTGCCTCTTCGCCGGCATGTCCGTGCCCGGATTCACACAGTCGGCACTGGAGGAACTGGAGCAAAAAATCCGGCGGCAAATGGGGACGGCACAGCCCGCGGCACCGGCCAATGTTGTCCCCTCGCGGCCGCCGGGGTTTCCGGCCCGACCGGCCGACGACGAGGCGGGATATCTGGGCGTCGTTGCCGACGACCGGCAGGAAGAAGGCCGCGGCGTGCGGATCCTCGAAGTGGCGCCCGGAAGCCCCGCCGAGCGAGCCGGACTACGCCCGAACGACCTGATCACGGGCCTGGGGGGAGTGAAGATACGTCAACTCAGCGAAATGGCGTCTATCGTTCAACACGTTCCGCCGGATGGCGTCCTCGAATTCGAAATCCTTCGCGGTGACGGGGCGAAGACGATTAAGGTCGCCTTCGGTCGGCGACCGCAGCCTCGGCCGTCCGAGGAGCGGACGCCGCCGCCAGTGCCAGTGCCAGTGCCGGCGCAAGACGTCGAGTCACGGCTTGCCGCGATGGAGCGGAGAATCGCTGAGTTGGAAGAGCGAATCAGCCTGCTCGAACAGGCTCTGCGGAAAGAGTGACTTTCCGGCATTGCATCCAGGCTCCCGTTCAGCCACACGGATGTACGTTTGGCTTTCCAGCCTGAAGCACAAGGAAACGGAGACAAGGTGCATCATGAAAGAACTCCGAAGCTGGAGAGCCTGCGTCGTATTGGCTGCTCTCTTCGCCGTCATCCCTTCATCCCGAGCCGCCGAACATCGTCGATATCCTGGCCGACGACGAGTATGAGAACCTCGCACACGCGATCGACGCCGACGTGATCGAGCACGAGGGGCGGTTGCTGCTTTTTTGGGCGACCCGCGACCCACAGTTCAAAGACCAGATGCAAGGCGTGGCGGCCGCACCGATCGACTGGCAGGATGGAAAGCCGAGGCTCGCGCCGCACAAGCTCCAAGACAAATGAAAGCAACAACCAATGCCAGAATGGCTGTCCGAAGGCGAGCAAGCGGGCGCTGTCGCCGATCACGAAGAGTTCCCGCGACGATTGACACCGCCCCCTGCTTGTGCCAAACTCCAGCGGTGGGGCGGCTGCGCTGCCCGCAACGGCGAAGCTAGGCCCGCCCGCCTTCGCCCCAGACTATTGTGTTGAAATCGTTTATGTCTTCCCACCGTTTTGTAGCCACGAGGATCCCACTCATGTCGGAATTTCACGTCCCCCGCCAGCCTGCCACTGCTTCCCGTCGCGAGTTCCTCGGCCGATCGGCCGCGGTCGCTGGCTTGGCCGCGATCGGTCCATTGAGCCTTGCCCGCGGCGCCCATGCCGCCGGCAGCGATGTCATTAAGATCGGCCTAATCGGCTGCGGCGGGCGCGGGTCAGGCGCGGCGGTCAATGCAATGAACGCCGGCCCCGACGTTCGCCTCGTGACCATGGCTGACCTATTCGAGGACCGGGCACGTGGCTCGCTCGAACGGCTCAAGAAGCTCAAGCCGGACCAGGTGCAGGTTGCCGAGGACCACGTCTTCTCCGGTTTCGACGGCTACAAGAAGGTGTTGGCCAGCGGTATCGACGTCGTGCTGATCGCCTGTGCGTCGCACTTCCATCCCGCATATCTCACGGCGGCAGTCGAGGCTGGCAAGCACGTCTTCTGCGAGAAGCCGAACGGGCTGGACGTGCCGGGGGCGAACATGACCAAGGCGGCCACGGAAGAGGCGAAGAAGCGTAACTTGTGCGTCGTTTCGGGCCTTTGCTGGCGGTACGACAAGGGGGTTCAAGAGACGATCCAGCGGATTCAGGACGGCCAGATCGGCGACATCGTTGCGGTGCAGGCGACGCGCGTCGGCGGTCCCTATGTTCTGCGAGAGCGTCAGCCTGAATGGACGGAAGTCCAGTACCAATTCCAAAACTGGTACCATTTCGACTGGCTTGCCGGCAGCGCACCCACGCAAACGTTGATCCACCAGGTCGACAAGGCCTCCTGGGCAATGGGCGACGTGGCCCCCGCAACGGCATGGGGCCTGGGCGGGCGGCAGGTATGCACCGACCCGAAATACGGCGACCTGTACGACCATCAATCGATCGTCTACGAGTATGCCAACGGCGTGCGGTTATACGCCTTTTCCCGAAATATCCCCGGATGCTTCGGTGAAGCGACCACGGTCGTCCTTGGCAGCAAGGGCCGCGCTTTCATGCCCAGCCGACCCGCCATCGAGGGCGAGAAGCCCTGGCGTTACGAGAAGCCCGAAAAACCCGTGAGCATGACCGACGCGGAACACGTGGCGCTGTTCGACGCCATCCGCGCCGGCAAAACGATCAACAACGGTCACTACATGTACCTGACGACCATGCTCGCGACCATGGGCGAAATGGTATGCGACACGGGCCAACAGATGACGTGGGAGGAACTCCTCGCATCGACGCACAGCTTCAGCCTGCCGGAATACAACTGGGACATTACGCCCCCGGTCCAACCCGGCCCCGACGGCATCTACCCCACGCCTATGCCCGGCATCATGAAGTATGCCTGACGAAGAACGTTTCTCCAGGAACGGGCAAAAAGCGTCAGAACCAATCCTATTCGGCACGATATCCGCCAGGCGATCGCCTCCGCAGCGAGTGGTTCATAGTCGACGGTCCGCGGCTCGAGCTTCTCGACGTTGCGTCAACGGCAACGGCCTCGCGGAACAAGGCGATCTGCTGATGGACTCAATCAAGATTGGCTTAGAGCCTATCCCAAAACCGCGTCGGAAGAAGGGGACAGGCACATTTTGCTCCGAAGACTCCGCAAAATGAGCCAGCCCCCAGCGGTTTTGGGATAGGCTCTTAGCGTGCAGTTGCGACCTTCCCAGGCCAAGGAGCCAGAAACATGAAGCAGATACGAGTGATAACGCTGGTTTGCCTGGCAGCGGTCTGGCCGAGCCGACAACGCTGCTCGGACATCCTCGGCAGCGGGATACTCTTCTGGAACGAAGCAATCGGTATACCGGTTCCCTGATTGCCGGGCGCGAACGGGCTCTATCGACTTCCCGTCCCGGGCAAGTATCAAGTGACAACAAGAAGGCAGGCATTCTCATGAAATCGTCGCGAAGGCAGTTTCTCGCCCGTTCGAGCGTTTTGCCCTTCCTGGGCTTACTGCCGCCGGAATACAGATCGCCGGAAGATTTCTACGAAACGATGGAGGCGACGACCGCGCAATACAGGGACCGCAAACAGGTCTTCAATATGTGCGGATACTCGGCGCCCGCGATTCCATATTTGCGAGTGGGGTACATCGGACTCGGCAATCGCGGCTACGCGTCGATCCAGCGGCT
>JAAYEH010000229.1 GCA_012728855.1 Rhodopirellula sp. | reverse complement strand
GCCGCCCGCGGCGCAAACGCCGTCCGTCACCGCGCCCAACAGCGGACTGGCCGTGATGCCCGAAAGGCCGTCGGAGCCGGGAAATATCCGTGCTCTTCTGGGACTGCGCTGCCGACAACTCCTTGGCGGGTGCAGCAGAGTGTTGGTATGATGGAGCTGAGGACTGGATCGCATCCTTGAAGGAGATCAGGTCATTCCCGCCGCTCGGATGCCCGTCCGGAAGTCCACGTGCCCGGTGCCGAGGCGCATGTCGCGGTACTTGCCGGACTCGGTCTCCTTGAGATATATATTGCATCCTCTCCATTGTGTTGGTGGAGGGGAGCTTTCGGGCCTTCGACTCTGGAAACGCATGCTCCTTTCGGCATCGGGTGTGCGTCAGATAAGATTGTCCTCTTCGTCAAAGCGCATTGCATAGGGTCCTTCGAGGTATTCCACGTCCGGCCGGTGCCGGATCTGCTCGTATAGCGCCTCCGAAACCTCGATCTCGCTCATTTGGAGCGTGTTTCGGATGCGCGCCAGCCGCAAGCGGCCATGGTCGATTCCGCTGCAGGTGCGAATGGCGATGGACAGCGCCTCGCGGTCGCTGTTCATATACAGCGGAATCTTGCCGCCGTTGATCATCGTGGAGGTGATCATGTTCGTCCAGACCACTTCCCAGTCGATGGCGTTCAGGCAGCGGCGCGTGGTGACGTCCGCCGCGGAGATACCGCAGCCATTGTGCTCCGTCTCCTCGGTGATGTCTCGGATGAATAAGCGCTGAAGCTTCAATATATCGGAAAATCCGGGAAGCCCCGAGTTTATGCGCCCCACCACATTGGGATCAAAGCCAAAGCCGCTGATGTTCTTGCCGATTTCGTCGATGACGAGCACGTCCAATTCGTCGAACTTAAACCGTGCAAGCCTTTCCCGGGCCACCTTTAAAAGTCGCCTGTCGGTCTCGATCAATTCCTTCGGCCGCATCGCCTCAAGGGCGCAGATTTCGTCATAGGCATTCTGCACAAGTCCTATGCCGAACAGCACCGGCGCGGTGCTGATAAACGCCTCCGCAATCCGCGGAAGAAGGCGGGGAAACTCGGAAAAACCCCTTGCGTGCAGCGCCGATGCGCCCCTGTGTTTGCCCAGCCCGACGGCGATCATCTTGCACAGTCCGCTCTCTACATCGCCTCGAAAGTCGGTATGCGGCTTGACCTTGTTGAGCACGACGATTGCGTCGGCCCGCAGCGCATGCCTGTCGCAGTACAGCGGCAGGCCCTCTATCTCGCCGTACTGCTCCACCGCCATGTCGGAGACGATCGGCGCACCCATGATTTCCTCCGATATGCCGTAGTGCGAAAGCAGCGCCCGCTGGCCCTCGGCGGTCGCGCCGCCATGGCTGCCCATGGCGGGCACAATGAAGGGCTGTGCGCCACGCTGCCTCAGATAGCGGCAGAGCGTGGACACGATGGCGTCCAAATTGGGGATGCCCCGGCTGCCCACGGTGATGGCGATCCGCTTGCCCGCGAGAGATTGTGCGGGAAGGCGCTCAAGCTCGCCGAGAAGGTGCCCAGGAATGTCGTCGATTCTCTGCGCGTCGTACTTCTGGCGAATGCGCACCATCGGCGGAGGAGAAGCGCCCTCAGTCCCCTCCACGGGGATGTTCACCTTGGGAAAGTGGATAAACATGCCATCCCCACCTCCTAGCCGCCCAAGTACGCCTTTTTGACGTCGGGATTCTCCAGCAATTCCCTCGCGGGGCCCTGCTGCATCATGTTTCCAAGCTCCAGCACATAGCCACGGTTGCTCGTCTCCAGCGCCATATAGGCGTTCTGCTCGACCAGCATGATCGGCAGCTTTTTCCTCTGGTTGATCTCCTCAATGATTCGGAAGATATCCTCCACGATGATCGGCGCAAGTCCCAGCGACGGCTCGTCCAGCATCAGCAACTTGGGGTCGGCCATCAGTCCGCGGGCGATGGCCAGCATCTGCTGTTCGCCGCCGGAGAGGGAGCCGCCCAACTGGT
>JAAYEH010000228.1 GCA_012728855.1 Rhodopirellula sp. | reverse complement strand
TCGCTGCCGCGTAGGCGATGCAGCGAAGGTAAACGGCGTAGCACTTGTTCGTCCTTTCTTTTTCGCGCCGCCGGATCTCTTCCTCCGGGATTGCGACCGCCGCCGCAAGGTGTTCGTTCCATCCTTGTTCGTCTCCCGCTCTCTTCGAAAGCCCAGCGCACGTCGCGAAAGTACGAGCTTGCAGGTACTTGTCAGGCACCGCGCCGGCCGTACTGGCCGTCTGGCGGATCAAGTCCTTAGCCTTCCCGAGTTCCCCCTCAGCCAGACGTGCTTCGGCCACCAGAGTCAGCACTTCCGCCGCCTGTTCCGGATTCATGAAGCTCGTCGCAGCGTCTTCTGCCTTGGCCAAGGCTTCGGTCGCCCCAGTCGAATCCCCGGCCTCATGGCTTGCTTCGGCTATACCCAGCCACACCAACACGGACTCCCGCCGGTCACGGACCCGCTGGGCCTCCTCCTTCGCCCGCGTCAACCAGGGCTTCGGATCATCCGGCGTCGGCTGCGCAACAACGGAGGAACAGACAAGAAACGACAACAACCACAGTCCACAGATTCGCTGCTGCAACGCCATCAGGATCCCTTTCAGTCGCCCAATCGCAAGGCCCCAACCACGGAAAACCACGTCAGTCTACTTCGGCCGGTACACGTCGTGGCGCTGTCTTCGAGTTCGATCACCGGCATGCAGGATCCCATTATACCAAGACGTTATGCAGTCGCACGCATCCCCAACGCCCATAAGCCCCCCTCGGCCGATGCTGCCGGCAAATGGCCGACAAGTTGTGCCCGAAGGAATGCTACACCGGTCTCTGCCGCCGGCATAACACGTCTGTGATCCGATCTTTCCCATTCGGGAGGGGGTAGAAGGCGACTCCCGGTACTCGACGAGCAGGCCGCACACGCGTGGGCCGCTCGCCGAGAACCGGTGATGCGATTGCTGGTCTCTCGGCAAGGTTCACGCTTTCGGCTGCCTCGCGGGTGCGGGGCGGTACGTGTTTTCCCAACACGACCGCCCTGCTTGGGCGGTCCCAGTATGAGAGGAGACAGTTCGATGATTCGTCTTGCTTCCCCGTTGCGACCGCCGGCGCCAGCCTGGCACCAGCGATTCCTCGCCATGCTTCCGGCGATCGAAACGCATGCGCGGCTGGTGTTTCGCCACCTCGATCCCGAAGCCCGCGAGGATGCCGTCGAGGAAACCATCGCCAATGCGCTGGTGGCCTTCGTTCGACTGGTCCAACTCCAGAAGACCGATGTCGCCTACCCGTCGGCGCTGGCCCGCTATGCGGTCGCCCAGATTCACGACGGCCGCAGGGTGGGGAATCGGCTCAACGTCCGCGACGTGCTCTCGCCGTACGCACAGAAGCAGAAGGACATCCAAGTCGAGCGACTCGACCGCTTCGATAAGGAAGACGACTGTTGGGTGGAGGCCGTGGTGGAGGACCACCGTACGCCGGTTCCCGAGCAGGCTGCGTTTCGCTGCGATTTTCCCGCCTGGCTGGCTTCCCTGCCACGGCGCAATCGGAGAATTGCGGTGTCCCTGTCGCTCGGTCACTCGACAAGCGAGGTTGCCAAGCGGTTCCGCGTCTCGCCCGGCAGGGTCTCCCAACTCCGGCGGGAGATGCACCAGTCGTGGGACGAATTCCACGGCGATTCAACCGCCGGGGCAACAACCCGCTGATGCGGCCGGATAAGCCCAACGTTTTCGGCAGCCTCGATCGTGTTTTTGACTTCCGCGGGAAGGTTCCACGAGGCCCGCACATCGCATTGCCGGCCTCGTCCACTTTCCGCCCGGGCGCCTCTGGACCGTGGCTGAGTACTTCCTCGCGGCCCGGCGCCCCGGCCGAGCCGCATCTTCCCAGCGTAGGCGAGTTCAATCCGGGGCCTCCGCGCCTCTCGGTATCCGCACCAACGATGGCACGGGGGGCAGCGTGACATCCGCCGGCTACGCGCAAGCCGCCCCGGCAAGTCCACGTGCTGCCACAACCGCAGGACCCAACACTCCAGCCCCTTGCGACCGTCCCCCGGCGCGCACTGCACCACGTGCAACACGGCACGCCGACGTCGGCATAACCACCAGTAGCAGTATGGACACGACGCCGCGAGAAGGACGATTACGACACGACCGGCGCGACAACGCAAAGGAGGTGACATCTATGTCGGACCAGCCAATTCAGGAGATACGGATTGGACGCATCCGCGCCGCGATCTGGCGGAACGATTCGGACAATGGAGCCAAGTACAGCGTAGTGCTGTCGAAGCTGTACAGGGCTGCGGATCGCTGGCAAGACACCGGTCATTTTGGCGGGAACGACCTGCCCCTGGTCAGCAAAGTCGCCGACCTGGCCCATGCTTGGATCTTCGAGCAGCGGGAGACCTGACTGTAGGCCCGTCTCCGGTCGTCGCGATCTTTCAATACGCTCGCAGGGTAGATGCTCAGTCCCTGGTCCTCGCGTGTTCCGCCCGCTCGACAGGCCGCATACGGGAGTGGCCGGTGGTGCAAAACGTTGTGTGTTGTGGTTTTTCAATTGGTTCCTGTAAGACTTGGCCCCGCCTTGTCTCGAACCAACTTTCTCGCATTACGTGGCAGTTCATCTGCCTGGAAACGGAGGCGTTCCATGAAATCGATCCACTGTTGGGACGATATCCGCCCCTTCGGCGTTGTGCCGTTGACGGGCGAAGCCTGCGGACTCTCGTACCGCATCCTGTGCGATGTCACGGCCCGCGGCAAGAAGATCCTTGAAAAAGCTTTGGACGTGGCCCAGTTGGGGCTCCGCGAAAGCTGGAACCGCGGCGACGCCGATGCGCCGCACGTCGGTTCCATCATGCTCGCGCCTGACGTGCTGACGTTCCTCGGGGTGTTCGCCTTACTGGAAGACGGCTGCCTTGAGGTCTGGCTGACCAAGGGGAGCGGCGTCGTGGGCATCGAACGGTCCGATCCCTCGGAGCAAGTGGAGTCCTTCAAGAGATTCCACGCCAACGACCTGATTCGTCGGTTCGCCTACGCCGGCACGGCAGGCGACCGGAATCAGCACGTCATGTCGGGACGGGTCCATTAGGGCCGACGCCGGGCTGTCGAACGAACTCCAGATTCGTTTTAGTTCCCCCGGATTGCCGTTCGGTCAGCAGCGGTTGTTGTGAGGTTCGGGCACCACCGGCTCCTCACTTCCACACCCGTCGTGATTCCGACATGACCGCAGCGGCCCATTTTCCTGAGTGATTTCCACACACGCGGCGAGACACGCGCGCCCGTCATCGGCCGCAAGTTGTATTTGGTCCGTAAACCAGTGTATGGTTCGGCCGTATGGTTCCTGACTCTAATCCATCCCATGCCGGTCCGCAGTGGCGGGGCGTCCGGTTCCTTGCCGTCGCCATTGGCGGCTCGGTCGCCTTCTTGGTGCTCGCCAACACCGTTCCTCTTGATCTGCAAAATGCCGTTCTCGGAGCCGTCGTCAGCGTGATTCTAGCCTGCCTGATCGTCCCAACCCCGCATCAGTCGACAGCCCCGAATCCGCCATTGGGCGGGCCCGCCGACCAGCAAGCGCTCGCTGACCATCCCTCCCTGCAGGTCGCCGCCAACAAACTGACGCGTCTGCTGGCCGAATTCGCCAGCCAAAGTGACGAAATCCTGCAAGAAGCCGCTGTGGCCAAGCTTGCAGCGGTCCAGGAAGACGTCCGTCACTTGGCACAGGGACAATTGGTCTTCTCTGCCACGGAAGCCTGGCGGGCAACGTACGAGCAACTCCTCCGTAGCCTGGATCTGCACCGGTACCAATCGGTCGCCTGGCTGAGAAACGAGGACTACTGGCAGGACATTCCGGGGCGGCAAAGCATGCAGTTGAACTTCGACTTGCTCCAGCAAGGCGTCCCCATCGAACGGATCCTGATCTTGTGCGATTTCTTCTGGCCCTTCGGAGCAGAGCGGCCAGCCGCCGACATCTGCGACTGGATCGACGAACAGTATTTTCGCGGCATGTCGATCGCACTGGTCCGCGAGTCGGCCCTGGAAGGCGAACCCGACTTGCTCTGTGATTTCGGCATCTACGGCAACCGCGCCACGGGACTGTTGGAACTCGACGAACAGTGCCGGACTACGCGATTTACCTTCGATTTCTCTCCCGAAGCCCTCCGGCTGGCGGAAGATCGCTGGAAACGGCTGGCCTTGTACGCAATTCCTTACGGAAACCTACTTGATCCCGGTACGCGGCGTTCCTAGAATAATGTGTACACATGGCCAGTACACTCTACCTGGACACTGCCCGGCTTGGCCGCATGTGCCCGGAGGCCCAGGCGGCTGATCGCGACTTCGCCTGCCTTGCCAGCGAAGAAGGTTGCACCCTGTACTTCGAGCAGTTCCTCCGCTGGGGCTACACGGCCCTTCCCCATTCCCTCGGCCGCCGCTATCCCGGACTGTCCTTCTGGGCCGGCGTCACCGCCTTCAAGAACGACCTCAAGACCGTGCTGTGCTTGCCCCGGAAACGCCACCTGCTCGTGGCCAACCGATCGGCCCAACTGGTCCGCCTGGCGGCCCGCGTGCTTTGCAGCCGGTGCGAAAACGTAATGGTCACGGATATGGAGTGGCCGGCGTACATGAATGCCCTGACGGTCGAGTGCCAGCGCAAGGGCCGGCTGTTGACCACGGTGCCGATCCGAGAAGCGATTTTGAGGGACAGAATCGAGCAGGTCGAGGTGATCGATCGGCTCCTGGGCTACTACCGTCGCCACGACTGCGATGGCCTGTTCCTGAGCGCCGTGACGTTTCAGGGAGTCCAGCTACCCGTTCGCCAGCTCGTCCAGACGCTCGGCGACCGCGACAAGCCCCGGTTCGTGGTCCTGGACGCGGCCCAGGCCCTGAACCATATCCCGCTGGGGCTTGGTGAGGAATACTGCGACCTAGTCTTGGCCGGCTGCCACAAGTGGCTGCGGGCGTATCAGACGCTGGGGCTGGCGTTCTGTTGTCGGCGGCCTGCGGAGCGGCTCATCGCTGAGGCTTACACCGACATGCGGAAGCGGGGTGAGTTGGACGATCCGCTCCTGGCGTTCACGAACCAGCTCGAAACCGAGACCACCGATTGCTACTCGGAAACTGTCAACTTGGCGCCCATGTTCACGGCCGCCGCCGCAGTACGGCGGATGCTCGGCTCCTCGCGTGCTAAACGCGACGAGTTGCTTGCCCAGATGGCCAACGCTGATCGGCTGGTGGATATGGCCTCCCAAGCCGGCTGGCAGCCCACACGCCCGGCCCTACCCATGCAGTCCGGTATCCTGCTGCTTGACCCGCGACGGCAGGACACGCGAATCGCCCCTGCGAACGTGATCCGGGAGCGATTCCTGGCGTTTGGCGTTGCCCTGACCGTGTACGACGGCGGGACCGTCCGGGCGTCTCTGCCAGATCGCGCATTCGGCGGCGCAGAACTTGATCTCCTCCAGACAGCCTTCTGCCGCTGTGCGTAGCCCGTTTCCCGTCCGATGATTACGCGATCGGACATGGTGATTCACCTCGACTCGCGAGATCGTCGCTGGCCGCATTGTAGCCAAGGTGCGAACAGGCCGCACTTCGTCGGACGAAGGCACGCCGGAACGGCGTAGCTCCCAGGGTCGCATGGCCGTAGGCCGTGGGTTTTTGACGTACTAAGCACGCATCAGGAGGAAAGCTGTTTCTTTATGTCGGCAAGGCCCTTCGCAAGGATTTCGTGGAAGAGAGCGGACGGGCAGGCGGCAATCGTCTTGCTGCTTTTCTTCTCCCGATTCTGCACTGCGGCCAGGTAGAAATCGATCCGATCGGTTTCCTGCTTGAGGGCGTAGATCGGCCCCCCGCTGACTCCGTCGAGCGTTTCGAGAGTGACCTCGGCAGGGACTGAGGCGTAGAATAGTCGACGCTTCGTTGCTGGGAAGCCAGCCGTACCAGACGTGAACGGAAATACGCGAAAGGCAACTGGCATGACCGACGCGGCGCAATCGATCCCTCCTTCGGATTCCTGGATGTCGTCTCGCTGCTCCTTCTTCGGCAGCCCATGCACCATGTACTGCTCGTACTCCTGCTCCGGAAGGTCGAGCTTGCGCAGGGGTACAACACCGACCTTTCTTAGAGCTTGCTTCATTTCTGCCGCAATGTAGATGATCCCAAGATCAGTCCCCTCGTCATCGTCGTCCACGAAGTACTTTACGCAGGTCCCATACTCGAAGGGAATACGCTGAACCGTCTCTTCGTTCGAGTTCCAGCCCGCGACTAATTGGCTCTTCACCATCCGCCGATTGATCACGGGGAGTTTATTGTCGAGGTCGTTTAGGAGGTGGCCGGCGGTGATCCACAGCCACTCGCCTTGGTATTCGATTACGAATCCCGACGTGCAGAAGATGCGTGGGTCCTTCACCGCGTCGCCCTTGGCGTCGATCTCGCAATCGACCCAGCAAAGGCTCACAAAGCAACAGTTGAGGGCGTTCAGGTATTGTTGATCCACTGGGTTCACGGCTTTCTCCTCGCGGTGTCTCTCGCGTCGAAACACGGTAAACACTCTTGACCGGTCTATTCTGAGCGATTACCGCGGCCAAAAGAGATTACAGACGACTCCAGCGGCCGAGTCGGGAGCTTTCAAAGAAGTGCCCGCGTTTCAAAGGACAGTATTATCGCTTCAGCGTCAGATGACGAGT
Source organism: Rhodopirellula sp. (assembly GCA_012728855.1). GTDB lineage: Bacteria > Planctomycetota > Planctomycetia > Pirellulales > Thermoguttaceae > JABWBD01. Next base: position 25,547 of record JAAYEH010000228.1, on the reverse strand, counting down.
TTCTTTGCAAAATCCCACTTGCGATTGGGGTAGTTCTTCAGCGACGCCTGGTAGCGGGCCAGGGTGCCGCGGTACTCATTCTCGTATTGCTCCCGTATCAACAATCCCCACTCGAAAGCCACCTGAAGATCGTTCAATTCTCCCCGCCGGGTGTAGTCGTGGATATACTTCACCATCGCCCGTTCTCGCGCGTCGGTCAACGGTTCAGACGTGACAGCGGGCGCCGCCGGAGCATTCGTCATCAATGCACGGAACACGTCGGATGCCCCGCTTGAGGCGACTACCGAAATGCGGTGGCCGGTGTCGTCGAAGACGCGGAAGATGGCGGCGTTTCGAAGCGGCAGGATGTAGCCGAGTTTCCGGTTCCGTTCATGGCCTAGGAGGACTTGGCAGTCCTCAGACAGGAGACGCGGAACGTGGATGTACTCGACCGTCAGACGCGTCCGGCCGACCGGAGTATCGTGATCTTCTTCGACCCGCTCTTGAGCCGGATCACGATCATCCACCAACCCCACAATCCGAATCCGCGCTGGCCCGATTGGCTGTCCGGTGGCCGCTGCATTGCGGATGGCGTTCGCCGCCGCCCGCGGGCCGTTCCCTTTGCTTCCGGTATCGAACATGAACAACGAGGTGCCAACTTCCAAGCCGGCTAGCCACGAGATGAACTGCCGCTCCTCAGCGTCGGTGTTGGACCATCCCAATCCAGGGAGCAGATGAAACCGTTTCGCGAATTGATCGAGCACTGCCGGAGCTTCAAACGGGTTCGCCGGCATCGCTTCGTCCCATTCGGCCATGCTTAACCGCGCCAGTGCGGAAGCACCACCGAGTGCGAACGTAGCGACGTACTTATGCTCTCTGGCCATCTCCGCCAGTGTGCTCTCCCCCTCCCGCAGTCCCAGCAATTCCTGCATCTCGATGTCAAACACGAACAGATGCTCAGGTTGACCGAAGGGACGATGGAGGCGTGGGCCAGTGTAGAGATGGGTTGTGAACGTGTACTGAGGAGGAGGAGGCACCCAAACCGGCCAGTCGGTGACTGTGGGAAGAATTCTCCGCCCCGTCGCATCGATCGCCTGCTCGATCCTGCGGCGAGACTCGGAATTCTGCCGCTCTACCGGGACAACCAAAACGTTCTGGTTGACCAGATCAAGTTCGACGTGCCGGACTCGGTCACAAACTTCCGAGGCGGCCTGGAACATCGGTGGCAGGAGAGCTTCTTCAAGTCGATTCATCCACTTCATGGCAAGTCTCCTGAGATATGGCCAGATGCCCGGTCGGAGTCCGCAGTTGACCTTGGCCAACCCACCCGCGCAGGCGAACTCGCTCCGCGAGTCAGCTATTCGCCCGACCCTCCTCGTCGGAATGGAAAGGCTTCACGCTACGGCGAACGTGTAAGCCCCAGGTTGTTTCAGTCGAAGGTCTTCGCCATCAATCTCGATGCTCGCGGCATGGTCGATGCCGTCAATGCCGAACTCGCCGAACACATCGTGGAAGATGTCTGCTTTCAGGTCGTTCGCTTTCGACTCCTTCCCGAGGCGACGGAACACGTAGGCCGTCGAGAAGTTCCCGACAACATCCGCCGCCTGCACCAGCGGCGACGTCTCGTCCGGAGCGGTGCGGATCTCGTCCCTCACCACTTCCGGAGAAGACGGAAACATCTGCTTGCGGTACGCGCGGTAGAGCATGCCCGTGAGGTACGGCAGGCTTAACGCCTTGCCTTTCACGGTCACCTGCGCCGTGTTGAACTGCTTTGTCAGTTGGCTGTCGTCGAGCGTGACAGCCACGGTGTGCCCATTACCGACATGGGATGCGACCCGGAGGTAGGTAAACAACGGCGGGACCACTTTGCGCACCATCGTGAGATCCGCTTCCGACAGCGGAACGCCGGCTTTCAGGAAGGACTGCTCCAGCACTCGCTCGGCGAAACCGGTGAACTGGTCATGCCAAGTCGGGCCATTGAGGGTACAGGTGATGAAGCTGCCAGCCCCCTCGCGACATTGCTCCTTGAGGAGGGCGAGGAACTCCCGGAACAGGTTCTCTGACTTCCGGGTGAAGTCCTTCCCGTGAAACTTCTCAAGTCCACGGCCGAGGAGAGCAGGGGCCTTAGCAATTAAGGCGGCGGCCTGCTGGTCAGCGAGAGAAACGATGGTCCACCCCTCCGCCTGCTGGGTCGCCGTCCCGAACTCGTCGATGGCCGCTTGGAAATGCACTTGTTCCTCCTCCTGCTGGAGTATACCTGCCCCATGTGCATGCGCCTACGGTTTCCGCTGACCGGGACGTAGTGCGCGTCAGTCACACGGGCCAAATATGCGATGCGTCGACAAGCGGTCTCCAGCAGCACAGGTATGCGTTGTCGCACGCTTTTTGACAGATGTCCCGCAAACGGGCGGCAGCCCTCACAATGCAGGCCGGCATCCTACTGCTCCACCTGCGGTGCCATGACGCGGGAAGCGCCCTCTGAACGTGATTTGAGAGGGATTCCTGGCGTCCAGCGTCGCACTGATCGTCTACCAAGGCAGGACCATCTCGTCGTCTTTGCCCGACTGCTCGTTCGACGAGCCGACTTGTCGGCACCCGCATCGGCCCTCCGCCGTTGCGATTAAGTCATTTCCCGTCAGCCGATTCCGCTGACCATCCGCGAGGTTGCGCACCGGCGGGCATTTCTTGATCGCCGACGTGCAACATTCTCTGCCGGCCCGCCATAACGTCTTTGATTCTCTTGCTCGCTTTCAAACTGTGGACTGGGAAGAAGAGTAGCTTCCCGGTCCTTTTTCGTGGGCCGGTGCCCAGGACTGAGGACCGGTGGTGCAACGGAAGGTTCTCGAAGTGGTTTTGTGAGCTTACGTCGTCTCGTTTTGACAGAAAGGAGCGTGATATGTCGAACCTCACGCGGGCGAGCCGGGAACTTTTTCGCCGGATGCCCGACGAAACCTACTCGTCGCTGGAGGCACTGGTCAGCCACTGCCAACGGCAACGGGAACAGTCGGAAGATCACTGGATCTCCCCTGCGGGGTTGTGGACCCGGCCGATGGGATCGGACAGTCTGCTGCTCACTGGCGGTGAGGACAAGGTCTTCACGATGAACGACTGGAGCTTCGGCCAGCTTTGCCGGCTGGCGGGAGTCACGAAGGAGACCGTGAACCGGCTTTCGCCCGACACGGCCTCCCGCGTCTTCGCCGAGACTCTGCCGCGGGGCAACAAGCCGCTGCAAATCTTCGGCGTGGGCGACCAGGCCCGGTCGATCCACGGGGCCAGCTACACTCGGCTGCACAACGCCGAACTGCTGGATATCGTGCTCGACTGTGCCGATGGCTTCGAGCCGCCGCCCAAGGGCTTCAACGGCGGCACCGGGTTGTACTGCGGGGAGCAGGACATGTTCTGCTTCCTCATCGACCCGACCGGGTGGACGGACATCGGCGGCGAATCGTTCGCCCCGGGGTTCTTCCTCTGGAACTCGGAGGTCGGCCGGCGGTCTCTGGGCGTCGAGACGTTCTGGTTCCAGGCAATCTGCCAGAACCACATTGTCTGGGACGCCATCGAGGTGGTTGAGTTCAGCCGGAAGCACACGGCCAACGTCCACGAGGCGCTGGCTGAGGTCCGGCGGATCATCCAGTCGCTCGCCCTGAAGCGGGACCAGCGCCGCGACGCGTTTGCCAACGCGATCCAGCGTGCGATGGACACGAAGATGGGCGAGGACGCCGACGAAGTGCGGGCCGCGCTCTCCAAGGCCGGCATCAGCCGGGCCCTGGGGAGACAGGCCATCGAGTTGGCCCAACAGCAGGGCCGGTTCACCGTGTTCAACATGGTGGACGCCTTGACCAGGCTGTCGAGGCAGATTGTCAATGCCGGCGATCGGACCGAAGTGGACCAGCAAGCCGGCAGCTTATTGGCGCTGGCCGTGTAGCTCGTAGCTACCGGCCCGGAACGAGAAGAGGTGTGTATGTATCCTTTTGACCCTGACATGGAGAACGAGAGTATGTCGAAGAAACCGGTTCACGAAGTCCGGCTCGGCCGGATCAAGGCGGCCATCTGGGAGAATGACACCCAGAACGGCACGCTGCACAACGTGACGCTGTCGCGTCTGTACAAGGACGGCGACCAGTGGAAGGACTCGACGAGCTTCGGCCGTGACGACCTGCCCTTGGTGGCCAAGGTCGCGGACCTGTGCCATACCTGGATCTTCCAGCAGAAGCGGGAAGACAACGGGAACGGCAATGGCGGCGGCAAGGAGCACGGCGGCAAGGAGGATTTCTGACAAGAATTGCTGAGGCCAAGTCTGCACCACCGGGCCTCAGACTATTCCAGCACTTAAGCGATCGGGAAGCTCGGCGCCATGAATGAGCATGGCAGACATCGCAGAAAAGAAACAGGTCGGGACTGCTCAGCGCATCACAGGGCTTCGTGGACAGCCGGGAGGGTACCTGGCAGAGGGAACGCCGCCGGAGGGCCATTCGACAGCCGCAATCCGCTCAACAGTCCGCGAACTGCATAGCCGAGAAGACCAATGCCACAACTGACGACAGAAGTCACGCCTTCCACGCGGGAATCCCCGACGAATCGCCATTTACCCACGAAAGCCCTCAACAATGGCAATGGCCTGGGTCGGCCCTCAGCCGAGACAAGGGCGGCTGCGTTCAACCGGGCCACCGAATTACAGCCGCACCATAGGCCGTCCGACCTCTGGCCACTTGATGTGGTAACGCTCGCCTTCCGGGGCGACCAACAGTTCAAAGCCGTGCGCCCCAAAGAAATCCCGCTGAATTGCCAGCAGAGTCGCGGGCAAACGGGCGCTGCGGAGGCTATCGAAATAGGCCAGTGCCGACATCATTTGTGGACAGGGGATACCGCACTCAGCCGCCAGCCCCACAATCTTCCTCCAGCCGCGGCCGCCTTTCGTGATTGCCTGCGAGAAATGGGGGGCGAGCAGTAGATTCCCCAACCCCGGTTCACGGTCGAACGCTTCCTTGATCTTCTGCAAGAAACCGGCTCGGATGATGCAACCGCCCCGCCAGATCATGGCAATCTGGCCGAGATTGAGCTTCCATTCGTACTTTTTCTGGGATTTGGCCATCAGCGCGAATCCCTGGGCGTAGGAACAGATCTTCGAGCAATAGAGCGCATCCCGGATTCCGCGGAGTACCGCCTGCGCGTTTCCCAGTCGTTTCAATGCTGGTCCGCGGAACACCGTGCTCGCCCGCGCACGTTGTTCCCGGTCGGCGCTCATGTATCGGGCGAACACCGCCTCGGCGATCGACGCGGTTGTTGTTCCCAGATCCAGAGCAGCCTTGGCAGTCCACTTGCCAGTTCCCTTCTGCAGGGCCGTGTCACGCACGCAATCGACCAGAAAGGCATCGGGTTTGTCCGGATTCCTCTGCCGCAACACATCGGCGGTGATTTCAATCAAGTAGGAATCGAGCACGCCGCGGTTCCACTTCGCAAAGACCTGGCTGATCTCAGCCGGCTTCATTCCCAACAGGCTCTTCATCAGTTCGTACGATTCGCAGATCAACTGCATGTCGCCATATTCGATGCCGTTATGCACGGCCTTGACGAAATGCCCGGCACCGTTGGGGCCAATGTAGCCGGTGCAGGCGACTCCACCGCGAACAGCATGGCCAGGACTTGCACCAGCGATCGGCTTGCCCGTCCCGCCTTCGACCTTGGCCGCAATGGCGGTCCACACCGGCTTGATAATTCTCCATGCCTCGCGGGTACCGCCCGGCATCAACGACGGCCCGAAGCGGGCACCTTCTTCGCCACCAGAGACTCCGGAGCCGACGAAGTGAAAGCCCGTCGCCGCCAACTGTTTTTCTCGCCGGATGGTGGCCTCCCACATGCTGTTGCCGCCGTCGATCACAACATCGCCTCGGTCAAGGTACGGAGTGAGTTGCTCGATGACCTGATCTACGGCGTCAAGCTGATATTGGTCTTCAGCCTCGGACTTGACGATGATCAGGATCTTTCGCGGGCGTTGCAGCGATTGCACGAACTCGCGATAGGTCTCACAACCAACCAGTCGTTCCGCAGACGGTTCGCGGCTTGCGGCCTCGGCGAGAAACGCCTTCATCTTGTCCACACTTCGATTGAAGACTGCGACTGTGAATCCGTGGTCCGCGATGTTCAGGGCGAGATTCTTGCCCATGACTTCGAGCCCGATTACACCAATGTCCGCCAAGCGGACGTGTGACTTGTCTACCTTCTTGGACATCGAAATGCTCCCGCTTGTTTCACGTCATTAAGGGTCTATTGCGCCTCTCGTTCATCGAAACCCAAGTGCCGAGAACTTCTCTCGCTTCTCTTTGACCCAAGCGTCCTCGACATTAACTCTGCCATAGGCTTTCAAGAAAGCCGACGCCTTTCCAAGGTCACGCAATTGCTCGAACACGACCACCAATCGCCGAAGGACCGCAGGGCGTCCCGGGAAGTCACGGTTCAACCGCAGCAGAATCTCGCTGGCCTCCTGATACTGGGCTTGAAGTCCCAGTACAGATGCTTTCTTGAGCAGGATATTCGGGGTCTCATCATCCTCAGCAAGCATCGTTTCGATCAAATCGCGCGAGCGGTCAATGTCGCGGGTCTCCAAGAAGCACTTCAGTGCCAACTCTCGAAGGTCGCGTCGAAGTGTGGACGGCTGACTCCATAGATCCGGGTGCGCATCAAAGTCCCTCTTGGCGTCGAACACACGCCCGTCACGTACGGCTGCTGACACCATCATCAGGAAGGCGTGTTGATCACCGGTCAATTCAAACTGTGCTCGCGCCACGCTCTCGGCACGTGCATAATCCGATTTATCGATGAAGCCAATGACATCGCTGGACCAGTCCGCTGTCGGCTCCCGTTTGACGGAAACCGAACGCTCTGGGACGTAATCCAGTTGGGCTTGCCTAGCTCGTTGGGTGGCGGTAACGAGTTCCGCAATCGACGTCCATCGGTCCTCGGGACTGGCTGCGAGGCACCGCAGGATCACGTCCTCCAGCGACGGACAGACGGAACGATTGATTTCCCTGGGACGTGCAAACGGCGAGTGCCGAGCCACTTGACTCAGTGTGTCGTGCGGCAGTCGAGACGTGACGAGGTGATACAGAAGCACTCCCAGGCTGTAGATGTCAGCGCTGAAGATGTCGCTGCGCCCACGGCCACGGCGGGTTGACCCAACGACTTCCGGTGCTGAATACAGAATCGTGCCACCGTTCTCACGAGTCCTGGTGTACATGTCCTCCGGGAGCACGCTGCAACCAAAATCAGTGATCTTGGCACGATCGCCCTGCACAAGGACATTCTGGGGTTTGATGTCACCATGAGACATTCCCAGCTCGTGAAGATACCCGACGCCTGCCAAGACCTGCTCGTAGATCCCAAGGATCCTCGCATAGCTGGCGACAAAGCCGCGGTCGCCGTTGTCGAGTAACTGCGAGAGCGTTCTGCTGGGAAAGTACTCCATTTCAATCGCATACCACTCTCGCTCCGGTGGGACCCGGCCCATCCAGAAGACGCTGACGACGTTGGGGTGCCTGGTTTTGTTGACCAGGGCGGAGCCCTCAGCCAGGTCGTCATTGCTGGCCCCTTGTTCCTTCGGAATCTTCAGGGCAACAATCTCCCGGTTTTCAAGCTTCTCGGCTCGCCACACCCATCCGTACGACCCGTCGCCCAGTTGTTCAAGGAGTTGGTAGCGATCCCCCAACCGTTTGTCTTCTCGCGGAATGAAGAAGCGATTACGTTGGGTCATGGCACACCTCGCTCGATGAGCTGCGACAACCGCCAATGCGACTCCGAAACCTCCTGAAGGACCACTTGGAAGAAATGGACCTCGCACGCAAGTGAGCCGCAAACGCACTCGCGTGCCCTGGTCACAAACCCATTCCTTACCCGTTGTCGCAACGATGTGTGATCCGGCAGCGAGGCAAGCCCTTTTGTCCAATAGGCTAGTACCAGTGTCTGGGGCCGCTTACCCCATCGGTGATGTGCCAGGAGCAAGTTGTCGACCTTCCCGGCAAGCTTCCCTTCATCCACGGCACCGCCGTACCGCTCGAACTCCACCAGAACATCTGGTTTGTACTGCTGCGCTGCGAACCACACCGAGTCACTTCTCACGTCATCTCCAACGAAGGCATACGGCCCATCGTTTGGCGCCGGCATTTCGGTAATGGCCTCGAAACCCAACGTGGTCCCCAACAAGGACCAATACGACATACCCACACTGTGCAATGAGCACGATGTATCTGCTACGCCGCGCTCCAGCCAAAGGCTCAGGCGAGCCCTTCCGATCGATAGATCGCTGGCTTCCTGCCGAATCCAATCAATTGGCGACTTCACCATGGCCTCTCCCCCACACGTGCAGCACGTCCGGCGACTCGCCGCCGTGGACCAGTGCCTTGGTTCCGATCTTCACAAGCAACGGAGCGGCAATGGACCGCCCGAAGATCAATGCCTCTCCGGTCGACAAACTTGGCAATTCATCCAGGTCCGCCTGGCTCACCATGTCGGAAGTACGGGCAATGAACCGCTGGTCATCCGGGTTCTTGAGTCGCATCACGATCAGAGTATTGCACTGCGACGTGACATCAGGGTCCAACTTCGATGGTCGTTGGCTGATGACGGCAAAGCCCACTCCAAACTTCCGTCCTTCGCCTGCAATCTTTCGGATGATGCGATGACTCACGGCCGCCTGACCTGCGGGCGCGAAATTGTGCCCTTCTTCAAATACGAGCATGCATGGCCGAATCGGATCTGATTTGCTGGTCGCAGCCTGGAGCACTTCGCTCGATATCAAAGCCGTAATGATCTGCTTGGCGGTGTCGCTCAAGCCCTGCAGGTCAACCACGACGAGCCTTCCGTGCTTGTCGGTTCGCCGCCCGGTCAATTCGTAGATGTTTGTCGGCTCGGACAGGGCCGCCGAGTAGAACGCCTGGGCTTCGGATAGAACTCGTGAGAGTTTCATCGACGCAACGGCGGCACTTCGGCTGTTCAGGGCCGCAGCCTCTGCCTGAGTGAGTTCGTCCCACTGTCGCACCTCGTCGAGTCCGTCACTGAGGAAGTGACGAAGCCGATTGATGTCTCGCGGCTCCGCACTGTCGACACTTCGCCAATAACGAATCGCGACGTCGAGAACCCGTTGTTGTGGTTCCGTCAGGCCAGGGAGAATCTGGCTGATGTCGTCCATTTCAAAGTGGTCGAATTGCAGCGCAAGCTCACGGTTCTTGCCGGCGTACTTGTGCCGAAAGGACTGGATCTGTGGCGTGTAGACGACAATACCAGCTCCGGATTCTGTCAGCCTTTGCAGGGATTCCTGAATCAGGGGTATCGTTCGGCGGTCGCGGGGATCATCCGAACCGGCTTGCTGGCTGTTGAATTGCAGCTTTCCGCCCAGCATCGCGCGCCCGTACTCGCCGTGCGGATCAAAGACAATCACCGTTCCGTTGTGAAGTGCCACGAGGCGTTCGATGATGCGCCCGACCGTGTAGGACCTTCCGGCACCGGTCATCGCCAGCACGGCGAGGTGTTCCGTCACCAGCTTGTTCACGTCGAGAAAGACCGGAACGACGTTCTCCCCACGGTCGTAGCCGACCAGATTCCCAATATGGAGACCGGTCTGCTCATCAAACTCATAGAAGGCGCTCAGAAAGTGGTAATCAACCGTCTGGACCTTGGCGCCTGGGTCGAGCGGACGGCGCGGAATGCGAATCTGACCGGTCGTGGAGTCGTTGAACCCGATCAACTCGATCTTGCCGACAATGCTCTCGCCGGTCACCCGCGCACCCGGCATCAGTTCCAATTCGGTCAACGAACTGCCCATCCCAGCGTCATAGAGCGCGTTGACGCGACTGATGCTGGCAATTCGCCCCAGCACGTCACAGGTTTGCTCGTCGTCCCGCTCCTGGTGGCTGATGCGGACGAACTCGCCCCGGCGAGCCGAGAATGATGATGCTATGACCATCATCACCTTGGTCGGGTCGCCAGTATTACCCACCAATGTTCCAAGAACTTGCTGTTTCATTTGCGTATTCCCATTCAAACGAGATCGTCCAAGTCAGACAGCCACACGTCCTCAATGCTTCGTTTCTTCATCTCACCGTGGACGCCGGCCCTGTAGTGTTCGATGAAACCATCCAGCGATCCCAGTTCTCGCGCGGCCAATTGCACGGGCATTGGCCAAGCCTGTTTTCCGCCGGTGACCGTCAACGCCATTAGTCGCCCGGCTAGCTCATCAAGATCCGAGGCACGCCACCCGGGCTCGTCCCCAATGAGCTGCAAGAGCTTCGGCTGTGTGCCCGGGCCAGCGCAGTAATGCAGCCCGACAACACCGCCACTGGCGACCTCGTGAGGCTCCATTCGCGGCGTCTGGGTGTTCATTCGAAATGCGGAAGTCCGCGTGAAACTGCCCAGGATACCGTTGATGAACCGGCGCTCTCCAACCCCGGCGATTGTCGCATGCACCCCCGCCAATCGCTGTAACGGTTCGGGGGCAAGTTCGTCGAGGTGTAGGACGTGGCGTCGCCCCTCCTCAGTCCGCAAGTCTTGTTGCGAGACGTTGATGATTGCACCGAAACGCTCCGATGCGAGCCCCGCCAGAACCGGTCCCTGGCGGTTCCACGGGAAGAGCTTGTCGCGATGTTCACGCCAGAACTGGCTGATTGCTTCGACCGTCGTCTGATATGTCTTCCGCAGTGCGGCATATCGAGCCCCCTCCTCGGGAGCAACCATGCTGCGATTCAGCAGCAATGGGCAATCGCACAGCAGCAAGTCGAAATGCTGACCAGATGCGAGCGCCCGCTCCGCCAATTCGTAGGCCTGACGAATGCCTATCAACTGGAAACGCTTGGATTGATCTTCGTAGTCGATGTCGTCGATCTCACAGAGGCTATCTTCGCCTCGGGTGGCGACCACGTTTTCCTGGACACTGAGATCGACGCGGACTCCGGCAGCGGCGTAAAGCCATCCTCCCGCCACTCGCCGTGTGACGGTCTTGGTTGAAATGCCAGCCACATCCAAGGTCAGCGGGCTCGGCCGGTCCACGGAGCGGATAAGGCCTGCCTCTACGAACAAAGGGGCGATCTTTTCAAGATCGCGAATCTGCTTCAGCAGGCGGCCGACCGTCCCGATGAGATGTACCTGCGTTTGCACCGCCAGGGATTGCGCCAGCGAACGCGACTGGTCAGGCATATCTTTCATTGCCGGTTTCTCCTCAACGCTGTGGCATAAACGCCGTACGGGCTTGCAACGAGCGCGGCTTCACCCGTGTCGGTAAGTTTCCCGTCTGTCGCCAGCCCCGCGGCCTCCAACTCCTGAAGATGCAAACGCGCTGCATCCTCCGGAATAGCCAGTACGGGCGAATCTGCCAACCGAGCCAGTGCCTCGTCGCGCCCGTGAAACTCGCGCTCACACAAGTGAAGCATCAAAGCAAAATGCTCCCGGCTCGGCTGAAACTGCGGAGCCTCTCGGTCTGCCTCGGTATGAGGTGTGGGCTCCCCAGCAATGCCGGCGATCCGTTCCATCCAATTCCGAGCCACTTCGCGATGGTCGAGAATGGTCAGCGACCACAGCGGCAAGCAGGTCATCGCAAACACCCCTGAATGCGGGTGCCTCCGGAAGTAAGCAGTATGGAATCCGCCGCCTTTCCACTGCCCGCCAACATCGACGGCCGCCTGCAAGGTACCAGTCAACTCAAATCGCACCTCGGTCGCCAACAGCTTGGCCAACGACTCGGCGCCCGCAGAATCGATCTTCTGTGGACGATAGACCCGCCAGGATACCGGCACAACAGACTCCGCTAGACGAAATGGCGGGATGAGCAACAGGGTTCTTCCGGCTGGTTCCGCCCACTTCGCCCAGTCGTTCTGCGTCACCTCAGTCTGGTCTTGGAAGTCCGTGCCAAAGGCCAGGCACAAGCCGTGTTCCTGAGGCAACGCGTCAGTCGGCGCGGCCCCCATTGCTTCAGCAAGCACCTTCCCACGTGCATGGTTGGCAAGCGTGCCAACGAGCCGGATCGGTCGAGAAGTCATGCGTCCCCTCCCAGCCGGTAGGCGACTTCCAAGAAGCCCTTGTCAACCAGGCTTTGGATCTGCTGACCCGTCATCGCAGGCTTTCTGCGATCCGTCAGATCTTTCACCAGCGTGGCCCAGGCATCGAACGAAACACCGGTGCCTTCGAGCACCTCGTCGCCCGCATCGGGCCACTGCGTACATCGCTGCAGCACCAGCGCCTTGGCCTCCTTCAGACTTCCGGCACCCTTCATGTCCGTCATGTCGAGGTTCTTCTCGCGCGGTTTCCGTTGCGCCTGCAACAAGGCCCCATAGGCGGTTTCCACAGTCCGTAACTCGTCGGAGTCAAGCAGTGTCTGGCGATAGCCGGTCGCAGCATTCTCCAGCGTCGCCACCTGTCCCGCCAACCGCCCGAGCGCATTCTTGGGGCCGGAAAGCAGACCCTTGGCGGCGGTCATCAGAGGGTGGAAGTTACCAAGTCGCGATGAATTGTCGTGTTCTGAGATCAGCGTCTCGATGTCTTCGGCGAGCGTCTCGCTCAACTCACTTTCGATGAAGGCCGGCCGACTTGCCAATTCGGCGAACGCCGGCACCGTCGAGGGGTACACGAAGTCCGAGGGCGAGTCACCTAAATCGGAAGCCAGTACATTCAAACGTTCAGAGAGATCATCCAGACGTTGCCGTTCGCGCTGGAAGTCCTTCACCATGTCGTTGAAGTGCTGAACGATGCTCCCGGTAATTTCCTCAAGCGGCAGTTCCGTCGGGGAATCGAGCCTTAGCCCAACTTCCTCTGCAAGTTGGCCCAGCTTCTCTGTTGCCTGGCCAACCTTGAGTTCCTTCAGTGAGTGCCCCACCGTGCCGGGTGCGGTGTACTGAAGCCGCTGCGTCGAGCCCTCCGGCTCGGTGGTGCCGATCGAACCCTCCAGGATGTTCGTGATCTTCGCCAATGATCGGGTGAAGACCTGAATCGGGAAGCCCTTCACATCACTGGTCAATTCGTGCAGGTCACCAGACAGCCGGCCCACGCGATCAATGATTCGCTCTTTTGCTTCCAGGGCAAAATCGACGAAGAGACTCGCCTGGCCGATTCGCTTCCAAAGGGGCTCCTGGTCGTTCTCGAAGTTCAGCATTCGCAGGGTATCGTCGCGCTGAAGCGCCCGATAACCATCCGCGTTGTACACAAAGCCGATATACTGCCTCGATGCCAGCCGTTTCCAAGCACACTCGACAAACTTCAGCCGGCGGTCAGCGGGTTCCTTGGCGTCCTTCCACGCCGACTCCGTCACATCCAAGCCGTTCACACCGATCTCGGCATTATCGAGCATCTGCTTGGCATCGCGGGTCTTCGTCCCGGGCCGCATAGCCGTCAGCGGGGCAAAGTAATCGACCACTTTGCCTTCTCCGAATACCGCCTTCATCTTCTCAACGATGTTCGGATACTCGTCATCAAGCCAATTCTTGGCCTCGGTCAGGCCGCCGCGAATCGCACTCCGCTTCACAAGCCGATACCGCTTGTCGTTCCGCCGGGTACCGCTCGACGCCTCGTAAGCAAAGCCAACCTCGCAGAGAAGGGCCATCCACTGGACGAACATGTCCAGCGGCTTGGCTCCCTCCCAGGTGTATCCCCAAAACCACTCCTGTTCGGCGGCTTCATACGACCATTCCTGCCCGCGGACAACGAGCCAATCGCATAGTCGATGCAAAAACGCCGGCAACTGCGGTTCGGCACCCTCGTCCAGCGTCGTGAACAGACCGAATCGCTCCGAATCCTGATACCCGGCCGCCTTGGCTTGCGCCGATACCCTCATCCGCTGCAAAATGTCGAGGATGTCCTGGACATCCAAGCCGCTCTTCTCATCCAACGCGGCGAGCGATTTGGGTGAACTGCTTTCGATGAACAAGTACCGGTAAGCACGGAACAACTTGTCGCGGTCTTCATCCTTCAACACCCCGCTCGCCCGCATGGGCCATGCGATACGGCCCCGCGAATCCAGGTCGCGACGCCATCCATGAACCGAATCCCGAAGCGGCCGCAGGATCGCCTGCAATCGGTTCGAGAAGGCGGTTGTGAATCGCTGCGGTAGAAGCTGGAAACCCTTGCAATCCTTCCTGGCTAGGCCAATCGGATGCAGGACGTATTCCTCGCGCGAGGACAATTGGTACAAGAGCAAATACTCGCGAGCATCCTTCAGCAACTGGGACGATGGTTCAATAAACTGCTCAACCAGGTGGCGCGACGATGTCAGCGCGATCACCGGAATCCGGCCCTGTGTTGCGAATTGCGTGGTAGCCCTGTTGCATAGGTCCTCCAGTTCCTTGACGCTCCGCACCCACGCGAAAATCACTTTCCCTTCGGGATGCAAGTGCAGCGCTTTGCAGATAACCAGTCCCCCGGGCTTACCGCGGCCACCGGGGCTAGTCGTAACCGCGACCAGATCACCCTTGAGGCCGCCATCGACTGCGTCATACTCCCAGTTTTCGTCCAGCGCCCGCATGACCCCGGTCAGAATCTGCCGGGCGCGATCGGATTCGCTTTGCCCCTTGCACGTCTTCATCGCCTCTTCGTGGGCGGCGCTCTGGTCGGGCTCGCGGAAAATAAGCGATGTCGTTCCCTGACGTCGGAACCGCAAATTCAGGCGTCCAAGCATGTCTATGCTTGGGCCGATATGCGTCGCGGTCTCGGTCGGCACCGAGTCCACGCCCACTTCTTCTCGCCAGATTGCTCGTGCGGCATCCTCGGCAGCCGGATGCGGATACAACACCGACACCAATTGGACGAAATCGCTGCCATTGACCGGCACCAACAGCGTGTATCGACCGCCAGATTGAACCGCTCCCTTGGTTTCGTGGATCGAGTATGTGCTGAGATTGGCCAGCAGTTGCCCAAGGTCCAGCGGCTGGTCTACCCCGCTGAGGGTCCATTCATCGCGATCGCGAGTGAACTTGGCGGCTCGCAGGGCCTTACCGCAGTCTTGTTCCGTCCACTCGACGCGGTGGTACAAGACGGAGATCGGCTCGCCGTACTCGTTCGTGCCAGCCAAGAGTGCATCCCGTTGCTCGTCGGTCCATGCGGTCAGCGGCACCGGAAGCTGGCCGTAGAGCAATTCCCGGGCGTTATCGCGGAAGTCGCGCGGCAGGTTCAGCTCGTCAATAGCGTGATGGTCCAGCACGTACTCGCTCATGCGGCTGGAGACCCGTACCGATTCGTCGAACAGGCTGCCGACCGTGCCGTCCGTGGGCTCCCTCTTTGCCCGCCGGCCACTGATCACCCCGTCGATGTTCGCCATCGCCACGTTGAACCAGCCGAAATTGCCGCCGCTCATCGCGTAGGCGGCCTCAACTAGGCCCGCCGGGTACGTCTCGCCCAGCCGGTTGTCTTCCTTGAGCAGTTGAACAAAGCTGCTGACGTCGGCAAAGGCGTTCTGCGACAGCTCGACCAGCTCGAACCGCCGGGCGGTACTTCGGATTTCCCGCAGTTCGTTCCCGATCGCGGGTGAGCAGAGAGCCACGTAGCGGAGCCACGGCAGCTTTCCGCGAGGGTCCTCTTCCTTGATCGCTTTCCCAATGAGCTTGATGGCCCGGCCGTCGAGATACTTCATCTCTTCGACTTCCAGGCCGTAGGTCGCAGCCTCAGCCGCCGTTTCCAGTTCGTCCAGCGCAATCAGCACGTACTTGATGCTGAACTGCTCCAAGTATGCATAGGCTGCCTGACAAAGACGGGTCACAAGCGTCGGTTTTTCGTAAAGGTCCTCGTCGCTGTGGTTGACCGAGACTTCGAGCGCCTCGGCCAGCTTCTTCTCATCGAAGCCGCGGACCAACAGCCGGTCGTAGGCTTCCTTGGCAATCTGTCCCTGAATCGACGTGTCGAAAGTGCCTTGGGTGAGTGGCAGCAGCGCCTTATAGAGGCCGTACCCGAACCAGTTGTCGATGTTGTGCGATTCAGTGGCGACCTGCGAATAGCGTAGATACAACCCCAGGTACTGGTCGCGGTCGGCGTCGTTATGAAAGAGCTGGGCCTTGGTCAGATTGCCGGCCGGATCCCGCACGTACCACCCCGGCGACGTGTCGTTGATCTGGCTCACCAGTTCGTAGGCCAGCCGCGACTTACCGATGCCCCACTGGGCGATGATGGCGAAGACGTGTGCGAACTTCTCCGCCTCGTCATCCACCAGGTGGATGAAGTGCTGGAACTGGTTGAAGAATCGGGTCTGGCCGACGATCGGATGCGTCAGTGGATAGCCCGAAACGCCGCCGGCGGCCCATTTGTGTTTCTTCTTTTCAATACTCACGGTTTCTCTCGCTTTCGCATTGCCTGCCGTTGGATTCGTGGAGGGGCAATGGTCAATTGGTGAGGATTTCCGCAATCGGCGTGGGCACATCGCGTCCCACAACGGAACCGGCTTGCAGCAGGCGTTCACGCGCCCATTGTTCGCAGGTCGATCGGATCGCCGCCGTCAGCAGGCTGCCGAGGCGATAGAAATACTTGCTGCCGAAGGCCCGGTAGCAACTGGTCGAGAACTCGTCGTCAATGACGAATCCTGGCCGGCGACCCCCGGCCGCTCGCGGGTCGAACCGCCAGACCTTCTTCTCCAGGAGCAGGTGAATCACTGGGGCCAGCCGCTCGTCCAGCCGTGCGGCATCCTCGGGCCGGGCAAGGAGCGTCACGTCGAGCCGGAACAGGACACGACGAATCAGTTCCCCCAGCGTGCCACAAAGGATTTCATCGCCGTCCGGCGTGGTGATCACTACGTCGACGCGGGCCGGCTCGTAGGGATTGGCAAGCTGGTCCTCGGCTAATTCCAGCGACAGTCGGCCGGAGATCTGCTCCGCCTCCCATGCCTCCTGCACGAAGGCGACTTGGGCCAGGAGCGTGACCCAGGGGCGGTGCAGCACCCAACGCATGATAGCCTGAGACACCGAATCGCCCGCCGAGCCTTCTGCCTCGGATAGCGGCTCGCAATTCCCGGTCAGCACGAATTCCCCCCGCTCACGCTGGGAATGGGCCGGAATGAGAGGCCGCGGCAATTGAAGGATCCGGCCGCTCGACCAGGCCCGCCGAGGTTCGAGGGGCTCGACGCTCGGCAGCGGCGCGGCAGGGCTTCCCACCCCCCCCTCCACCAATTGGGCAGTCGCGCCGATCACGCGGAGCAGCTTCGGCCAGACGACAGCCTGGTCCGTCGGGGCGCCGAAGAGTGCCGCTTCCAGTGCCTGATGATTGGTCGATTGGAGACTGGCATTCGGAAATTCCTCGCGAATCCGCCGGCTAGCCACATCAAGCTGGTCGATTGCGCTGCACAGTTCCCCGGCATCCCGTCGCTTCCCAGCATCTCGCAGTCGAGCCGCGACAATGCGCAGCCACGCCGTCCGCAACTCAGGTTGGCAGGCGAAGACGGCAGCGACCGTCTCTTCGACGTTCGGTAACTGGCGGGCAAGCTCCACTAGCCCGGCCCGGGCCACAATGCGCCCCGTCGGTTGGTCGAGGCTCCACAGCCCCAGCCGTGAAGGCTCGATCAACCTGGATAAGGCGTCGCCCGCCGATTCGCCACTCGACAGCAGTTCGAGCACCGCAGCAATTGCAGCCGAGGGTCCGGTCATGTCGCATCTCCGTTGCAGGTCTCGGTGCGCTGGGAATCCTCAATCGCCTCGTACAGAGCGTCCAGATCGGGAAACAGCCCCGGCTTGTCGGCAACGTCCGCGCCAGCCTGAGTCAGCCGCGACAGGACTGCGCGGTCGCATTCCTCGTCACCGCGCTCTAGCGATTGCTGCGCGCTAATCAGTTCAGCTTCGGAAATGCGGCCCTCAATCAACGCCTCGACGAGCATCTTGGCTGCCATGGTGAGCCGCCCAGCACATCGCAATGCTCGGTTGGACACTTCAACGAGGTTGTCTATCCGTTGACGGTCGGAACGGGGTGACTCGGGAATGAGAAGCGATTTCACCGATGGATAGTCAAGAGCGTCCCTCGTCCCTCCTATCGCGAGTCGATCTACCTGGCGTCGACCGAAGTCACTATTGATTGCCGCTGCTACAAATCCCGGATACCATTCTTCCTTGACCGCAAAACGGACGGAATGCTGGTTGATGTTGAGCGGCAAATCTTCCTCAGAAACGACTGCGGCCGAGCCTGGATAGCCGGTAATGGTGAGGATAATGTCATTCGCACGGCAGCGACTGCGCCGCAATTCCTCATCCTGGTCGGAATTGAGGTAAGCCGCATCGGAGCGATCGATGCGAAGGGTACTGACGTTCTGAACTCGGGCGAAGAAAACGCCATCGGCTCCGTAATTTGCTCCCAAGGGTGTGGCGCCGCCAGAAATGTCGTCGTCTGCAACGATGTCCCGCAACGGTACAAGTCGAGTTATGGTCCGCGCATAAGATAGCATTTCCAGAACGACGTAATCGTAGTGCGGCGCATTGATACGGTAGGGATCGATGGCCACCCCTTCAATTCGCCAACTGTGTTTGCGGCCGTTCAGCGATCCTTTATAGGTATCAAAGTACTGCAAGACCGTCCGATCGAGCCTGAAAGTCAATGCTCGCAGCCGCGCCGCATGACGCACCTTATCGCCGATGTACTTCTGCACGTCCTTCGATTGCGGTAACGGCAGATCGAGCGACATTAGATCGGTAGAGGATAAGAACTCGACGTTCAGATTCGTCCTCAGTCGTGTCCTGGCAGTTGCGGCGTATTCGCTCGATAGGGCAGTGACTAGATAATACGGATCGACGCACTCGCGACGAACCAGTGCGCCCCAAATCGTACCACTAACGAGCACAGCCTGATCAGGTTCGCACTCGTTGTAAGCGGTGATTTGATTGGGCCCTTTGACCTTGACAAGTAATTCGTTGGCACGTAGCAGGCCATTCGGATAGCGTGCTGCGAAACCTGGTGAGACTCGCCGGCGCGCATTGAGATTCAAGAAGAAGCCATCTGCACCAAAGTCATCAGCCGTCAGAAAAGGGAGCCAATCTGACGGCGCGGCTGCTCCTTCGAGCGTCGAAGTGTCGAAGTAAACAGCCCTGCGTCCTGACTTCACCAGCGAACTCAGTGGCACAATGTCAAGCCCTGAGCGCCGCAAGCGCATCTCGTTCGCAATGTACTCAGGGCGGTAGTACGTCGCGTCGATGCGATCGGTGAGCATAGCGCCACTTAGCTTGGCGAATGTCGCAGTCATCATTCACCCCTTACGTACGAGCCCGTGATCTTCGCCAAGTCATTCGACACGCCTGAACTGTAGTCCTCAACGTTGTTCTTCACCTCGTAGCCCAGCGTGTCGGCCACGGCCATGAAGACGTCGGTCTGCGGTTCGTCGGCGAACTTCGTCGGGTCATCGTCGCGGGCATGCCGCTTCTGCAGGTAAAGGATGCTCGTCTTCGCCCCCGTCCCGGAAAGCTTGAACGTGTCAGACGGCAAGCTGATCACCGCCTTGACGATCGCCTTGCCGCCGTGGAACTGGCCGGTCTCAGCATCCTTCTTCCCCATTATGTACTCGCGGACGTACCGGTCCCCACTGTTGCAGAGAACGCCGTCCGGTTGGATGATCAGCAGCCGACCACCCGGCTTCAGTAGTTGCAGGCACCGATCGAGAAAAAGCACCGCCGGGTCGATGCTCGTGGGCTTCACCGGGTTCCACACCCCCTTACTGTTCGGATTGCCCCCCATGGCCAACCCGGCGACCGACGGCTCGTAGGTGTACCCACCGCCGCGTCCTTCCCTTTCCTTCAGGTCCGAGCGGAAGCGTACGAGGATCTTCTCCTTGTTCTCCTCGTACTGCCGCCGGGCATTCTCCTGGCCCTTCTTGAACTTGGGGGTGCCGAAGGGCGGATTGGTGCAGATGAGGTCATAGCTGCACGGTTCTAGTTGGTCGCTGTCCAGAGAGTCGCGCGTGTAGAAGATCTTGGCCTTGGGCGCCCCAAGCAGGGCCATGTTCACGCGGGCCAACGTGACCATCATCGGGGCGGAATCGGCCCCCACGAAACTGTGCTCGCCCATGTCGCGGAACAGTTTTTCTCGGGCCGCATCCGGCCCCGTTTCCTTGCCCGTGAGCTGGGCCAGAGCCCGTTCGAGATACCCCAGCGCCACTACGCCGAAACCATAGCTGCCGCAGGCCGGGTCGCAATAGCGGAACACGGGCGTGCCATCGGCGTTGCGGGCCGAGAGCAACTCGGGCGTCTCTTCCAGGATGTCGTGAAAAGCAATCTCCAGCATCGCTTGCTTGACCGGCGCCGGCGTGAGGTAGATCCCAAGGCCGCCCTTGGAATCAAAGTTGGCCCGCAAGAACACATCAAACGCTCGGCCCAGCACGTCACCGGCGATGTCGGCCAGGGTACCCTGGGGCTTAAGCTGCTTACCGGAGTTTTCTTCCACCGGCCCCAGGTTCTGGATCAGGTCGAGAATCGTCTCGTAGTTCCGCGGTTGCTCCAGCCGTAGATGCTCGTTGTGGTCGAAGATCGGATGATGGTCGCCGGCGTCGTCCGTGACGACGTAATCCTTATGCATCTTGAAGTGGTTGAACGCCGACTGGATTTCTCCGACCGCCTTCTTGCCATGCTTCTTCACGTAGGCATAGGTAAAGATGTCGTCGAGCTGCAACTTCCTCCCTTCGTGCTCGAACCCCAGATCCTTGTGGTTGTGGTGCAAGCGGAACGATTCGAGGAAGAGCAGCTTGGCTACTTCCTCAATAATGTCATTCTTGCCGTTTACCCTGTCCTTCACTGTCTGGTAGACCTGTTCATGAAAGGCGTTGAAGCCGTTCATCAGCCGGTCGTACATCTTGAGCGACCACCGCCGCGTTGGATCGGCCTTGATCCGCTTGTACTCGCCGATCTCGGCCACGCTGGGGAGCCGGTCGATCTGGTGGGCCGGGTATTCCAGGTCGAAGATGGCTTCGTGTTCGCCGTCGCTCACCACGCCGAACTTGGGAAACTGATCGTCGGCCAGGTCGGTAGGCGACTGGGTCCAGGACAGTTGTTGGACGTAGTCGGCGTTGGCCTTCTCCCAGCTCCCCGAGGGCAAGAAGAGCAAGAACACCCGCGGCGTATCGACCCCGCGATGGGTTCCCCAGACCATCGAACACACCTGCCCCTCTTCGGCCGCGTCGAGTTCCAGCCGCTGGTCGAACCCTTGGTCCGCCAGATTGTGTTCAAGCGTCGCCAAAGGCCCCTCGGTCCTCGGCTGCTCCTTCGGCTTCGATTCCTTCGGCTTCTTCTGCTTCCGTTCCTTCGGCGCCTTGAGCTTCGGTTCCCTCTGCTTCTTCTGCTTCGGTTCTTTTGACGCCTTCGCCTTCGGTTCCTTCGGCTTCTGCTTCTTCTGGTTCGTGGTGGCGGCCATACGTTAATCCTTCACGGTTACTTGTCTGAGTGACTTCATTGAGACAGGGTTGATTCTTACTCCAAAGCGACAAGGCCGGGACCAAGCAATCTAAGACCGCTGGTTTCGCGGGCCAGCTTCTTGATCTGCTCCACCGACGTGGTGAACCTGCGCGGTAGCAGTTGCATGACCTGCGCGGCGGGCACCGGCCGGCCCTGCGCCCGCACCACGTCCAGAATCGCCTCGGTCAATTCGTCCTGTTGCGAACGCTGCCCCAGGCGGACCACAGGATTCTCCGTGTCGGCGGATTGGACCTCTATGCCGTCCATGCAGGCCAGCATCAGGTGCAACTGCTCCACGGACCAGGTGCTGCCAGCGTCCACCGCCAGTGCGTGCAATCTCGCCAGAGGCAGCGGTTCCCGCCGCAACGTCTGCACAAGTTGCCCATAAATGGCTGGGTTCATGGCAAAGCCTCCTCGCTCTTGATGGCCGCCAGCGGCAGCGTCCAAGGGCCACAATCTCGATGTGTCTCGCGCAGTAGCTGGTAAGCCTCCGTCAGCAATACACGCCACTGGTCTTCACGCTCTAACCGCCGCTGTTGCCAGCGACGCAGAAACGCGTCCCACTTGATACGGATTTCGAGCGGAATGTCGGGCAGCACCAGCTTGCGAATGGTCCATGGCGGGGCAAACTGTTGAACCGACCCGATCGCCAGCCGACTGAGCTGTTCGTGGATCGCCGGATCGCTCAGAACCAGCGCCCAGGCGCCCGGCGTTTCCCGGAACCGCAGCCGATGCCAATGGTCGGTCGGAAAGACTTCCGGTTTCGGCTTGGTCCCGGCGAACGCCACTCGCGGCCGAGTTACCAGGGCCGATAGGAGCACTTCGTTTTCTTGTACCGGGTCGGCGAACACGCGGCGGCTGCTTGTGCGCCAGCTTCTGACATCAGGTTGATGCACGGTCAGATCGTCGCCCACGTCGGAGAGCTGGAGTGTTCTGATTTGCGGCATGGCTTCCGTAACGCGATTGCCGCCGGAGCGGTTCTCACCCAGCAACCGGTGGATCGGGCTCCAGCCTGCATCGCGCTGGAGGTATTGTTGGTAGCCGTTGACGGCCACATGGCCGGGAACCAGCGAATCGCCAATATCCGCGGGGGAGTAGAACCGACACCAGGTGGCGACCGGCTGTGCATTCACCCCCGGGCTGTCTGGAACATGGCTGGCGACGGCGGCACGCACGTCCGCCAGGAAGCGAAACAGCTCCACCTCGCTCTGGAGGCGATGGTCAAGGCAGTCCATCATGCGGAAGGCAAGCGACTCCACTCCCGCCGGCCGCTGCGGCAGCCAGGCGTTGGCCAGCACGTCCATTCGTACTCGGGGCACGATCGCGGCCCCGGACTTGCGCACCAGATAATCGCCAAACGCCGGCTGGTTGACGCACAGGGCGAACCAGGTGCCGTCGGCTAGGTCCAGACCCCGGACCAGATAGCAGTTGGCATCGACGGGGTGCCGGAAAACGCTGGGCGACGCAATCGCCGCCCGGACCGGCGCGGCCTTCGTGACAATAATATCTCCAGCCCGAACGCACCGCTCATCCACCCCAGTGGGTGATACGCAGTGCTCCGACTCCAGATGCAGCTCAAGGTCTCCGAGGTTGGACAGTCGGTAAATCGGGCCAATCTCGTCCCCTAGAGGGGGCCATCGCTGTCCTTCCAGAACAATCGCCCCCCTCTCCGACAAGCTCCATGATTCCGCGAGGCGCAGCATCGGCAGCATGGGTCCGCAGAAAATCCGCGGATCCCAGACCCCTTCGCGCTCGATCAAATCCGCCGAAACCAGCGCCACGAGAACCTCCGGATCAACCGCTCATGCGTCTGCACTTACGCAATTGTACCAAACACCTCTTGTACTTCAAGCCCTGTTTGGTAGAATGTGCAGACACATGAGCGATACAGAAAGGCAGACCAATGGCTTCCGAATCGCTGGTTTTGGCTGTGGCGGATGGTTGCGGACCCCTGGCGGCGGACGACATCGACCGCGTCGTGGACTACGTCTTCGCCCATCGGAGTGACGCAATCAGGGCTTTCCTTCGAGAGGAGGGCCTCAGGGTCTCGGGGAACAAGGAGGGCCTTCAGGTCCGCATTCGGGAGGCGATCGACGACGGTACGATCGACGCTTCCTCGCTGGTGAACCTGCTGGATACGGTCGAAGGCTGGGGAAACCAGCACATTTATCTGTATCAGTCGCCTGATGGTGAAACCAACACGTGGAAAAAAGAGACGCAGGCGCGCAAGCGACTCAAGAAGATCGGTCAGGAGCAACTCTTCAATCGCCGCCGACCGCTAGTTCTGCCGGATGAACCAACCCTCTCCGCCGTCGAGTGGACGCGAGACCGCGTCCGCTTCATTTGGGTCGAGAAGCGGGAGTGGGAACTCCGGCGATCTGACTTGGACCCAGCAGCGGACGGCAACGGAATTCACTTCAAGGCATACGAGGACAAGATCGCCCGCGGGATCACCTCGTTCGATTGGAATCTGGCGACGGGCGAGGCGGCGCTGATGATCCAGCGCCTGCCGAGTGGTGAACGCTACGATGACATTCGCCAGCGTTACGAGGAGACGATCGAGGATGCCGTTCACGTCAGCAACTTCACCCGCCGTGACGTGCGGAAGGCAATTCGAAAAATCGAAGAATCCAAGGAAACCAGCAAACGCCAGGTGGCGATCGAGACGCAACGAGGCGGCCGAGCGTCGTTCACAAGTAAGGGCCGAAAGGCGGACGTGTTCGATGACCCGGACTTGAAGAAGTCGCGCAAGGCGATGGGACAAACGGCGTCCGTGCTGGGCAACTTCTACTGGCTGGAGGCCTCGCCGCACCTGGAACGGCGGCTTCACGTCAAGCTATACGCAACCGACCAGCGAGTCGCCATTTTTGGGGAATGCTCCGAGACTGAGGTCAAGTATGTACTATCGCGAGTCTGCCATCATTGTCAGTAACAAGAACTTCGTCGAAGAAGACGTTGCGGCGATCGACGACTACCTCCACGCCAACCAAGGGCAGCCGGTACGAGTCGGCCGGATTTCCGATTTTACCGGCGTCAAGCAGGGCCTGGCCGAGAGCATTCTCGATTGCTTCCTCGCGGTCGGCGTCGTGACGCAGGCATCGCTTGCCGTGTGCGCCAAGTGCGACAGTATGATCGAGGAGACCGACCCCGACGGACACTTTGAATGCGACCTCTGCGAGAGGAAGTACGACCCCGACAAAGTTCCCTACGAAACCGTCTACATGCCGCGAGCCACCCAGTTCGAGTGCGGTGACGACATTCCGCTGGCCCATGCTGGCGTCCCCGACGTTGACGGCATTGAGAAGATCATCGGCTGTTCGGACGACGACCGCGTTGCCGATATCGTTTTCGTTCACGGCCTGGACGGCGACGGGATGTCAACCTGGCACCCGAAAGACCACCCGGATGCCTTCTGGCCCAAATGGATCGGTGAGGCATTTCCGACTGCCGGCGTCTGGTCCCTGGGTTACAAAGCCGCGTCGATCGGCTGGACCGGGACTTCCATGCCGTTGACGGACCGCGCGACCAATGTCCTTTCGCTGTTGGAAACGATCGGAATCGGCAAACGCCCGATCATCTTCGTCGTCCACAGCCTTGGTGGCCTCGTTGTGAAGCAGGCACTACGGCATGCGTGCGACTTGGGAAACCCGGACTGGAAGTGTATCGCGCAGAACACCAAGGGCATCGTGTTCCTTGCAACGCCGCATTCGGGTTCCGATTTGGCAAGCTACCTGAAGTATCTTGGCACCATCCTCAAGACCACGGTGACGGTCGACGAACTCAAGGCCCACGATGGGTCCCTAAGACAGTTGAATCTGTGGTTCCGCAACAATTGTATTGGCATGGGCATCCGAGTCGAAGTCCTCTTCGAGACGCAATCCACCTGCGGGGTCACTGTCGTGGATCCGACCAGTTCCGATCCTGGCATCGGGGGAGTAATCCCGATTCCGGTTGACGCGGATCACATTAGCATCTGCAAGCCGGACTCGAAATCGCATTTGGTGTTCGCGCGTACGAAGCTGTTCATTGAAAAAGCCCTCGGGCGGTAGGAATCCATGCCGGATTGGACCAGCAGCATGCCCCTCTTTCTAAATGGATACCCTGTCGAGTTCTCGGCGGCCAAGTTCACCGCCCACGTCGGCGACCTTCTCGACCCGAAACAACTCAAGGAGTTGCGGAACGAATTGGGGGCTGAAT
>JAAYEH010000227.1 GCA_012728855.1 Rhodopirellula sp. | reverse complement strand
TCGTTCACCGCGCCGGCCGCGATGCGGCCAGGCAGCCGCGCGATCATCGGCACGCGGATGCCTCCCTCGTACACGCTGCCCTTGTAGGCCCGCAGGTCGGCGGTGCTGTTGAAGAACTTCGGGTCCGCGCCGCCGATGTGGAAATGCGGCTCCGCGCGCCCTTCGTGCGTAGTTCCGTTGTCGCTGCTGAAGACAACCAGCGTGCGGTCGGCCACGCCGGCACGGTCGAGCGCCGCGAGCACGCGGCCCACGTAGCCGTCCAGGTCGTTGATCATGGCCGCGTAGCCGGCGCGCGGCCGCGGATGCGGCAGGTAGCCGTTCCCGCCGCGGTAGACCTCCGTGTCCCACTCGGCGGGGAACTTCTCCACCGACTCGCGCGGCGGGTGGATGGCGACGTGCGGCTCGGTGAAGGGCAGGTAGAGGAAAAAGGGGCGCGGCGCATTCGTGGCGATGAACTTCTCCGCCTCCGCGACCATCAGCTTCGGCGCGTACGTCTCGCCGACCCAGTCGTCCAACTTCACCTCGCCCTCGGGCTGCTTCGCGTGGCCGGGGATGGGCCGGGTGTTGATCGTGATCTTCTCCGCGTTTCGCCACAGGTGCGGCGGGTAGAAACTGTGCGCCACACCCTGACAGTTGTAGCCGAAGAACAGATCGAAGCCTTTGCGGTTCGGATCCCCCGTGCTGCCGACCGGGCCGAGCCCCCACTTGCCCATCGCGCCCGTGGCGTAGCCAGCCTTTTGGAACAATTGCGCGACCGTCAACGCTTGCTCGGACAGCGGATATTGTCCTTCCGTGAACTCCGGGAACTTGGCCGCCGCCCGCAGATTGCCCCGCACTTCGGCATGTCCCAGGTGCTTGCCGGTCATCAGCACGCACCGCGACGGAGCGCACACGGGCGCGCCGCTGTAGTGCTGCGTGAACCGCATCCCTTGGGCGGCCAAGCGGTCGATGTTCGGCGTCGGGATCTTCTGCTGGCCGTAGCAGCCGAGTTCTCCCCAACCCAGGTCGTCGGCAAGCACAAAGACCACGTTCATGCGGTCCGCTGCGGAAACGTCGGAAATGACGCCGACGGCACACAGCGCGAAGAGACAGAAACCGATCAGAAGCGGGAAGCGGCTAGGATTTACTGGCGGCATGGCTTTTCCCTTTCTTGTTCGCAGGTTTCGGCTTCGATTCTGACCCCAAGGCCGGACCGTGGTCTGCCGGCATCGTCTTGTTCCACGCCAATAGGGCCTCGGCCAGTCGCCTCCGCCTCCGTCCGGGGTTCGTTGACTCGTCAATCTCCTTCGGCCCACGCCTTGATTCAAGACGTGCAAGCAGCATCCCTCCCGCAGCAACTCGGACGGCGCGTAGCGTCCTGCGAGGTCAGGCTCGTTTCCGGAGGTCCACCACGACATCATATCCCAGAGCGTCGGCTAGTCGTACCAGCGTGTTCAGTTCGACGTTCTCGGAATTCTGTTCCAGCCTGCTCACGTTGCCGCGATCGATTCCCGTCCGTTCCGAAACATCGGTCAAGCTCAGTCCTTCCCGCAGGCGAGCCATTTTCAATTTCGCCAGTGCCACCCGGGCGGCGCTGGGCGTCTTGATGCGATTGCCCAGTTCTTCTTCAACCTGTGCGATCACTTGGTCGTGTTCGGCGCGTTTCTCATCGGGAAGTCGTCCCACAATCCGCGTGGCCTGCTTCGCCAGTCGCTTGGCCGGTCTTTTGCTGGTCATCCTCATTCCTCAACAGGGTACGCGGTTACCGGGTAGACGGTGTCCTCGTCCAATTCCTCGAAAATCACGGTGATGTATTCACCCGAGGGCGTATGTCCGAACAGCATGAAACGTCCCGTGCTCCGGCTAACTTCGAGGCTTTCAGGGTTCTTCAAAACGTGCTCGACTTCCTCCACGTCCAAACCGTGCTCGGCCACATGGTCCGCATTGCCGCCCGGTTCGAAATCCCAGAAGATGCGAATCCAATTCATCATGCTCTTCAGGTGATGTATCAAGATACAACGTCGAAGATCAGAAGTCAAGGGGAGGGGCAGGCTCGCTGATGCAAGTAGCATCTCTCCCGGAACAGGTCGCGCGGCACGTGGCATCCTGCGAGGTTACCGGCACCGGGTCCGTTCCCCCGACAAACGCGTCTGCTCCCCAGTAGTCCCCCCCCAGCAGTCCCGCTTGCGATCGGCCGGGAGTCTCATTGCGGAGTTTTCTTTCTCTTGGGATTGGCAGGTTTCGGCTTCGATTCCGATCCCAAGGCCGGACCGTGGTCCGCCGGCATCGTCTTGTTCCACGCCAACAGGACCTCGGCCAGTCGCCGGACCACGTCCGGATGCTGAGCGGCGACGTTGGCGGTTTCACCGGGATCGGCCTTAAGGTTGTACAGTTCCGGTTGGCTGCCATTGTACTCGCACAACAATTTCCAGTCGCCCTCACGTACGGACAAGTCCGGCAGCGGGCCGGCTCCGTAGGCGAACTTGCGGTCGGGCGGGCGGCGCCAGAACAAGGGCGCGGCGCGCGACGTGGTGCTTTCACCCCGCAGAACGGGCGCGAGAT
>JAAYEH010000226.1 GCA_012728855.1 Rhodopirellula sp. | reverse complement strand
TCCATCGATCAGCGCCGCGCCGGCCGCCACGGCCACATTCCCACCTTCCCACGTTCCCACCGGACAGTGAACTGTTCCCGCCCGGAGGGCGCACGAGCGTTGCCAGGGACGCAGTCCCTGGTACACGAGCAACTTCTAACTTCTGTTCTCCGCGCCCCGCCGCGGCCACCTTCCCACCTTCCCACCTGGTGTGACGAATCCGTCTCGCATCCCTTCGCCCGCACCGCCGGCGCTCCCCAGTCACCCGCCGCCTTGCATTGCGGACTCAATGAGGCCAAGATAACACATATCACGTTTGACCGGGACATAAACCGGCGGAGACCCCGCCGCTTGGACAAGGAACGAAGCATGCCCTTCAATCTCCTGACTGAAGCGTGGATTCCAGTACTGTGGATCGACGGACAACCGGGGCGAGTCGGCATTCGCGACGCCCTCACCCGGGCGGGAATGATTCGGCAGATCGCCGCCTCGAATCCAATGGACAACGTGGCCCTGCTCCGCTTTTTGCTGGCCGTGCTTATGTGGTGCAAGGAGGACGCGAAGTCTTCTTTGGCGGCGCTGGACGACAGGGGCGCCGGCATACCGGAGAACTGGCTCGCGAAGCTGGAGGAAAACAAGCCCGCGTTCAATCTGTTGGGTGACGGTAAGCGGTTCTATCAGGACGAATTGCTGAAGGGCAAGGAATGTCGGCCGATCGCCGATCTGCTCGTAGAGTTCCCTGGAGCCGATTCGGTGAATTTCATGCGCCACGTTGTGCACGGTTCCTACGGATTCTGCCCCGCGTGTTGCGCCATGGGAATCTTGCGACTCTCGGTCTGGGCTCCGGCGAACGGGTCTTATCCCGCATCAGTTAACCCGGGCTCTGCGGCATACGCGTTTATTGAAGGGAAGAATCTGTTCCACACCCTTTGCAGGAATCTTCCAGATGCAAATTCACGAACCGATCAGGCTCCCTGGTTGGGTAGCGAGCAGCCAAGTTCGCCTGACGCAGTAGCCAAGCTTGCCTGGCGGCCCCGCAAGTTGTGGTTGAACATAGCAGAGAACACCGGTCTTTGTGCGTACTGTGGGCAAACCGGAAGGTTGATCGACAGTCTATGTATTGAGAAAGGGTGGCCCACTCCTGTCACGAGGGGGCAGCAACTTGGCAAGGATGTCTTGTCTGAATTTCAAACACTTCACGCTGATTACAAGGCGAAGACGACCGAAAGGCGTAAGGTGGCCGACAAGGTCGTCAAGGCCGCGCCTGTCATCGTTAAGTGCAGGATGGCTGCGCTCGCGCAAGCCGATTCCCATGCGGAGCTAGCGCCCGAAGACAAGAGCGTTGCAGCGAAGATTGCACGGGTCATCGACCAGTTGTTCCGGGCGGGCAACCAGAAGGTCATCAAGGAATTGACCGGGAAGCCCACGAAGGAAGAGACGCCCATGCTTGGTCAGCAGGATACGCAGCTGAAGAAGTTCTGGGTTGAAGACCCACACCTTCTCAAAGAAGCCGAGCCCATCAGGCTGCCTGACCTGAGCCAGGATGTTGGTCTGCACGCCTCGAAGTTCTGGCGAGATGCCTTGCGTCTGCGCGGCACCAAGGCACTTGCCATCGGCATAGTCGGCGACGGGAAGTACGTCTTCCACGACACGCCGTCTGTCCGTTTACCCGGCACCGTCGCGACTACGCTGGCGAAGCTTACAAGCGATTGCGCTCAAATCCTGCGCGGCAAAGGCACGAACGGAAAGCCAAACGAAAGCAGCGAGGCCAAACTCCGGCGACGCGGTATACTTAAGACAGTTACATGCAACCCTGACCGGCAGCACCCCGAAATTGATTCAGCCGCAAAATTGTTGACGCCGAATGGCGAGGCTCTGATTCGTGACCGGCTGAGCCAGCTCAATGCGTCGGCGGGAAATGATCCAAACGAAGAGAAAGCATTGCTACATGAAGTATATGCGCCCGTGGTGGAACAGGTTATCGCTTCGGTAACACCCGGCTCGCCGCTTCGCCGGCGGGCCGCCAAGAATGGTGCCCAAGCCCTGCTCACCAAAAAGATCAAAGAACTGGTCGGAAAGCACGGTCAACCTTCGAACACGAGTGCCCCTGAGGGCGCACTACCTGCGAGCACGAAACGAGGGGGCACAAATGGAGACCAGACATGAGCCAGACCGCGGAATACGTGCGACGACTGTCAAACTTGCAGGAGGGCCAGCGCTCCCAGCTGCGCCGCGTGGCCGGACAGCCGCTCGACGCAACGCTGCAGGGTTTCGACCTCTTCACGGGTCTCTGGTGGCCGTTACGCGCAATAAGTCCGGCCACGCCGCGCCGCGAGCCTTCGTGGCTTGTAGCCAAACTCTTCAGCGCCTTCCACGTGCCGCACATGCGGCCGGAATCGGCCGCAGGACCCTCTTTGCCTGCGGTCTTGGGCCGCTGTGAACCGCCGCGTCCTGCTTGCACGGACGCCGAACCGCTTAGTTCCGCTGTGCCGGACCGCGAGCCGGGCAAGAGCCAGTTCATTGCGGCGCGCAAGCATCGCCGTCGCTTCGACGCATTGCTTTGCTCGGCTCTGTCGTCGCTGGAGCCACATTTGTGCTGGGCCCTGGGAGAGGTGTCCCGCGCGGTCGCGGGGCACGTGCCGCATGCGAAGGATGTCAAGGGGATCGACTGGGTGTATCTGCTCGATGACCTCTGGCTCTGGGACGGACAGTACAATCCCCACCACCCACCGCAGAAGAATCGGCTGGACGCTCATGAACGGCTCGTGCATTGTGGTGAAGCTCACCGTACACCACAGGACTTATGGGCTTGCGAGTATCTGAATGCGGCAAATCATCTACTCGGAAGGAGAACATGAACATGCTCATCGAAATTCACATGATCCAAAACCACAACCCGGCCAACCTCAACCGGGACGATCTAGGCGCACCGAAGACCTGCATCTTCGCCGGCGTGACCCGGGCGCGCATCTCCAGCCAGTGCCTCAAACGCAGCATCCGACGCAGTCCGGAGTTTTCAGCCGCTTTGGAAAAGGACGGCGGCGTACGTACACGGCGGCTGATTGAGGCGATTGCAAAAGAGGCGGCTGGCGAAGGCAATCCACCGAAAAAAGAACATTGCGAGGCCATTCGGAAAGTCTTTGTGGATGGCGGGGTCGGCCTCAAGGATGACAACACTTTCAAGATACTCTTCTTTCTTCCCCAATCCGCCATCACGAAAATGGGTGCCGCCGTGCGCGAGGCAAACGGCGACCTGGGCAAGAGATTTGCCGAGATCATGCGCAACTCCGTGAAGACCCCCGACATAGCACTTTGCGGGCGTATGACCGAATTCGAGGCTAAGGGACCGTTTGAGGGACTCAAAGGCCAGTTCACGGTTGAGGCCGCCCTCTCCGCCGCCCATGCCATCTCGACTCACGCCGCGACCAACGAGGTGGACTACTTCACCGCCGCTGATGACGTGGCCGGGCAGGATGCCGGCGCGGGCCATGTCAATGAGGCCATGTTTAACTCCGCCTGCTTCTACAAACACTTCGTCATTGACTTCGAGCAGTTGGTGAAGAACCTCGCGAATGATACGGATCTCGCCCGCAAGACGGTACGATGTTTCCTTGAAGCAGCCGCCAGGGCCAACCCCTCCGGCAAACAGCATGCATTCGCGGCGTTCAATCTACCGGACGGAGTTCTGGTCGAGGTCAAAACCAATTCGGCGACGCCCATCAGTTACGCCAACGCCTTCGCCGACCCCGTGCCGGAAAAATCGGAACGCGGTCTGATCGGCGAAAGCGTCGCCAGACTTGGGCAGTATGCCCACGATCTCATTGAAGGCTACGGGATCGAGGCCGACCGCTTCTGGTTCTCGCCGAATCTGCGCCATCGCCTGACCTGGATCGACAAGACTAAGAAAGAACACGAGCAAGAACAATCAGTGGTAGGCCCGAACGAATTCGGCGAGTTCGATCGGTTCCTTCGTACAGTCATGGACAAGGTGGAGGCAGGCGCGACGCCTGCGGGGACGGCGAAATGACGGAACCGAACACACTCTTCCTCCGCCTCGAGGGGGCTCTTCAGGCCTGGGGCGATACGTCGAAGATGGTCATCCGCCGGACGATGGAAGCACCCACGAAGTCAGGTGTGCTTGGGTTGCTTTGCTGCGCTCTGGGCATCTCGCGCGACCGGGCACGTCAAGAACTGGCCCGTTTGCGCATGATCCGGATGGGCGTGCGGACGGACCGCCCGGGCATCCGTTGGTGGGACTACCACACGGTGGGGGCGGGAACCGGCATGACGACCGCGGGGGGCAAAACCGGCCCTCAGGGCACCCTCATCACGCGCCGGGAGTACCTGGCCGACGCCAGCTTCCTCGTGGCGCTGCAAGCGGAAGATCGTGCGCTCGTCGATGAGCTGGCGCACGCGCTGCAGCAACCCAAGTGGCCGGTCTTTCTGGGGCGCAGGTGCTGTCCACCCGCGCGCCCGGTGTACGCCGGCGTGGACGAGTTTCCCGACCTCGAAGCTGCCCTGCAGTCTCCGCCTTGGTGCCCACGATTCGCCGAGGATGTTCCACGCGATGAGGATAACGCCCCTTGCAGAACGATTGCCTTGGACTGCCTGCTGGAATACTCGCCACAAGCTGGGCAAGCCGCACCGCCCGACGCCGAGGTCTGGTACGACACCCCGGTCTTTTTCAATCCACCGGTGCACGAACCACGACTAGTTCTGCGCAAGCGGATCACTGTTGCCGTCGGCCAAGCCCTGCAGCGCCGCCTGCCTGCGCCGCCGCGCCCGCGCGCCGACTACCAGAACACCGAATACAAGAAGCGCCGCGAAGCGCGCCTCGTAGCGGATCAGGGCCTCTGCGTGTTCTGCAAAAACCCTGCCACAACGGTGCAACACGTTACCTATCGGCAGGCCGGCGGGAACGAAACCCCGGACGATCTTCGCTCGCTCTGCCGCCTCTGCCACGACGCCGTCACGATGATCGAATATGGCCTGGGCATGGGGCTGGACCGCATCGACCCGTGCGAGGCGCGCTGGCGTGACGCGATCCTTCGCACACGCGGCGAGATTATCGCTTTCCGCAGTGAAGAAGGCCGCCGCCGCGCTCTACGGTCCGCGCCGACGCAGGTCCGCCGCGACTTGCTCGAAGAGGAGGCGTCCTGATGTACCTTTCCACGCTCCTCATAAACACCGGCGACAATCCCGACCGCCCAGACTGGAGCATCACCCGCCGCTGGCTGCGTAACCTCTACCGCGTCCATCAACGCCTGTCTATGGCATTTCCATCGCGGGCAGCATCCAATTGCGCCCCTCAGCCCAATCCTGCCCGAATGTCGCATGACAGCGCGGTGCCAACAGGATCTGAGGAAACGGACGGGCGTCAGGCAAGAAACGCCGCGCACTCTTTCCTTTTCCGCGT